>NZ_JANRKZ010000195.1:0-4271 GCF_033763155.1 Microcella sp.
GCTCGCACCGGGTCTCGCCACCATGCTGGTGGTGCTCACCACCGACGCCGACCTGCCCGCCGCCGAGCTCGACCGGGCGCTCCGCGCCGCCACGCGCGTGAGCTTCGACCGCCTCGACTCTGACGGGTGCATGTCGACCAATGACCAGGTGACGCTCATGGCGAGCGGAGCATCCGCCGTCACTCCACCCGTTGAGCAGTTCACCGAGCTGCTCACTGAGGCATGCATGTCGCTCATGCGGCAATTGCAAGCTGATGCCGAGGGGTCGAGCCACGACATTGTCATCGCCGTGAGTGGAGCCGTCACGGACGACGATGCCGTCGAGGTCGCGCGATCGGTCGCGCGCAGCAACCTGTTCAAGGCGGCCATGTTTGGCAACGACCCCAACTGGGGTCGCGTTCTCGCCGCGATCGGCACGACGCAGGCAGAGTTTGACCCCTATGCCGTTGACGTCTCGTTCAACGGCGTGCGGTTGTGTCACGCCGGCGCCCCCGACCGACCGCGCGACGAGGTCGACCTGAGCGGTCGCGTGATCGACGTGAGCATTGACCTCAAGGCGGGCAGTGCCGCAGCCACCGTCTACACCAACGACCTCACCCACGACTACGTGCACGAAAACAGCGCCTACGCGAGCTAACGCCATGACAGAACTCAGAGACCCCGCCTCCGTCGCCGACGATCACGCCCAAGCCGCCGTCAAGGCAGCGACCCTAATCGAGTCGCTGCCGTGGCTGCAACGCTTTCGCGACCGCGTCGTCGTCATCAAGTTCGGCGGAAACGCCATGGTCAGCGACGACCTGCAGCGGGCCTTCGCGCAAGACATGGTCTACCTGCGCACGGTCGGGCTGCGGCCCGTGGTCGTGCACGGCGGGGGCCCCCAGATTTCGGCGATGCTCGAGAAGTTCGGCATCGAAAGCGAGTTTCGCGGCGGCTATCGGGTGACGAGCCCGGAGGCCATGGAGGTCGTGCGCATGGTGCTCACGGGCCAAATCAGCCGATCGCTCGTGAGCCTCATCAACGAGCACGGTCCGTTCGCGGCCGCGATCTCGGGCGAAGACGCGGGACTGTTTCGCGGGCGGCGCCGCGGCGTCGTGGTCGATGGGGTTGAGGTTGACCTCGGGCTCGTGGGTGATGTGGTGGGGGTCGACCCCGCGGCGGTGCTCGCGCAGCTAGACGCGGGGCGCATCCCGGTCGTCTCGTCGATTGCGCCCGACGGTGACAACCCGGGTCAGAGCCTCAACGTCAACGCCGATTCGGCAGCCGCGGCGCTCGCCGTGGCACTCGAGGCCGAGAAGCTCGTGATTCTCACTGACGTGGCCGGGCTCTACCGCGACTGGCCCGACATGAGCTCGCTCGTCTCGTCGATCGACGCCGATGAGTTGCGGGCGCTGCTGCCGAGCCTCGAGTCGGGAATGATCCCCAAGATGGCCGCGTGCCTCGAGGCCGTCGACGGGGGAGTGGGCAAGGCCGCGATTATCGACGGACGCGTGCCGCACTCGATCTTGCTCGAGATCTTCACGCAAGAGGGCATCGGAACTGAAGTGACCGCGGCATGATCACGGGTGTGCAGACGGATGCCGTGCGCGAGCGATTCGCGCGCGTCGCGATGCGCTCGGCCCCGGCCCCCATGGCCGTGCTTGATCACGGGCGCGGGGCCCTCGTGTGGGATGTCGACGGTCGGGAGTATCTCGACTTTCTCGCGGGCATCGCGGTCAATTCGCTCGGACACGCACACCCCGTCATCGTCGAGGCCATTGCCGCGCAAGCCGGCCGCGCCCTGCACGTCAGCAACTACTTCACGACCCCGCAAGCGGTAGCCTTCGCCGAGCGCCTCGTGCGCCTCACGGGCTGTGGCGAGACCGGCCGGGTCTACCCCGCCAACTCGGGCGCCGAGGCCATCGAGGCGGCTCTCAAGCTCGCTCGGCGCACCGGCCGGCCGCGCATTCTCGCGTTCGAGCAGGGCTTTCACGGCCGCACGATGGGCGCCCTCGCGCTCACGGGCAAGCCCGCGTTGCGCACGCCCTTCGAGCCGATGGTGCCGGGTGTCGAACACCTGCCGACCGACCTCGCAGCGCTCGAGGCCGCGCTCGGCCCGGATGTCGCGGCCGTTGTGCTCGAACCCATCAAGGGTGAAGCGGGCGTCGTGCCGCTGCCGCCGGGGTTCCTCGCCGAGGCCCGCCGCCTCACGCGTGAGCACGGCACCCTGCTCATCGTCGACGAGATCCAGACCGGCGCGGGGCGCACCGGCGACTGGTTCGCGTTTCAGCGCGAGCTCGCTGACGACCTGCCCGACGCCGTCGTCGTCGCGAAAGGCATCGGCGGGGGAGTGCCCGTCGGGGCACTCGTCACGCGCGGTGCCGCGAGCGAGCTCTTCACGCTCGGTCAGCATGGCTCGACCTTTGGCGGCAATCCACTCGCGACGGGAGTCGCGGATGCTGTGCTCGCCGAAATCGAGCGGGCCGACCTCGTCGGCAACGCGGCCCGCCGCGGCGAGCAGCTGCGAGAGGGCATCCTGTCGCTCGGCTCGCCCCTCGTCGCCGAGGTGCGCGGCCGCGGGTTGCTGCTGGGAATCGGACTCACCGCGCCGGTCGCGCAGCGCGTGGTCGCCGAGGCTCTTGATCGCGGGCTCATCATCAACGCGGCCAACGACGAGAGCATCCGCCTCGCGCCACCGCTCATCATCGGCGATGCTGAGATCGACCGGTTCTTGACCCTGTTCGCCGCGAGCGTGCTCGCCGTAGGCCTGGAGGCCACCACCCCATGACCGCTCATGCTCCCGTCGCTCGACACTTTTTGCGCGACGATGACATCACGGCCGCCGAGCAAGCGCAGATTCTCGACCTTGCCGCGCAAATCAAGGCCGACCGCTGGGGCCGCACACCTCTGGCCGGCCCGCAGACGGTCGCGGTCATCTTCGACAAGTCGTCGACCCGCACGCGCGTGAGCTTCGCTGTCGGCATCGCCGACCTCGGCGGCGTGCCGCTCATCATCTCGACGGCGAGTAGTCAGCTGGGCGGAAAAGAGACGCCGAGCGACACCGCTCGGGTGCTCGAGCGCATGGTCGCCGCGATCGTGTGGCGCACCTACGCGCAGGCCGGCCTCGAAGAGATGGCCGCGGGCACGACGGTTCCCGTCATCAACGCCCTGAGCGACGACTTTCACCCGTGCCAACTGCTTGCCGACCTGCTGACGATTCGTGAACACCGGGGAGACCTCGCGGGTCTCACGGTCGCCTTCCTCGGTGACGGCGCGAGCAACATGGCGCAGTCCTACCTGCTCGCGGGGGCGACCGCGGGCATGCACGTGCGCATCGCGGCTCCCGATTCGTTCGCGCCGAGCGCGTCGGTCGTCGCTGATGCCGAGCGGCGCGCGGCCGAGACCGGGGGCTCGATCACCGTCACGACCGATCCGGTCGCCGCGGTCACGGGCGCCGACGTCGTCGTCACCGACACGTGGGTCTCGATGGGCAAAGAAGACGAGAAGGCGCACCGCGTCGCGACCTTCGGCGCCTATCGCGTCGACCCGGCGATGATGGCGCACGCAAAGGCCGACGCGCTCTTCCTCCACTGCCTGCCGGCCGACCGCGGCTACGAAGTCACGGCCGACGTCATCGACGGCCCGCAGTCGGTCATTTGGGACGAGGCCGAGAACCGCTTGCACGCGCAAAAGGCGCTCATGGTCTGGTTGCTCGAACAGTCGGGCGGCGCGCGGTGAGCGGCGCCACGAACGAGGGCTCGCTCTGGGGCGGGCGCTTTAGCGACGGTCCTTCGCCCGAGCTGCAACGACTCAGTCGCTCGACCCACTTCGACTGGCAACTCGGCGGCTACGACATTCGAGGCTCGCGCGCGCACGCTCGCGCGCTGGCAGCCGCGGGCTACCTGACCGACGACGAACTGGTGCGGATGCTCGAGGGCCTCGACGACATCGAGGCACGCTGGGCAGACGGACGCCTGCAGCCCCGTCCCGACGACGAAGACGTGCATGGTGCTCTCGAGGCGGCTCTCGTCGACGCAGTCGGAGCCGAGCTCGGCGGCCGGTTGCGCGCCGGACGCAGCCGCAACGACCAAATCGCCACGCTCATCCGTCTGTACTTGCGCGACCACGGCGCCGTGATCGCGGGCGAGGTGCGCGCGCTCATCGGGGCGATTGTCGCTCAGGCCGAGGCGCATCCCGCTGCGGTCATGCCCGGTCGCACGCACTTGCAGCACGCCCAGCCGGTCTTGCTCGCGCATCACCTGCTCGCGCACGCGTGGCCGCTCGTGCGCGACCTC
>NZ_JANRKZ010000196.1:0-3547 GCF_033763155.1 Microcella sp.
ACCGAAGAAGAAGGTCACGGGTCTGATCAAGCTGCAGATCCAGGCCGGCGCCGCCAACCCCGCCCCGCCCATCGGCCCGGCGCTCGGTCAGCACGGCGTCAACATCATGGAGTTCTGCAAGGCCTACAAC
The DNA here is from genome assembly GCF_033763155.1 of Microcella sp. Taxonomy (GTDB): domain Bacteria; phylum Actinomycetota; class Actinomycetes; order Actinomycetales; family Microbacteriaceae; genus Microcella. Next base: position 131 of record NZ_JANRKZ010000196.1, read on the forward strand.
GCGGCGACCGAAGCCCAGCGCGGCAACGTCATCCCGGTTGAGATCACCGTGTACGAAGACCGTTCGTTCACGTTCATTCTCAAGACCCCGCCGGCCGCAGAGCTCATCAAGAAGGCAGCGGGCGTGCAGAAGGGGTCGTCGACCCCGCACACCGTCAAGGTGGCCAAGCTCAGCAAAGAGCAGATTCGCGCCATCGCGGAGCAGAAGCAGGTTGACCTCAACGCCAACGACATCGAGGCGGCCGAGAAGATCATCGCCGGCACTGCTCGCAGCATGGGCATCACCGTCGAGCAGTAGCTCGACCCACCACCTTCACATCAGCGGGAGAGCCTGCCAGGCTCGCCAACCGCGAACTCACTTTTAGGAGACACAACATGGCACAGAAGTCGAAGGCCTACCGGGCCGCGGCCGAGAAGATCGAAGACGGCAAGTTCTATTCCACGACTGAGGCCGTGGCTGTCGCTCGTCAGACCGGCTCGAAGAACACCACCTCAACGGTTGAGGTCGCGCTCAAGCTCGGCGTCGACCCGCGTAAGGCAGACCAGATGGTGCGTGGCACCGTCAACCTGCCCCACGGCACGGGCAAGACCGCCCGCGTTATCGTCTTCGCGACGGGCCCGGCAGCCGAGGCCGCTATTGCGGCCGGTGCTGACGAGGTCGGTGGCGTTGAGCTCATCGAGAAGGTCGCGGGCGGCTACACCGCTTTTGACTCGGCGGTCTCGACCCCCGAGCTCATGGGCCAGGTCGGCCGTCTCGGCAAGGTGCTCGGCCCCCGTGGCCTCATGCCCAACCCGAAGACCGGCACCGTGACCCCCGATGTCGCGAAGGCTGTCACTGACATCAAGGGCGGCAAGATCGAGTTCCGCGTCGACAAGCACGCCAACGTGCACTTCATCATCGGCAAGACCTCGTTCAGCGAAGAGCAGCTGCACGAGAACCTCAAGGCGGCGCTCGACGAGGTCATGCGCCTCAAGCCGTCGAGCTCGAAGGGGCGTTACCTGCAGAAGGGCTCGCTCTCGACGACCTTCGGACCGGGCATCCCGCTCGACGTCAACGCCGTTTAGCGTTCACGGGTGCGCCGCCGCTACTGCGACGCACCAACCGAATGGCCCCGCCGCTGGCGGGGCCATTCGCGTTCTCGGCTCTGTCGTCGCCGGGCTAGCCGGGCACGTGGCGGGCGGATGCTCGCCGCTAGCCGCGGGCAACCTCGATCGCGATCTTGCCGCGCGTGTGGCCCGCCTCAACCAGGCGGTGCGCCTCAGCCAGCTCGGCGAGCGGCAGCACACGGTCGACGTGCACGCGCAGGTCGCCCGCCTCGAGCATGCGGGTGATGACGGCCAAGGTTGCTCCGCTCGGTGAGACCTTGTAGTCGGTGGCCCGCACGCGAGCATCACGCGCGTCGTCGAGCATGGTTGGCCAACTCCCGCTCGGGGCGTTGATGAGCAGCCCGCCGGGCCGCAGGGTCGCAAGCGACCGCGAGCCCGTGTTGTCATGCACGTTTCCGATCAGGTCGATGACAACGTCGTGGTCGTGCACCTCGTGCTCGAAACGTGTGGTCGTGTAATCGATGACACGTGCCGCTCCGAGCTCGCGCACGAACGACACATTGGCCGTGGAACACGTGGCGGTGACCGTTGCGCCGAAGTACGTGGCCAACTGCACCGCGAAGTGGCCGACGCCACCGGCTCCCGCGTGGATGAGCATCCGTTGGCCCTCATGCGCGCGCGCCACATCGACAACCATGCCCCATGCCGTGAGCGCGGCGAGCGGCACCGCTGCCGCTTCGGTCATCGTGAGGGTTGTGGGCTTCGGCGCGAGAAAGAGTTCGGGTACCGCCGCGTACTCAGCATTGCCTCCGTCAAGGCGAGGAACGGTTGTCATGCCATAGACCTCGCGGCCGGGGGCCAGCGCGTGCGAGTGGTAGGCCGACTCGACGACGGTTCCCGCGATGTCGTACCCGAGAACGGTGGGGTATTGCCGAATAGCCGCCGCTGATCCGCGACCGGAGCGCGTCTTGACGTCGATGGGGTTCACGCTCGTCGCGTGCACGCGCACGAGTGCCTCGGCCCCGGCACGAACGGGCATCGGCACCTCGGTCACCTGAAGCACGTCAGGCCCGCCTACGGCCGTCATCACCATCGCCTGCATCGTTGTCATGGCTCGTCGTTCCTCCCCCTGGTGAGCCCAGTGAACACGATGCGCGGGTCAGCCGTGTTAACGCGCGGTCACATCCCTGCTACACCCGCGTGGGGAGCGCCGCGCGGTGGCCGTAGCATGGGCGCTGACGATTGCCGCCGTTCGTGAAAGGTGCCTCGTGCATGGGTTGTGTGTCATCGATTCCGTCACGGTCGACTGACCGTCTGTGATCGATAGCCCTCGGCGGCACGGGGATGCCGCGCTCGCCATCATCGGCGCCCTCCTGGTGGCCGCCTCTCTCGTGCTCATTTGGCTCGCTCGCGTTCGGGTGCCGCGCGAGCTCTACGTGAGCGAGCTCGGCGCCCTCGGTGAGCCGACGGCCGAGCAGTTTCGAATGGCCCTGCTCTTGCTCGTTGCGGGGGGATTGCTCGTCGCATGGTCGATGCGTGACCTGCGCAGCCGTCCCGCCCTGCTGCGCCGCGGAACGCCCGCTCTCACGCTCGCGTTCGCGTGCTCGGCGTTCTTCGTCGCCTCTCAGGTGCCGTGCACTCAGTCGTGCCCCTTGCCGCTCGGAGACACGTTCACGGTGCAAGATCTCGTGCACACGCTCGCGGCCATTGCCGCGTTTGCCGCGGCCTGTTGGGCGATGCTGCAAGTCGCTTTTGCGCCGGGCCACCGAGCGTTAAGCGGCATCACGCTCGTCATGGCACTCGCGGTGGGAGTCGTGGCGGCGACCGGAGGCCTGCTCTCATTGGCGCGCTGGAACGCTGTCTTTGGCAGTCGCCTCGAACTTGTCGCGACGACAATCGGCATTGCGTGGCTCGTGGTTTTCGGCATTGTGCGCGCGACCCGACTCGTCACCCGACCGGTGATGACATCGGCCGCGACCCCGGACGCCGCTTAGGTCATACCTATCTTGGTTGCGCGGCACGCGCGCCCGTAGAGTGGACGCATCGATCGCGCATTGAAAGTGTGATCGCCACCACTGAGGAGTCGTGCCGTGCCCCGTCCATCTGCCTCTGTGCAGCTCTATACCGTGCGTGATGCCCTTGCGGCTGATCTGTCGGCGACCACGCAACGACTGGCCGACCTCGGGGTGCGCGCGGTCGAACCGTACGGTCTCGTGGAAGCCGCGGACACCCTCGGTCCCGCTCTTGCTGCGGCGCACCTCGTAGCCCCCACCTCTCATGTCACGCTGCATGGCGGCGTTCACGATGCCGCATTCGCCGCGGCGCGAGCGCTCGGTGTCGCGACGCTCATCGACCCCTACATTCCCGAAGA
>NZ_JANRKZ010000197.1:0-3255 GCF_033763155.1 Microcella sp.
CGCCGCCTCCAATAGACCTGCGGCGGCAGCGGCCCGACGGGATTACGGATCGTCGACATGTCGCCAGGGTAGGCCCGGTGAGGGGCGGCGGGCGGATGCTGGCCCGGCGTGTGCCCGAACCCTCAGCTACCTCTACAAAACCTTGAGCATGCGCGTATTGCCCAGAGTGTTCGGCTTCACGCGCGACAGGTCGAGAAACTCAGCGACACCCTCATCGGGCGAACGCACGAGCTCGGCATAGACCTCGGGGTCGATGAGCAGTTGTTCCCCGATGGGCGCAAAGCCATGACGGCCGAAGAAATCGACTTCGAACGTGAGACAGAACAAGCGCTGCAGGCCCAGTTCGCGCGCGTCTTCTTCGAGGCTCGAGAGCAGCGCGTGACCAACGCCGCGGCCGCGCCACGCATCGCTCGCCGCGAGCGTGCGGATCTCACCGAGGTCTTCCCAGATCACATGCACCGCGCCGCAGCCAATGACCTCACCCGTGGCGTCGTCAACGGCCACGCGAAACTCTTGCAACGACTCGAAGAACACGACGAGCTCTTTGCCGAGCAGAATGCCCTGCTGCACGAGCGGCTCGACGAGCTGCTTGATCGCGCGCACATCGGCCGTGCGCGCGCGCCGCACGCTAAACCCGTTGCTCGTCACGCTTCCAGCCTAGAGCCGGCGCATCATCAGAGACCGCCGAAGAATGCGCCAAGGCCGTCGAGAACGTCGGCCGCTCCGGCGGCGAAATCAACATCGACCTCGGGGAACTCAGGGAGCGCGGAAAGATCGAGACCTTCGATCGGCAGATCGGCACTCGTCGTGACAACCTCCCACACGGCAGCGTCAACCCACGCAAGACTGTCGATGTTTACAGGCTCTCTGCCCGTTCGCTCGACGGCGTAGTCGGCTGCAATGCGAGCAGCCCACTGCTTCTCGAGCCCGAAGAGCACCGCATAGCCGAGCAGCTTTTCGTGGATGACCAGTGTCGATTCACCACTCGCGTCACGACGCTCAATCGCGGAGTCGGGCCCGAGGAGAACTTGCATGCGATCGGCTTCGGCGAGCGCGATGTACTGGCGCAGCCCTTCGAGGTGCGCGAGCGCCGACTCGGCCTCATCGGTCGGAGCGACCGGCCGGGGATCCCACAACCGCGCGAGGCGAGAGGCGAACGAGCGCTCGGCAACCAGGCCTCGCTCGATGAGTGAGGCAGCCATGCCGCGATGCGCATTCGCAAGCCGTCGACTCACTCCTTCGTTGCGATGCCGCGTCAGCGTGACGGAAGCCCCGGTCATTGCCCGGTCGCCGAACAGAGCAGCGAGAATCGACTCCTCAGCCAGCGACGAGACCCCTCGAGAGGTTCGAACGACGCGAAAGCTGCGCCGCTTCGGACCGGGTGCCATCACGACGATGCGGCGAGCGGCAAAGTCGATCAGCTGCGCCACGACCGCACGTGAGTTCTGCTGCAGCAATTCAGCCGCTTCGACCACCGAGAGACCCTTCGGCGGGCGGTACTGCACGACGATCGGGTGCGGGTTGCTGAACAATCGCATCACCTTGCCAGCCTACGGCGCACACGCCGAAGCGCCCCGGCCGTGTGACGGGCCGGGGCGCTGACGGGGTGCGGGCATCCGTCGACGGATGCTCGCCGCGCGTTACTCGACGGGCGGCAGTTCGGCCGACGCTCCCGCGCCGGCCTCGACGGCCGCCAGCTCTTTGCGCGTCGTGGCGAAGGTGAACGCACCGTCAACGAAGTCGACCGCGATGTGGTCGCCCGCGTTGAGCTCACCGTGCAAGATGCGCTCGCTCAAGGCGTCTTCGATCTCGTGCTGCACTGCGCGTCGCAATGGGCGCGCACCGAGCGTGGGATCCCATCCGACCTTGATCAGCTGTGCCTTGGCGGCGTCGCTCACCTCGATCGTCATGTCGCGGTCGAGCAGACGCTCGCGCAGTCGCTTCACGAAGAGGTCAACGATCTGCAGCAGCTCGTCTTGGTTGAGCTGCGGGAAGACGATCGTCTCGTCAACACGGTTCAAGAACTCGGGCTTGAAGTGCTTCTTGAGCTCTTCGACGACCTTCGCGCGCATGGCCGAGTATGACGCCGCGGCGTTGCCCTCGAGCGTGAAGCCCACGGGGCCACCAGTGATGTCTTTCGTGCCGAGGTTGGTTGTCATGATGATGACGGTGTTCTTGAAGTCGACGACGCGACCCTGACCGTCGGTCAAGCGGCCCTCTTCGAGCACCTGCAACAGCGAGTTGAAGATGTCGGGGTGTGCCTTCTCGATCTCGTCGAAGAGCACGACGCTAAACGGCTTGCGACGCACCTTCTCGGTGAGCTGGCCGCCCTCTTCGAATCCAACGAATCCGGGAGGGGCACCGAACAGGCGCGAGACGGTGTGCTTCTCGCCGTATTCCGACATGTCGAGCGCGATGAGCGCGCCCTCGTCGTCGAAGAGGAACTCGGCGAGCGCCTTGGCGAGCTCGGTCTTTCCGACACCCGTGGGGCCGGCGAAGATGAACGAGCCCGAGGGGCGCTTCGGGTCTTTCAGGCCCGCGCGCGTGCGGCGGATCGTCTTGGCCAGAACCGAGATCGCTTCTTCTTGGCCGATGACCCGCTGGTGCAGGGCCTTTTCCATGAAGATGAGGCGGCTCGACTCCTCCTCCGTCAGCTTGAAGACGGGGATGCCCGTGGCCTGCGCCAGCACCTCGGCAATCACGCCCTCGTCGACGGTGCCGCTCGCCGCGACCTCACCGGCGCGCCACTGCTTCTCGAGGCGAAGACGCTCACCGAGCAACTTCTTCTCGTCGTCGCGCAAGCTCGCGGCCTTCTCGAAGTCTTGGTTCTCGATCGCCAGTTCTTTCTCGGTGCGCACGCCAGCGATCTTCTCGTCGAACTCGCGCAGCTCGGGCGGCGCCGAGAGGATCGACAGGCGCAGGCGGGCGCCGGCCTCGTCGATCAAGTCGATGGCCTTGTCAGGCAAGAAGCGGTCTTGCACGTAGCGGTCGGCCAAGTTCACCGCGGCGACGATTGCGCCATCGGTGATCGAGACCTTGTGGAACGCCTCGTACTTGTCGCGAAGCCCCTTCAAGATGTTGATCGCGTGCGGCAACGAGGGCTCGTTGACCTGCACGGGCTGGAAGCGACGCTCGAGCGCAGCATCCTTCTCAAAGTGCTTGCGGTACTCGTCGAGCGTGGTGGCTCCGATGGTCTGCAGTTCGCCACGCGCCAACAGCGGCTTCAGGATGCTCGCCGCATCGATCGCACCCTCG
>NZ_JANRKZ010000198.1:0-7372 GCF_033763155.1 Microcella sp.
CCTGAGCCCCGGTCGGTGGCACGATGGCACCGTGAGCACGACCGCAGAACGGTACCGGCGCTTCGCCCGCGAGGCGGCCCCACGCTCGCGCACCTACGCGGCCTGGTCGCTCGAGATCGCCGACGACGACGAGTGCATCGCCCTCATCGACACTCTGCCCGTCGCTGATCGTCAGCCCGTTCTCGTGCTCACGGCCGCGCGGTTTTCGGGGCTCGCAGCGAACGGCGACATCCGCGCCTGGCTCGAAGGCGAGTGGGATGCTGTGGCCCAGATCGCGCGCCACCGCGCCACGCAAACGAACGACCCGCGCCGTACGGCACCCTTGCTCGCGGCCCTTCAGGGAATCCCCGGCCCGATTGCTCTGCTCGAAGTGGGAGCATCGGCCGGGCTCGGTCTGCTCGTCGACCGCTACAGCCACGTGTTCGTCGATGCTGACGGAGTCGAGCACCGCGTCGACCCGGTCGAAGGCCCCTCGACGCTCGAGCTGCGGTGCACCCTCGGGGAGGGCGTGCCGGTGCCGACGGCGATGCCTGAGATCGTGTGGCGGGCAGGGCTCGAGCGCAGCCCCCTGCGGCTCACGAACGCCGACGACGAGAGGTGGCTGCGCACGCTCATCTGGCCCGAAGAGCGTGAGCGCGCAGCACAGCTCGACGCCGCCATCGCGATCGCACGCGAGCACACCCTGCACCTCATTGCGGGAGACGCCGTTGAGGGGCTCGCGGCGCTCGCGGCGCACGCACCGCACGATGCCACGCTCGTCGTCGCGAGCCCGGCCGTGCTCGTGTATCTCTCGCCCGCCGATCGCGCGCGGTTCACGGCGGCGGTGAGCGAGCTGCCCGGCCACTGGATCTCCCTCGACGGCCGACGAGTGCTGACCGACGTCGGAGCGAGCGCCGATGCGCTGCTGCCGGGCGCCGACGATGACTTCGTGCTGAGCCTCGACGGCCGCGCGCTCGCCGTGGTGTCACCGCACGGAGATGTCATTCACCGCTGGGTGGGTGGTTACGGGGCATAGATTGCCCGAGCAAGCGCGTCGAGCACCGCGGGCGTGCGGGGGCCGAAGCTCAGCACCTCGCCGTCATCCATGTCGACGAAGCGGCGGGTTTCGCCGGCGCGCGTGAGTCCGACGGCAGGCTTCTCGGCGAGCAGGCCGTCGACGCCGCCCACGCTCTCGAGGCCCCCGGTCATGACCAAGATCAGGTCGGGGTTTGCCGCCACGAGAGCTTCGTCGGTCATGGGCCGCAGGCCGACCCAGCCGATCTCTCCGGCCACGTCGATGCCGCCGAGCCCTTCGATGAGCTCGTCGGCGCCCGACTCTTCGCCAAAGAGGTAGTAGATGCCCGAGGCACCTCGCAGGTAGAGAAACAGAATGCGCACGCGGTCGGCCGGGTCATCGGGGCGGATCGACTCGATTGCGGCGAGCACGTCGGCGAGCTCCTGCTCGAGACGTTCGGCGAGCAGGTCTCCTGTCTCGGGTGAGCCGAGAGCTGCCGACACTTGCCGCGCCAGCTCGGCGGGGGCGCTGAGGCCGGGTTCGGCATCCACATAGACCACTGTCACCCCGGCATCGCGCAACTGCAGCACGACGTCGGTCGGCCCGACCGTGCCGTCGGTGATCACGAGCGTCGGGCGCAGGGCGAGCACGGCCTCGCTGCTGATCGCGTGGCCGCTGCTCGTGACGATGGGCAGGTCGGCGGCCTCAGGAAACGTCGTCGAGATGTCGCGCCCGACCACATCGTCGCCGAAGCCCAGCGCGAAGACCGTGGCCGCGATCGAGCCGGCAATGTCGAGGGGCAGGATGCGACTGGCGTCACTCACGACGACGTCGCGGTCGCCGTCGAGGTCGCGCGACACGACCGTGACGGGCAACGCTTGAGCGGGGTCGGTGGCGACCGGAACGATGGCGCTGGATTCGATGAGTGCCGTGGACGGTCCCGTCAGTGCGCGCGGGTTTTCGGCCACCACGAGCTCGCTGAGGGGCACGCGCGGGCCCACGGGAGCCGTGGGCTCGGCACTCGACTGCGGGGTCGACACCGAGCATCCCGTCAGCAGAGCGATGACGACGGCGCCCACCGACACCATCGCGGCACTGCGGTGCGGCGCGCGCGTGCTGCGCGAAGATTGGCGGGTCATGACGGTTCCGGTCGATCGAGAGTCGGCTCAGCGAGAGTTAGGCAAGCCTAACCCGCGCCGCTGTGCGGCAGGTGGGCGCCCCCGACTGAGCCTTCCGTAGCGCCCGCGAGCCGCCTAGGGCCGAAGGTCCTCGGGTCGTACTCTGATGACCCATGGATGCTCCCACCAACCCACTCGACGAGCGCGCCCAGCGCGTGCTCGAGTTCGAGCGCACGTGGTGGGGTCACAGCGGGGCGAAAGAGCTCGGCATCCGCCGCGAGTTCGGCTGGACTCCGGCCCGCTACTATCAAGTGTTGAACGCCGTGATCGACACTGAGGTCGCCGTGCAATACGACCCCGTTCTTGTGGGCCGATTGCTCGAAGTGCGCGATAGTCGCGCAGAACGGCGACGCATACGACGTGCACGCGCCGATGGCGCGGCCTAAGACCCCACCTGCGGAAGGCATCATCACGATGGCCGAATACACCCCCGATCGTTTCGACGAGATTCCCACCAACCTCGGACGCGTTGGCGCCCACCGCGCTCCGGCCCCCCGCGGGCGCGGCTGGATTGCCTTTGCGTGGGCGGCACTCGCCAGCGGAGCGCTCGTCGTCGCCGGGCTCTATGGCCTCTCGCTCATTAGCGATCGCGTGAACTTCGAACTTCCGGGGCTGGGCACGGCTGAGCCCATGCCGACGCCGACGGAGTCGCCGTCGCCCTCGTCGCTGGTCGAGCCCATCACCGACCCTGCGCTGGCCGAACTGCCGGCCGGCTTTGTCATCACGATCTTGAACGGAACGGAGGTCAACGGGCTCGGTGCCGCGGCACGCGACCTGTTGACCGCACCGGGCTGGCCCGTGGGCACCGTGACGTCGGCAGCGCAGACCGATCTGACCGAGACGGTCATCTACTACAGCGACCCGGCCCTCGAAGGTGTCGCGGCGGGCATGGTTCAGTTGCTGGGCGTGGGCGTGTTTGAGCTGTCAGACGCTTTCCCCGGAGCGCCCATCACCATCGCGCTGGGCGCCGATTTCGCCGCAATCGCTGCCCCGTAAGGGTCGTGCGTTACGCGGGCGTTTCGCGTCGGTAAAACGTCATCGCCGAGGGCTCTCGAGCCCTGTATTCCGGGGGTCAGCACGGGTATTCTCACTCAATCCCCGGCTACAAGGAGCTCCGCAATGCCCACAGGAACCGTCAAGTGGTTTAACGCCGAGAAAGGCTTCGGCTTCATCACGCTCGAGGGCGGTGAGAGCGACGTGTTTGTGCACTACAGCGCGATCGACATGCCCGGATACAAGGTGCTCGAAGAAGGTCAATCGGTCACGTTCGAGATCGGCACGGGCACGAAAGGCCCGCAGGCCGAAGGAGTTCGCGTCGCCTGATCGCGCGTGCGGCGCACCGCGCCCGTGCCGCCTCGCGCATTCCTCCCGGGGCTAAGGTGACGCCATGACCCGGTCGACCCTCCGCATCGCGAGCGTCGGCGCACTCAGCGCCGCCCTCGTGGTCATCGGTGGGTGCACGACGACAGAGGTCATGCCCAGCCACTCGGCGTCTCCGTCGTATGTCTCGACCTACGAAGCGCCCCCGGCCTATGCCATCGCGCCGCTCACGGGCGAGCAGATCGAGGTGGGGGCACTCGCTACCCCGTCTCTTGCCGCCAAGGTCGACAACCACCCCGACGCGCGCCCGCAGATCGGCCTCGAGCGAACCGACATCGTCTTTGAAGAACTCGTCGAGGGCGGTCTCACTCGCTACGTCGCCGTCTGGCACTCAGACGTGCCGAGCGTCATCGGGCCCGTGCGCTCGATTCGCCCGATGGACCCCGACATCATCTCGCCGCTCGGCGGCATCGTCGCCTACTCGGGAGGTCAGAGTCGCTTTGTCGAGATGATGCGCGCGGCCCCCGTGTACAACGCCATTCACGGGCAACGCGACACCGATGACACGTTCTATCGAGGCGATAACGCGGATGCTCCGCACAACGTGCTCGTGAAGGCCCCCGAGGTCATCGCGCAGCACCTCGACCTGGCGCCGCCTCCGCAGCTCTTCGCATTCTCTGACAGCATCGCGTCGGCGACGGCGACGAAAGAAGGCACTCCCACGGCGGGCATGGACATGCGCTTTGGCGGTGCGAGCAGTCCGTCGTGGAACTGGGATGCCGCGAGCCAGCGCTGGCTGAGGCTGCAGACGGGCGGCACGCCCGACACCGATGCCAACGGGGCACAGTTGAGCGCCGTCAATGTCGTGGTGCTGAGGGTTCCGGTGCAGGTGATTCAGAGCATCCCGACCACTCAGCTCATCGGCTCGGGCGAAGCCTGGATTTCGACGGGCGGGGCCACCGTGCGCGCCACGTGGTCGAAGAGCTCGATGACGGCGCCCATTCGATTGCTCGACGCCAACGGGGTGGCCGTGCGGTTGGCGCCTGGCAACACCTGGGTCGAGCTCGTGCCGCTCGGCGGCTCGCTCGCGTTCCGATAGCCGCTCGTTCACGCTCACCCTCGCTCTGGCCGTATGCACGGCTCGCGCGGCTTGCACTCGACCCCAGCGAGTGCCAGAATCGTTTAGCACTCACGCTCTGTGAGTGCCAAGAGCTACCGTACGTGAAGCGTCCGGGAGGGACGAGAGACACATGGCTAAGATCATCGCTTTCGACGAAGAGGCCCGTCGCGGCCTCGAGCGCGGCCTCAACATCCTGGCTGACGCCGTCAAGGTCACGCTGGGCCCGCGTGGGCGCAACGTCGTCCTCGAGAAGAAGTGGGGCGCCCCCACCATCACCAACGACGGCGTCTCCATCGCCAAAGAGATCGAGCTCGACGACCCGTTCGAGAAGATCGGCGCGGAGCTCGTCAAAGAGGTCGCCAAGAAGACCGACGACGTCGCCGGTGACGGCACGACCACCTCGGTTGTGCTCGCTCAGGCGCTCGTGCGCGAGGGCCTGCGCAACGTCGCGGCCGGCGCTGACCCCATCAGCCTCAAGCGCGGCATCGAGAAGGCCACGCAGGCTGTCTCGGCCCAGCTGCTGAAGAACGCCAAGGAGGTCGAGACCAAAGAAGAGATCGCCGCGACCGCGAGCATCTCGGCCGCCGACCCCGAGATCGGCGCGCTCATCGCCGAGGCCATCGACAAGGTGGGCAAAGAGGGCGTCGTCACGGTTGAAGAGTCGAACACCTTCGGCACCGAGCTCGAGCTCACCGAGGGCATGCGCTTCGACAAGGGCTACCTGTCGGCGTACTTCGTGACCGACCCGGAGCGTCAGGAAGCGGTCTTCGAAGACCCCTACATCCTGATCGTCAACGGCAAGATCTCGGCCATCAAAGACCTGCTCCCCGTCGTCGACAAGGTGATCCAGAGCGGCAAGCAGCTGCTCATCATCGCCGAAGACGTCGAGGGCGAGGCTCTGGCCACGCTGGTCGTCAACAAGATCCGCGGCATCTTCAAGTCGGTCGCCGTCAAGGCTCCTGGCTTCGGTGACCGCCGCAAGGCCATGCTGCAAGACATCGCCATCCTCACCGGCGGTCAGGTCATCAGCGAGGAGGTCGGTCTCAAGCTCGAGAACGCCACCCTCGACTTGCTGGGCCGCGCGCGTAAGGTCGTCATCACCAAAGACGAGACCACGATCGTGGAGGGTGCCGGCGAGGCCGACGCTATTGCCGGTCGCGTCAAGCAGATCCGCGCCGAGATCGAGAACACCGACTCCGACTACGACCGCGAGAAGCTGCAAGAGCGTCTCGCCAAGCTCGCGGGCGGCGTTGCTGTCATCAAGGCGGGTGCGGCCACCGAGGTCGAGCTCAAGGAGCGCAAGCACCGCATCGAAGACGCCGTTCGCAACGCGAAGGCGGCTGTGGAAGAGGGCATCGTCGCCGGTGGTGGCGTCGCGCTCATCCAGGCGGGCAAGACGGCGTTCGAGTCGAAGGAGCTCACCGACCTCGTCGGTGACGAGGCCACCGGCGCGAACATCGTCAAGGTTGCCATCGACGCTCCGCTCAAGCAGATCGCTCTGAACGCGGGCCTCGAGCCCGGCGTGGTCGCCGACAAGGTGCGTCACCTCGAGGTGGGCTTCGGCCTCAACGCCGCGACGGGTGAGTACGTCGACATGCTCGGTGCCGGCATCGCCGACCCGGTCAAGGTCACGCGCTCGGCTCTGCTCAACGCGGCGTCGATCGCCGGTCTCTTCCTCACCACCGAGGCCGTCGTTGCCGACAAGCCCGAGAAGCACCCGGCGCCCATGGGCGACCCGAGCGGCGGCATGGACTTCTAAGTCCGCGTCACTGCGTGCGGGCATCCCGTCGCGCACACAGACACGGGGCGGTTCCCTTGCGGGAGCCGCCCCGTTCTGCATGGCGAAAGAGCGCTCCGCTCAGCCGCGCGCGGCCAGTTGTTCGAAAATCAGGGTGTTGCGGTCGTAGGCGCTGAGCACTTCGGCGACGACGCGATCGGCCTCGTTGGATGCCCACGGCGCCGCGTCGAGCTGCGCTCGATAGGCATCTTTGAATGCGGCGGGGTCGCTGATGTGGTCGAAGTGATAGAACGACGCGCCGGGGCCGGCCGGGTCAAAACCGAACTGGCGCGAGACCACCCGACCGATGTGAATGCCGCCCGAGAGATCGCCGAGGTAGCGCGTGTAGTGGTGGGCGACGTAGCCCGCGGGCCACTCCGCCGCGACCTCGCGAATGCGCGCGGCATAGTCGACGGTGGCGGGCACGAACTCGAGGTGATTCCGCCACTCAACGCCCAGCAGTGCGGCGAGGTCGCGCTCGAGTGAGGGCAGGCGGTCGAGGTCGGCCGAGAGAAACGGGGCGACGAGCGGATGCTCGCGCAGAGCATCCGCTACGCCTTCGAGCGCCTCGTAGATGGCCCAGTGCTGCACGACGAGGGCCGTGTAGTCGTCGAGCGTCGCCCGGCCGGCCATGAGCTCGGTCATGAAGCTCGCGCTTTCGCTCGAGCCGTGGTGGGCACCGCTGCGCTCGCGCACGAGTCGGGAGAACGGCACCGCGTCGCCCGTGCCGGTGCCGGAGGGGGCGCCCGCGGCAATTGAGTGTGGTGCGGTGTCGGTCGCGGCAGACATCGTGTTCCTCGTAAGTCAGGTAAGGCTTACCTTACTACGAGGGTGTCCGTCGACGACACTCGCGGTGACGTTGTCCGAGCACTCTTAGTCGTGCGGCCGCGGCTCGACCCCGAGGGCGGCGCACGCGCGGTCGTAGAGCGCGACGATCTCGCGTCGAATCTCCGCACGCTCGCTAATCGGCTGCGACCACTCGA
>NZ_JANRKZ010000199.1:0-15680 GCF_033763155.1 Microcella sp.
CTCCCACGTGGAGCGTGTTCGTCTCGTGCGGGCACTGCTCGACGTGGGGGGATTGAGCGTGGCGCAAGCCGCCGCGGTCGTCGGCGCGCTCGACGACGACTCGGTGCCGCTGAGCTCGACGTTTGGCATTGCCCAGCGCGCGGTGACCCAGCCGGCCCCGCCGACGACCGGCGGGGGAGACGGTGCTGCTCGCGTCGCCCAGCTCTGTGCCCGTCGAGGGTGGGGTGTGTATCGCAACAACCCCGGACTCGCCATGGCAGCCCGCGTGATCGACACCTACGCGGCGCTCGGCGTCGACCTCATCACCGAGTCGGTGCTCGAGCAGTATGCCGAGGCCGCCGACCTCGTTGCCGCCGCCGACCTTGCGGCCGTGGCATTCGCCCATGACGAAGCCCAGATGACCAGCGTGGTCGTTGTCGGCACCGTTCTCGGCGACGCGCTCTTCGCGGGGCTGCGTCGTATCGCTCAAGAGGCGGAATCATTCCGCCGGTTCCCCCTGCCAGAGGGCACTCCTGCCCCTGGTGACCTCATCGACCCCGAGGACTGCTGATGACCACGACAACTCCCGCTCCTGCCGCCGCCGACTGGCGACTCGACCTGCCGCCGAGCCGGTGGCACCGCCCCCTGCTGGTCTTGGGCGCTCTGCTCGCGGTGCTCACCCTTGTCACGGTCATCGGGTGGCTCGTTGACGACCGCGAAGTGCTCGGCGTCAACCTGTGGGAGAAGCCCCTCAAGTTCGCCATTTCGGGCACGATCTATGCCGTGACGTGGGCCTGGATCATCGGGCACTTCACGCGGTGGACGCGTGCGGCGTGGTGGGCGGGCACCATCATCACCGTCACGCTCGCGATCGAACTCGTGATCATCACGGGCGCCGCCGTGGCGGGCATCACGAGTCACTTCAACGTCAGCACGCCCCTCGCAACGACGTTGTGGTCGATCATGGCCGCCGCGATCACGACTCTGTGGATCGCCACTTTTGTCGCTGGAGTCGCGCTGTGGCGCAACCCGGGTGCTGACCCCGCCCGTCAAGCGGCTATTCGCACGGGTGTGGCGATCTCGTTGCTCGGTATGGGGCTCGCTTTTCTCATGACGGGGCCGACAGCCGATCAGCTCAACGACTGGCAGGGCATCGCGGGCGCCCACACGGTCGGCTCGGCCGACGGCGGCCCGGGCTTGCCCCTGTTGGGCTGGAGCACAATCGCGGGCGACCTGCGCATTCCGCACTTCATCGGCATGCACGCCCTGCAGGCTTTGCCGTTGCTCGCGCTGCTGCTCGAAATCGGTGCGCGCCGCGTGCCGCTGCTGCGAGACGCCCTCGTGCGCCGGGGGCTCGTGCTCACCGGTGCGGGTGCCTACCTCGCCGTCGTCGGCCTCGTCACGATGCAGGCCTTGCGGGGCCAGTCGATTGTGGCTCCGGATGCCCTCACGCTGATCATCGCGGCCACCATTGCCGCGGCATCCCTCGCCGCAGCGCTCGCGGTGTTCGCCGCGGGATCGCGGCGCGGTCGCACGCCGGTCGCCGCCGCGGGCGTGAACGCGGGCGGCGCGTCGAGCAGCTAGTCGCGCTTTAGCCCACGTCGATCGAGTCGCCCGGCTGCAGCACCGTGACACTGCCGCCGTGCGACTCGACGACCGCGGTGATACGGGCATTCGCCATGGCGTTGCCCGCATCAGAATTGACGCGCTCGTGAGTCGGAAACGCTCGCGCCGGTCGCACGGCATCGAGGTAGTCCATGACCTCGCCGATCTTCAACCACGGTGCGCTCGCCGGAACAGCGAGCACCGGCACCGCATGGGGCGGCACGGTGTACGAGTCACCCGGGTAGTAGAGCGTCTCGTTGACGAAGACACCCACGTTGTCGACGAGAGGGATCGAGCGGTGAATCTCGGCGTGCTTTCCTCCCGAGAAGGAGAGCGAGAACGGCCCGGCTGCCCGAGCGTCGCCGTCTCCAACAATCTGCCAGTGGTAGTCAGGATGCGTGGCGGCGACTCCGGCCGGCGCGAACAACTCGACGGCACCGGGCGCCGCGGCCAGCAGACGATCGAGGTGTTCGCGCGTCACGTGGTCGCCGTGCTCGTGGGTCACGACGATCGCCGAGAGGTTGGTGACCTCGAAAGCCGCTGTGTAGCCGCCCGGGTCGATGACGAGCGTTGAGCCCTCGTGCTCGACGACCAGACAGGCGTGCTCGCGCTTCGTGATGATCATGGGCACACTGTAGTCAGCGACTGCGAGCGATGGCCTTGACCAAAATACCCCCGGGGGGTATTTTGACGGGATGATCGACGACATCAAGAAGCGGGCCTTGCACCGCTCGCGAATCTTGCAGGGTCAACTGCGCGGCATCGAGAAGATGATCGAAAACGACGAGTACTGCGTCGACATCATCACCCAGTCGCTCGCCGTGCAGAAGAGCCTGCGCAGCCTCAACAAGCTGCTTGTCGAGAACCACTTGCGCACGCACGTGACCGACATGTTCGATGCCGGTGGCGACGAACGCGAGAAGGCCATGGCCGAGCTCATCGCGGTCTACGAGCTGCAGCAGAACCGCGGCAGCTGAAACCCGGTCATAATCACCCCATGACATCGTCGTCGAAGCGCATCGTCGTCGCCATCAACCCCAACGCCTCGTTCGGCCGGGGCCGGGAGGTGGGGCCCGCCGTTGTCACCACCTTGCGAGGCCTCGGTCACGACGTGACGAGCCTCATCGAACCCGACTTCGCGCAGCTTCTCGACGCTACACGCGAGGCCGTGCGCACCAAGCCTGACGCCCTCGTTGTCGTCGGTGGCGACGGCATGGTCAACCTCGGCGTGCTCGCACTCGAGGGTTCGCGCGTTCCCCTCGGCCTCGTGCCGAGCGGCACGGGCAATGACATGGCGCGGGGGCTGGGAATCCCCATCGGCGATACCGAAGCCGCCATCGAGTCGCTCGTTGACGCCCTGCAGCGGTCGCCGCGAGTGATCGACGCGGGCGCGATTGGCTTTGCGGAGGGGCGGGCGCGATTCGCGTGCATCCTCTCGGCGGGGTTCGATGCTCTTGTCAATGAGCGCGCCAACCGCATGCGCCGCCCGCGCGGCCGCAGCCGCTACACGATCGCTCTGCTCGTTGAGCTCGCCAAGCTGCGGCCCATCGAATACACGCTGACCCTCGATGGCGTCGTGCATCGCGAGCGGGCGCTGCTCGTGGCGGTCGCCAACAACCTCTCGTTCGGCGGCGGCATGAAGGTCGCCCCCGACGCACAACTTGACGACGGTCTCTTCGACGTCGTGTTCGTGCGCCCGCTGGGTCGCCTCGCCTTCTTGCGCATCTACCCGCGTGTTTTCGCCGGAACCCACATCACCGACCCCCGCGTTGTCGTGCACCGCGCGGCATCGGTGCGCGTCGAGGCCGAGGGAGTCGTCGCCTATGCCGATGGCGAGCGCATCGCGCCTCTGCCGGTTGATATCGACGTGGATGCGGGCGGCCTGCGCGTGCTCGCCTAACCCCCGACGACGGCCCGCGGCCCAGCGGCGGCCCTCGTTTTGCCGGGGTGTGCGCGCTGTGGCATACTCGTGTGGTTGCGAACGCGGCCCCATCGTATAGCGGCCTAGTACGCCGCCCTCTCACGGCGGTAACGCGGGTTCGAATCCCGCTGGGGTCACAACCGAAACCGCCCAGAATCATCTGGGCGGTTTCGTTGGTTAACGGGCGACTGCGAGCCGCGTCGACTCACTACGCTGGGGTCATGACTCGACTGCGCATGCTTGCCACGGCAACTCTGGCCCTCGCCCTGATCGTGGGCTCATCGGGATGTGCCCAGGTGTCAGAAGTGCTCAACCCCTCGACGGGCGAAGAGCTGGTCGGCACGACGTGGTCGGGCACCGACTCTGACGGTGACCAGTGGGGTATCGAGTTTCAGCAGGGCGGCGGCGTTGGCCTGACCTTCAACGACGGCGTCTACGACGATGACACCGACCGTTGGACGGTTGAGAACGGTCAGATTGCCATCGCGATCGCGTTTGAGACCGGTGTCGCGACGCTCACGGGCCCCTACACGCGCGACGCAACCTCAATCGACCTCAACGGCGAGCAGGGCGATTTCACCTGGACGTTGACGCTCGAAAAGGAGTGATCGGCGGCGGGCGGTAGGCTAACCCGCTGACCCCTTCACCGAAAGGCCGCCGTGAGCGACTTCGTCATTCCTGCGTGGTTCGAGATCACGTCGTTGATCGTGCTGAGCCTCATTCTGATCTTCGACCTGCTGCTCGTCGTGCGTCGGCCCCACGTACCCAGCCCGCGAGAGTCGGCACTGTGGGTGGGCTTCTACGTCGCGCTCGCGCTCGTCTTCGCCGGTCTGATGTTCGCGGTTGCGGGGCCGAACGCGGGCGGTGAGTTCATCGCGGGGTGGCTGACCGAATACAGCCTGTCGATCGACAACCTCTTCGTGTTTGTCATCATCATGGCTCAGTTCGCGGTGCCCAAGAAGATGCAGCAAGAGGTGCTGATGATCGGCATCATCTTGGCGCTACTGTTCCGCGGCATCTTCATTCTTTTGGGCGCCACGCTCATCGAAAACTTCAGTTGGATCTTCTACCTCTTCGGCCTTTTCTTGCTCATCACGGCAGCGCAGCAAGCCTTCTCCGGCCGCGAAGACGACGAGGCGCGCGAGAACGCACTCATCCGGTTCCTGCGCAAGCGCATCGCGATCACCGACGACTACCACGGCATGAAGATTCGCACGGTCGTCGACGGCAAGAAGGTCTTCACGCCCCTGCTTATCGTGCTCATCGCCATCGGCACGACCGACCTGATCTTCGCCCTCGACTCGATCCCCGCCATCTTCGGCATTACGCAGAGCCCGTTCATCGTGTTCACGGCCAATGTCTTTGCCCTCATGGGCCTGCGGCAGCTCTACTTCTTGCTCGGCCACCTGGTCGACAAGCTCGAGTACCTCAAATACGGCATCGCGTTCATCCTCGCCTTTATCGGCGTGAAGCTCGTCTTCCACGCGATGCATGAAAACGAGTTGCCTTTCATCAACGGCGGCCAGCACATCGAGTGGGTTCCCGACATCGACACCTGGACCTCACTCGGCGTGATCATCGGCGCCATGGCGCTTGCGGTCGCCGCAAGCCTCATCAAGCTCCGCATCGAGCAGCGCTACCTGCCGACGGCTCTCTCCGCGCCGGCCGATGACGACGAGGAGCAGGTGCCTTCGGGCCCGCCTGCCGCCCAGTGATAGCCTGAACGGCATGCAGCGCGAGTGGCTTCTTCTTCGTCGCCGCGACGAGTCCTGATCACCCCAGGTCGCATCCTCGTCGCGGAGTTCTGGCGCGGCCGCTTCGCTTTCCTTGTTAGAAGGGTGATTTCCCCCGCATGAACGAAACGTCAGAACACCGCCCGCGCACCCTGGCCGAAAAGGTTTGGGATGCCCACCTCGTCGCCAAGGGCGAGAACGGCGAGCCCGATCTGCTCTACATCGACCTGCACCTCGTGCACGAGGTCACGAGCCCGCAGGCCTTCGACGGCCTGCGCATGGCCGGCCGGCCCGTGCGCCGCCCCGATCTGACGATCGCAACGGAAGACCACAACACCCCGACGCTGGCGATCGACAAGCCCATCGCCGAGCCGACGAGCCGCAAGCAGATCGAGACCCTGCGCGCGAACGCGAAAGAGTTCGGGATCCGCCTGCACTCGCTCGGCGACATCGAGCAGGGCATCGTGCACGTCGTCGGCCCGCAACTGGGCCTGACCCAGCCGGGCATCACGGTTGTGTGTGGCGACTCGCACACGAGCACGCACGGTGCGTTCGGCGCCATGGCGTTCGGCATCGGCACGAGCGAAGTTGAGCACGTGCTCGCGACGCAGACGCTGCCCCTGCAGCCGTTCAAGACCATGGCCATCACGGTCGAGGGCGAGCTCAAGCCGGGCGTGACCGCGAAAGACATCATTCTCGCGGTCATCGCCAAGATCGGCACGGGCGGCGGCCAGGGCTATGTGCTCGAATACCGTGGCTCGGCCATCCGTTCGCTGTCGATGGATGGCCGCATGACCATCTGCAACATGTCGATCGAGGCGGGCGCGCGCGCCGGCATGGTCGCCCCCGACGAGACGACCTACGCCTACCTGAAAGGTCGGCCGCACGCGCCGCAGGGCGCCGATTGGGATGCCGCGGTCGCCTACTGGAACACGCTCGCGACCGATGACGACGCCGTCTTCGACGCCGAAGTCTTTCTCGACGCCAACGAGCTCGAGCCGTTTGTCACCTGGGGCACGAACCCCGGCCAGGGCATTTCGCTCAGCCAGGCGGTGCCCGACCCCTCGACGATCATCGACGCGAACGAGCGTGCTGCTGCTGAGCGCGCGCTCGAATACATGGATCTGCAGCCCGGAACGCCCATGAAGCAGATTCCCGTCGACGTGGTGTTCATGGGCTCGTGCACCAACAGTCGGATCGACGACTTGCGCGCGTTCGCCTCGATCATCAAGGGGCAGAAGAAGGCCGATGGCGTTGACGTCATCGTCGTGCCGGGTTCGGCTCGCGTGCGACTCGAAGCCGAGGCCGAGGGCATCGACAAGATTGTCGAAGCCTTCGGTGCCGAATGGCGCTTTGCCGGATGCTCGATGTGCTTGGGCATGAACCCCGACCAGCTGCAGCCCGGTCAGCGATGTGCCTCAACAAGCAACCGAAACTTCGAGGGGCGCCAGGGCAAGGGTGGGCGCACACACCTCGTGTCACCTCTCGTAGCCGCATCCACGGCGATTCGCGGAACGCTTTCGAGCGTGAGCGACCTCATCGCCGACGGCATCGAGGTTGATCCGCGGTTCTCGACGATCGAAGGGGCGACGGTCTAGATCATGCAGAAAGTCAGCACCATTACGGGTGTCGCGGTTCCGTTTCGCCGCAGCAATGTCGACACCGACCAGATCATCCCCGCGGTCTTCTTGAAGCGCGTGACGAAGACGGGCTATGACGACGCCCTGTTCTCGGCGTGGCGGCAAGACCCCGAGTTCATCCTCAACCAGCCCGAATACGCGAACCCGCGCATCCTCATTGCGGGCCCCGACTTCGGCACGGGATCGAGCCGTGAGCACGCCGTGTGGGCCCTGCGCGACTTTGGCTTCGCCGCGGTGATTAGCCCGAAGTTCGCCGACATTTTCCGCGGCAACGCCGGCAAGCAGGGGTTGCTCGTGGGTGTCGTCGATGAGGCGACCGTCGAATCACTGTGGGCCGAGCTCGAGGCCACGCCCGGTATGGAAGCGACGGTCGACCTTGTCGAGCGCACGGTGACCGTCGGGAATATCACGGTGCCGTTCGAGATTGACGACTACACGCGCTGGCGCTTGCTCGAGGGCCTCGACGACATCGGCCTCACGCTGCGCGACGAACAGGCCATTACCGACTTCGAAGCGCGCCGCGAAAGCTGGCGCCCCACCACCCTTCCTGCCCGCTGAGGGCCGACCGACACCATCTGAGGTCACATGAATTCGCTCTCGAAAGACTCCCTAAAGGCCGCTGCGCGCGTCGGCCTCACCTCTGACACGATCGTCATCCACGGCGGCAAGCCGTTGCGCGGGCGTGTCGAGGTGCGCGGAGCGAAGAACCTCGTGACGAAGGCGATGGTCGCGGCCTTGCTCGCCGATACCCCGAGCGTGCTCAAGGGCGTGCCCGAGATCAGCGACGTGCACGTGGTGAGCGGGCTCTTGCGGGCACACGGTGTCGAGATCACTTCTGAAGGCCCCGGAGTTCTGAAGCTTGACCCGAGCAACGTTGTCGGCGCGCACTTTGCCGAGATCGATGCACACGCGGGGTCGAGCCGCATCCCGATCTTGTTCTGCGGCCCCCTGCTGCACCAGCTCGGCGAAGCGTTCATTCCTGACCTCGGGGGTTGCCGAATCGGTGACCGGCCGATCGACTTTCACCTCAACGCGTTGCGCGCATTCGGGGCGATCGTCGACAAGCGTCACGAGGGCATCCACCTCACAGCACCCCAGAAGCTCAAGGGCGCGCTCATCGAGCTGCCCTTTCCGAGTGTGGGGGCGACCGAGCAGGTGTTGCTTACCGCCGTGCGTGCCGAGGGCACAACCGAACTCAAGAATGCCGCGATCGAGCCCGAGATCATGGACCTCATCGCGATCTTGCAGAAGATGGGCGCGATCATCTCGGTCGAGCCCAACCGCGTCATCGTCATCGAAGGTGTCGAGACGCTGCGCGGCTACCAGCACACGGCAATCTTCGACCGCAACGAGGTGGCCAGTTGGGCCGCCGCGGCACTCGCCACGCAGGGTGACATCACCGTCGGCGGGGCGAAGCAGCAAGAGCTCATGACCTTTCTCAACGTCTACCGCAAGGTCGGCGGCGAGTTTGAGGTGCTCGAAGATGGCATTCGGTTCTGGCACCCCGGCACGCCGCTCAAGCCCGTCATGATCGAGACCGATGTGCACCCCGGCTTCATGACCGACTGGCAACAGCCGCTCATCGTCGCCCTTACGCAGGCCGAGGGCGAGTCGGTCGTGCATGAGACCGTCTATGAGAACCGCTTCGGCTTCACCGAGGCGCTCAACGAGATGGGCGCTCACATCGTGGTGCACCAGTCGGGCCTCGCCTCGATCACGCGCCGCGTACCGCGCCGCCCGCTCGAGCAGGCCGCGGTCATCACGGGGCCGACGCCTCTGCACGGCGCATCCGTTCGTGTGCCCGACTTGCGCGGTGGTTTCAGCCACCTCATCGCGGGCCTCGCGGCCACGGGAACGTCGACCATTAGCAATGTGGGCATCATTAGCCGTGGCTACGAGCTCTTCATCGACAAGCTCACGGCACTCGGCGCTGACTTCGAACTGGTCTAAACCGACTCACGCACTACCCTTTAGCCGTGCCTGAAACTGCAAAGACGCCCACGCGCCGACCCGAGAAGACCTTCGGCTGGCATCTCATCGCGGCGACGCTCTTGCCGATCTTGACGCTCATGGCGCGGTATCCCGTGATCGACGGAGAGAAGCTGCCCAAGACGGGCGCGTTCATTCTGGCGCCGAACCACTTCAGTGAGATCGACCCCGTCATCATGGGGCGCTTCATGTGGAAGCTCGGGCGCGTGCCGCGGTTCTTGGCCAAAGCCAGTGTCTTTAAGATTCCGGTGCTGGGTGCGATCTTGCGCTGGTCGGGGCAGATTCCCGTTGAGCGTGAGGGGCGGGGGCGGTTGGATGCTCCGCTCAAGGCCGCTCAGCAGCTCGTCGATAACGAACTCGCCGTGATCATCTACCCCGAGGGCAGCCTCACGCGCGACCCCGACCTGTGGCCCATGCGCGGCAAGACCGGTGCCGTGCGCATGGCTTTGCAGGTGGGCGTGCCCATCATTCCTGCTGCCCACTGGGGAACCCAGCACATCATGGCGCGCTATTCGAAGAAGATCAGCTTCTTTCCGCGCAAGACCGTCACGTGCAAGATCGGTGACCCCGTTGACTTGAGCGACCTCGCTGGTCGGCCTCTTGACCAGGCCACACTTGCCGAGGGCACCGACCGCGTCATGGCGGCCATCGCGGCGCTGTTGGGCGATTTGCGCGGAGAAACCCCGCCCGCCGAGCGCTGGAACCCGGCCGACCACGGCCAGAGCGAGACGGGCCGACTGTGAGCGAGCATCCGTCGCTGACAGAAGCGGTGCGGTTGCCGTCTCCGGATGCCGACCACACGGCCCCGCGCGTGGCCGTGCTCGGCGCCGGCTCGTGGGGCACCACGTTCGCGAAGGTGCTCGCCGATGGCGGAGCCGACGTGCTCATCTGGGCGCGCCGGCGCGCAGTGGCACACGCGATCACCGAAACCCACCGCAACTCGGGCTACCTGCCGGGCATCAACCTGCCGCGCAACCTGCGCGGCCACGATTCGCTCGAGCACGTGCTCGCGGGCGCCGAGCAGGTCTACCTCTCGGTGCCGAGCCAGAGCCTGCGCAGCAACCTCGCATCGATTCGCGACATTCTTCCGCCCGATGTTCCCGTTGTCAGCCTCATGAAGGGTGTCGAGCGCGGAACAGGCCTGCGCATGAGCGAGGTCATCGAGCAAGAGCTGAGGGTTGAGCGGCACCGCATTGCGGTGGTCAGCGGCCCCAACCTCGCGCTCGAGATTGCCAAGCGCGAGCCGACCGCCGCCGTGGTTGCGAGCGAGAGCCACGAGACCGCTGTGGCCGTCGCGAGCGTCTCGTCGAACGACTACTTCCGCTCGTTCGTCAACACCGATGTCATCGGCACCGAGTTCGGCGGCGTGCTCAAGAACCTGATCGCGGTGGCCGTGGGCATCGCTGATGGCGTGGGTTACGGAGAGAACACCAAGGCCTCGATCATCACGCGCGGTCTCGTCGAGCTCAGCGCGTTCGCCGTGGCATTCGGCGCTCGCCCTGAAACCATGATTGGGCTCGCGGGCCTGGGCGACCTCATCGCCACGTGCGAGTCGCCTCTCTCGCGCAACAACACCGCTGGTCGTTTGCTGGGTCAGGGCTACGGCTTCGAACAAGTGATCGCGCAGATGAACCAGACGGCCGAGGGGTTGGCCTCGGTCGGCCCGATTCTCGAACTAGCCGAGACACGGGGCGTGTCGATGCCGATCGTCGCGCAAGTGGCTCAGGTGCTCGAGGGCACCCTCGACCCGCGCGAACTCGCTCCGCACCTCGCCACGGACTCCGACGAGCCGCAGGCGGAGTAACGGGCGCCGCCGAGTCGCAGGCGGAGTAACGGGCACTGCCGAGCCGCAGGCGGAGTAGCGCACCCGTGCTCGGTAGGCTGACTCTCGTGATCACCTCCCTTGCCGGCGGCCGTGTTCTGGCTGAGAAGCACGGGTCGACCCCTCCGCGGGTCGTTGCCCTGCATGGCTGGGGCCGCGACGGCACCGACTTCGCGACGATTCTGTCAGGGCTGGATGCCGTGAGCATCCACTTGCCTGGTTTCGGTCCGGCGCCCGCACCCGAGACGGCGTGGGGCACCGACGACTATGCCGAGCTCGTGGCTGAGGCGATTGCACCGTTCGCCCCCGTTGTTGTCGTGGGCCACTCGTTTGGCGGTCGCGTTGCCGTGCGCCTGGCCGCGCGCCACCCCGAGCTCGTGGCTGGCCTCGTGCTCACGGGAGTGCCCCTCGTCAAGCTGCAGGCGCCTGCTGCTCCTCCGCTGAGCTATCGGTTGGCTCGCTGGGCACACCGGCGCGGCCTGCTGAGCGATGCCCGCATGGATGCCCTGCGCAACCAGCGCGGCTCAGCCGACTATCGCGCCGCCCAGGGAGTGTTGCGCAGCATTCTGGTGCGCGTCGTCAACGAGTCATACGACGACGACCTCGCGACGCTCGCTGCGGGTACGGTTCCCCTGCGCTTGGTGTGGGGTGAACACGACACGGCGGCGCCGACCGACGCGGGTCGTGTCGCGGCCGAGCGCATTGGATCACCTTTTCGCGTGGTGCCCGGCACCGCCCACTTGCTCGAGGGCGATCTCGAGCTCGCGGTGCGCGAAGAACTGCTGGGTGTTGTTGCCGCTCATGGGCAGGAGGGCCCCCGATGACCATCGATCCCGTTCCCGTGCTCATTGCCGTTACGGTGCTCGGCGCCCTGGCCGCCGTGCCCATAGCGGCGCGCTGGGTGCGCGTCGCGCAGCGCGAGCACTACGTGCCGGGCTCGGTTTCGCGCATGGCGCAGTTGTGGGTGCAGACCGAGGTCATTTCGCTCATCGTCTTTCTCACGGCCGCGGCGAGCACGGTCGCGGCGCTCTTGGTGCCGTTCATCGTTCTCGGTGACGACGTCACCGTCGGTCACATCATTTGCGCTGCACTCACGACCTTTGCTGTTGTCGTGCTGGCGTTCTTCCCCGTGGGTCTGCCCGTGCGGGGGCGCTCAGCCAAGCTGGCGATGACGAGCAGGGTCAAGCGATTGCTGCTCGTCTGGATCGTGGTGCACGCTGCGATTGGCCTGGGTCTGCTCCTGCTCATTGGCCCTGCCGGTGTTGCCCTCACGCTGTTGCTGAGTGCGCCGCTGAGCGACCTCGCCCTCGCCATCACGGCGCCGATCGAAAAGGCGGGCTCGAAGAAGTTCGTTGTGGCGGCGCAAAAGCGACTCGCGCAGGTGCGCCCGCGCGTCATCGCCATCACGGGGTCATATGGCAAGACGAGCACGAAGAACTACGTGGCCCACCTGTTGAGCGCGACGTTCACGACGGTGGCGAGCCCCGCATCCTTCAACAACCGTCTGGGGCTCTCGCGCGCGGTCAACGACAAGCTTGTTCCGGGAACCGAGGTGTTCGTCGCCGAGATGGGCATCTTCGGCCCCGGCGAAATTCGGGAATTGTCGACCTACTTTCCGCCCGACATCGCCGCGATCACGGTCATCGGTGAAGCGCACTTGCAGCGCATGGGCTCGACCGACGTCATCTTCACCGCCAAGGCCGAAATCACCGAGCGCGCCGGCACGGTCGTGTTGCCCATCGATGACCCGCGCCTCGAGGCCCTCGCCGAGCAGTGTGCGGCACAGGGCAAGCGCGTCGTCACGGTCAGTTGTCTAGCGGGTGGAGCGGCCGATGTCGTGCTGACGCCCGGAGCGGACGGCGAAGCAAGCACCATCGTGATTGGTCGCGACGCCGAGCCTGTTCCGGTGACGGTGTCGAACACGGGCCACGCGGTCAATGTCGCGGTCGCCGCGGCGATCGCTCTGGCGGCGGATGTTCCGGTGGCCACGATCGCGGCCCGCCTCGCCGACCTTCCGGGCTCGCAGCACCGCGCCGAAGTGCAGCAGGCTCCGAGTGGCGCGCTCGTGATCGACGACACCTACAACTCGAATCCGGTGGGGGCGCTCCGCGCCCTCGAGGGCGCGGCATCCCTTGCCGCCGAACGCGGAGGGCCGCTCGTCGTGGTCACGCCCGGCATGGTGGAGCTCGGACCGGTGCAGGCCGAGCGCAACCACACCTTCGGCGCGGCCATTGCCGCGGCAGGCGGATTACTCTTCGCGGTCGCGCGCACCAACCGCGCCGCGTTGCTGGCGGGCTACGCGAGTGCGGCCGCGGCAGGTGCTCCCGGCGCGATTCCCGTCGACCTTCGTGACGCCGCCGTCGCACGCGCGGTCGAGGCCGCGGGTGACCGGGGCGTTATCCTCTACGAGAACGATCTGCCCGACCACTACCCCTGATCGGCCGCCCCGGGCAGAACTGAACCGTTCAGGGCTGACCGCCGCGGCAATCGATCACGTGAGGGAATCATGGCTGGTACTGCCCCCTGGGCCGTCGTCTTTGGCGGGCCGAGCCCCGAACACGAGATCTCGATTTTGACGGGTCTGCAGGCCGAGCGCGTTCTGACGGCCGCAGGCCACAGTGTCGTGCCGATCTACTGGTCGCCGACGGGGGAGTGGTACCGCGTCCCCGACGCGACCGAGGCGAAAGACTACCTCGAGGGCGCCCCGCGCGACTCGGTCGTGCTCGAAGCCCGCGTCTCGGGCGAGCCGGGCCTCTACCGCCGCAAGAAGTTTGGTGCCGAGCGCCTCGAGATCGAGGCGGCCCTGCTGTGCTTGCACGGCGGCGTCGGCGAAGGCGGCGGCGCTGCTGCGGTGTTCTCGCTCATGGGCATCCCCTCGACGGGTTCCACGCTCTTCGCGGGCGCCGTCGGCATGGACAAGCTCGCGTTCGGCGGCCTCATGCACGCCGCGGGCATTCCCTCGCTGCCGCGTGAAGCCGTGTCGACGATCGTCGAGCCGAGTTTCGCGGGCCCCTACATCGTCAAGCCGCGCTTCGGCGGATCGTCGATCGGCATTGAAATTGCCGACGATGTGGATGCGGCGCGCGCGCTCGCTGCCACGAGCGTTCACTTGCGCACGGGCGCGGTCGTCGAGCCCTACCGCCCCGAACTCGTCGACCTCAACATCGCCTTCCGCACCTATCCGTCGCTCGAAATCACGCCGCTCGAAAAGCCGCTGCGTGGCGACGCCGGCAGCGCGCTCTACTCCTACGCTGAGAAGTACCTCGCGGGGGGTGCCGGAGCCGAGGCGGGCTTCATGAGCGCACCGCGCGAGTTTCCGGCCAATGTGCCCGACGCGATTCACGCGAAGGCTCGCGAGTTGGCCGAACGCGTCGCCGAGGTCACGCGTCTTACGAGCATTGTGCGCGTCGACCTGCTGCTCGACGAGAAGTCGGGCGACCTCTTCGTCAACGAGGTCAATTCGATCCCCGGGGCCCTCTCGCTCTACCTGTGGGCACCGCTGCAGCCTGCTGCCACAGTCTTGCTCGACGCGCTCACCGAA
Organism: Microcella sp.; assembly: GCF_033763155.1. Lineage (GTDB taxonomy): Bacteria > Actinomycetota > Actinomycetes > Actinomycetales > Microbacteriaceae > Microcella. The sequence goes on from NZ_JANRKZ010000199.1 coordinate 14,231, forward strand.
GCGCGCGATCGTCGCGTGGTGTTTCCGCAAGCCGGGTTCGGCGGCGGCGCCGCACTGCGGGCAGCGGGCGGCATCGCGGGCAAGCTCGTCGGGCTCGACGGCCCGCGCGCCTAGGGCCGCCTACGGCGTGGGCGTCGGAGTGGGCTCGGCCGTGGGGCTCACCGACCCGCCGCCGAAGACGTCGGTGGCCGCGAGGCACCGGGCATCAGCATCCACGACCGATACGGCCGAACTGATGGCCCGCACGGCGTCGGCGCCCGCCACGTAGGTGATGTCGACGATCACTTCGGTCACGGGGGTGCGGCCGTAGGTCGTGAAGACGTAGCGCGGGGCGTTCGATTCGTCGAGCAGCCAGTCAACGCCGTCGACATCGAAGCACGGCAGGTCGCTCGGGCCCTGCTCGGGCAGCCCGCAGCGATAAATGACCGCTGCGGGGTCGCCCCACGCGGCGGTGGCTTGCGCGTTCGTCGAGCGCCGGTTGAGGTCGTTGATGGTGTCGGGCACGCGCACCGAGATCGCGGCGCACTCGGGGTTGTTCGCGTCGGGGCCCGGGTCGAGCGGCACCGTGCCGGCGCATCCGCTCAGCACGAGGGCCGCTGTCGAGATCAGGGCAGCGGATGCCCGGCGGGCGCGTGCAGAACGTCGAGGTAACACGGGCTCCACGCTAGCGGGCCTCACGCTGGTGCGCGCTGAGAGCGCGAGGCCACCGACCGTGATCTAGAAGCCCGCGCCCGTGCTGCTGATTGTTCCGACGAAGAAGCCCGCAAACAGCAGTCCGGCCACGAACACCACGCTCATGAGAGCGAGCACGATGACCGTGAGCACGATGACAGCCACGCGACCTCCCACGCGCATGCGCGCGAGCGGGCGCAGCATTGCGCGCCAGGTGAGAAGGTTCAGCGCAATCACGAACAACATGGGGGAGGCAAAGATGAGGCCGTAGGTCAGCGCTTCTTCGGCGCCCGCGAGCAGGTTGTCGGCGGTGCCCAAGCCGAAAGAAGCCAGCACCACGAGAGTCACCACGATGAGCACCGACAGCACGCCGGTGACGAGAGCGGCAATCTGCAGCCCGCGCCGTGCACGCTCGATGCGCGAGTTGTCTGCCGCTGCAGACGCAGGTGCCGGTGACTCGTCCCCGGCGGTTTCGGTGATGGGGGCGGGAATCTCGGAGGTGCTGTCACTCATGTGACGACAGTACTGAATCCTCTGACGGCAGACGCAGATCGTCGGGCACCTACGCTCCGAACCCGCTGCCCGCGCTAAAGGCGACGCCCGCGAGGAAGCCCGCGAACAGCAAGCCCGTGACGAGGAGAACACTCGCAAAGGCGAGGGCGATGACAACCACGATCACGATGGCGATGGCCTGGCCGCGTGTGCGTCGGCTGAGCGACCGCAGCATGCCACGCCACACCAGCAGGTTCAGGGCAATCGTGAATGAGATGGGGGCCGC
>NZ_JANRKZ010000200.1:0-10588 GCF_033763155.1 Microcella sp.
CGAGGGGGGTGGGCTACGTGGGGGCGGGGCACATCAATGACTATACCTACCTCTTGGTAAATTTTTCCGCCTGTTTTTACCCCCTTGGTTTGGGGGGGGCCCTGGGCGCCCCCCCCCACGACCCCACGTTTCACAGAAAGAACACACACCATGCGCGACGACGACTACGACCTCGATGTGGTTGACCCCGAGGATGCTCGGCTCGAGCAGGTCGTTTCTGCGCTGAATCCCGCCGACCTCGAGGCCGCGATCGCCCGGCTGCCGCACGACCTTCAGGCCGCCGCAACGGGGGTACTCGTGCAGCGCCGCACCTACAGTGACGTGAGTCAAGAGTTGGGCATCCGTCAGCCCGAACTCGTTCGTGCCCTGCGTCGTGCGCGCGGCATCATCGCGCGCCGCCACGCGGGCCCGCCGGAGGGCGACCACGCGTGACCGCCCTCATCGGCCTCAGCACCTACATGGAGCAGACGGTCATGGGCCTGTGGGACCGCCCGGCCGCCGTGCTGCCCCGCGTCTACACCGATTGCGTGATCGCCGCCGGGGGAGCCGTCGTCGGGCTGCCTCCGCAGCCGCCGCACCCCGACGCGATCGATCGCGTGCTCGATGGCATCGACGGGCTCATTCTCACGGGCGGCAAAGACGTTGATGCGGCGCTGTATGGCGAGCGCGCGCATCCCGAAAACGACACCCCGCGCCCCGACCGCGACGCCTGGGAACTCGCCCTCGTGCGCGGGGCGATCGCCCGTGACCTGCCGCTGCTCGGCATTTGCCGCGGCCTGCAAGTGCTCAACGTGGCTCTCGGCGGCACGCTCGTGCAGCACTTGCCCGACGTCATCGGCTCGAATCGCTATAGCTATGGCAACGCGACCTTCGCCGACAACCCGGTCATCACGGTGCCGGGCACGCGCATTGGCGGGATGCTCGGCGACAGCCTCACGGTCAAGAGCTACCACCACCAAGCCATCAACCACCTCGCCGAGGGGTTGACCGTGAGCGCCCGCGGAGACGACGGGATCATTCAGGCGGTCGACATCGACGGCATGTCGTTCGGTGTCGCGGTGCAGTGGCACCCCGAAGAGACGCCCGATGATCTGCGGCTGTTTGCCGCGCTCGTCGAGGCGGCAACGGCCTAGTACGCCGAACCGGGCGAGCGCGGGGTGCCGCGCTCGAGCAACTCGTCGACCTCGTCGAGGCCCACGGTCGCGGTCGGCTCGCTCGCGAGCGGATTCGTGAGGTCGCCACTCACGCGATCAAGCAGGGCGTGCAGCATGCCCACGGCGTCGTCGACGATCTCCGTCGAGCGACGCTCGGTGCCGTGCAGCAGCCAGCGCGCGAGTTCGAGTTCGGCCGCGAAGACCGCGCGGCGGCCCACCTGGCGGTCGTGGATTCCGCGCGCTTGGTGGTAGGCGTCGAAGGCCGTCTCGGGAACGTTCGGGTCGGCCGAGCCGAGCATCCAGAACAGGTCACGCGCCGGGTCACCCACTTGCAGTCGCGCCCACCCGAGCACACCCGTGACGGAGTCGCCGACAACAAGAAACGACGAAGCGCTCAGTGAGCCATTGATGACGGTCGGCGTGAACTGCCACAGGGTCGAGTCTTCGGCCGCGAGTTCCCAGCGCCGTAGCAACGCGGCGGGAACGAGTCCGGTGGCCGCGGCGCGGTCGAGCGTGGTCACGGCTTCGCGCATGACGTCGATCGCGCGCAGTTGGGGCAGCCCCACGTCGGCCACGACGCTCGTCGGTAGGCCGTGCACCGCCGCAACCGCGCGGCCGATCGACGCCGCGATGCCGGGCGTGATGGCCCCGAGTGAGAGGGGCACGCCGTCGACAAACTCCGAGACGATTGCGCGCGTGCCGGCGACGGGAGCTTGGCCGAGCATCCGGGGCACCCCAAAGGGCAACCGGGCGCGCACGCCGTCGCTGAGGGCTCGCACGGCGACGAGGTCGGCCGACTGCTCGCTTTCGGCGGCGGCCGTGCGCGGCACCCGAATGACGAGCGTGCGGCCGTCGCGCGTGCTCAACAGGGCCGAGTCGACTTCGCCCCCCGTGCCTCCCAGCGCGGCCGCGTGCGTCACGTCAAGACCCGCGACGGCCGAGGTGGCGAGCGCGGCTAGAGTGAGAGGCGATCGGCGCGACATACCGACAGGGTAGGTCGCAGACCCGTGGCCGGGCCGCGCGCCACGCGACGGGGCGCCGTCTTCACTGCCGCCGTTGTGTTCGCCGCCACTGTTCTGATTGCCGCCGAGAGGGTCGTTGATGCTCCGTTCGCTCACGCAGAACCTGCCGCTTTCGCGGTATCGCATCGACCGCGATCACGCCGCACGTGAGCGCCCGGCGCTGTTTGATGAGCTCGCGGCCGACCCCGATTCGCGCATTGTGGCGCTCTGGCGCGGCGAGGTGCTTCTGGCCGTTTCGTCGACGGATGCGGCCGACGCCCCCGCCCTCGCCCTGCTGCCGTGGGCGGCGGCCCCCGCCGACGCCCTGCGCGTCTATCTGGGTCGCACGCTCGAGGCCGAGGGCGATGTTCCGGCGGGCGCGGCCATCACCGCGGTTGTGTTCGACGACGAGAGCGGACCAGCGCTCGAGCCCAACGTCACGCGGTGGGCGTCGCCCCGCACGCTCGGGCACCGCTTGGGCGATCGCGATGCGGGCCTGGCGATCGAGGCCCTCGGAATGGCCAATTGGCACGCGACGCACCAGTTTTCACCGCGCACGGGCAACCCGACGGTCTCGGTCAAGGCGGGGTGGGTGCGCGTTGACGCCGAGACGGGCGCCGAGCTTTTTCCGCGCACCGACGCCGCGATCATCGTCGGCATCACCGACGCTGATGACCGTCTCGTGCTCGGCAGCAACGCGCTTTGGGAGTCGAACCGTTTCTCGCTGCTCGCCGGATTCGTCGAGCCGGGGGAGTCGCTCGAAGCCGCCGTCGTGCGGGAGGTCTATGAAGAAGCGGGCTTGCGCGTGATTGACCCGCACTATGTCGGCTCACAGCCCTGGCCGTTTCCGGCGTCTCTCATGCTGGGCTTTCGCGCCCGGCTCGACCCTGCGCACGCCAACGCCCTGCGCCCCGACGGCACCGAGATTCTCGACCTGCGCTGGTTCAGCCGCGACGAGCTGGCCGCGAGCCTCGGCGACATCCTGCTGCCCGGCCGCACGTCCATCGCCCGCGCCATCATTGAAGACTGGTTCGGCTCGCCGCTGGACGCGCCATGAGCGCGGCCTCTGACCGATCGCGCGCCATGAGCGCGTCGTCTGACCAAGCGCGCGCAGTGAGCGCGTCTGCTGATGCGCAGCGCGCCGTGAGCGCCGAACCTCCCCCCACGACGGGCCCGATCGTCAGCCCTGACCGCCTGCTGGCCGCTCTCGATGACAACCAGCGTCAGGTCGCCGAGGCCCTGCTGGGCCCCGTGTGCGTGCTCGCGGGTGCGGGCACGGGCAAGACCCGGGCGATTACGCACCGCATCGCCTACGGTGTCGCGACGGGCGCGTATGACCCGCAGCGGGTCATGGCGCTCACGTTCACCACGCGCGCCGCGGGCGAGTTGCTCGGTCGCCTGCGGGCACTCGGCGCCGAGGGGGTCGCGGCGCGCACCTTCCACTCGGCGGCTCTTCGCCAGTTGCACTACTTCTGGCCCATCGTCGCGGGCGGCACACCGCCGCGCGTGCTCGAGGGCAAGGGGCCCCTGCTGGGTCAGGCCGCGGGAGTGCTCAAGTTGAGCCTCGACACCGCGGGGCTGCGGGATGCTGCTGCCGAGATCGAGTGGCGCAAAGTTAGCCGGCTCTCGATCGACGAGTATGCGCGCGCGGCGCAGACCCGCACGCTGCCCTCGCGCTTGAGTGTTGACGCCATGGTCGCGCTGCAGCAGACCTACGAGCGCATCAAAGACGAGCGCAAGCAGATCGACTTCGAAGACGTGCTGCTCGCGACGGCGGGCATGATCGAGAACGAGCCGCGCGTGGCCGACCAGGTGCGGGCGCAGTATCGCTTCTTCGTGGTTGACGAATTTCAAGACGTCTCGCCCCTGCAACACGACCTGCTGTCGCTGTGGCTTGGCGGCCGACGCGAACTGTGCGTCGTCGGTGACGCCTCGCAGACGATCTACTCGTTCGCGGGGGCAACGAGCGACTACCTCGTGCGCTTCGGCAGCGAGTACCCCGAGGCCCGTGTCGTTCGACTCGAAGACAACTACCGTTCGACCACGGCAATCGTGACGCTCGCCAATCAGCTCATGCGCGGGCGGCCGGGCGCGCTCACGCTGCACGCCGCGAGCGAGGGCAGCGATCGCGGCGCAACCCCCTCGGTGTCGAAGCACGTCGATGATGCTGCCGAAGCGGCATCCGTCGCTCAGGCGATCGCGCGCCGCATCGACGATGGCACCGCGCCTGAGTCGATCGCCGTGCTCTACCGCGTCAACACGCAGTCAATCGCGCTCGAGTCGGCGCTCGCGCGCTTCGGCGTGCCCGTGCAGTCACGCGCCGATAGCCGCTTCTTCGACCAGGTTGAGGTCAAGCAAGCGATCATGCTCTTGCGCGGCGCTTCGATCGCGATCACCGACGAGCCGCTCTTCAAGAGCGTGAGCGACGTGCTGCGCGGGCTCGGCTGGCGGCAAGACCCGCCCGAGGGCGGCGGTGCCGAACGGGCGAAGTGGCAGAGCATGAACGCGTTGCTCGGGCTTGCCGAAGAGGCCCCGGCCGGAACGAATCTTCCTGACTTTGTGCGCGAGTTGCAGCGGCGACAGCAACAGCAGCACGCGCCCACCCGATCGGCCGTCACCCTCTCGACGCTGCACGCGGCCAAGGGCCTCGAGTGGGACTGCGTCTACATCGTGGGCCTCAGTGAAGGGCTCGTGCCGATCACGTTTGCCCAAGGGCTCGAGGCCATCGATGAAGAGCGTCGACTGTTCTATGTGGGCATTACGCGAGCGCGAAAGGTTCTCGAGCTGTCGTGGGCTGTTCGTGCGACGGCGGCGCGGGCCGATCGCGCTCCGAGCCGTTTTCTCGACGAGATTCGGGCGCCGAAAGAGCGCTGAGGCCCGCGAGGCCGTGACAGCCGCAGCGCTCGCTGACCGCGCAGCGCGTCGACGTGCGCTCGCCCGAGTCGGCATCGATGCGGATGCTGCGCTCAACCGTGCGCCCCCGCACCAGCCGCAGCACCTCAACGGCGGCCTCGGTCGCAAGTGCTGGCGCCTCGGCCGCAGCCGCCGCGCCCCACAACTGTGCCGCGACCGCGGGCCAGGTGGAGTCAGCGTCGGTGCGATGGTGCTCTACACACGCGAGGCACGCCGATCGGCCGGGGTCAACGAGCGGCCCCACGCGCACCGACACTTCGCTGAAGACCACGGGAAGGTGCGGCACGTCGGCGCGGAGCCACCGTTGGTGCTCGGCCGGGTCGATGACGTGCGCGCTCACGAGCACGGCGGCGTGCGGCGCTCGCCGGCGCGCGGGCCCCGCGCCCGGTGCGCGCAGGGTGGCGGCGTAGCCTGCCTCGAGCAGCACGGCGGCGATGCGCTGGGCGCCTGGTCCGGTGCCGACGACGTCGATGCGCGGGGCATCCGTCGGCGCGGCGGTGGTGTGCAGGGCACCGGCGAGGACGGCGAGCACGGCGTCGACCCGGTCGGGCGCGATTGCCGCGAGCTCGGCGAGCGCGTCGAGCCCTGATCGCGGAATGCCCACAGCCAGAGCATCGACGAGCTGGGCGTCGCCGTCACTGACGCCATCGAGGCGCGCGAGAACCGGGTCAACCCCAATCTGCAGGCTGTGCGGCGTGCGCCACACGATGGGTCGGCGGGGGTCAAATCTGAGCGTCATGGCGCACATGATGGGGGCGCGCCGGGGAGCGCGCGCCGCGCATCCACAGCCCCGAGAGCGAACGGTTAGACCGAGGGCTCTTCGGGCGCTTCTCCGGGGGCACCTTCGATCGGTCGATCGCCACTGTCGTCGGCGAGCAGGTCACTGAGGGCTTGGTCGAGGGCATCGGGTTCGGCCGTCGTGCCGCCCTGCAGGGTGGCGATGACGCGCGAGGGGTCGTCGATGTCGTCGGCGCCCGGAAGCAGATCGGGATGCGCCCACAGGCCGTCGCGACCGTCCGCCCCCACGGCGTCGGTGATGCGCTGCCAGAACGCGGCCGCTTCACGCAACCGGCGCGGCCGCAGTTCGAGACCCACGAGCGTCGCGAACGCACTCTCGGCCGGGCCACCCGATGCCCGTCGACGCCGCACCGTCTCGGCTACGGCGTCGGCCTTCGGCAAGCGACTCGTCGCTTGTGCGGTGACGACATCGACCCACCCTTCGATGAGGGCCAGCGTCGTTTCGAGTCGGCCAAGCGCGGCGACTTGAGCCTCGGTCTTCGGGGGAATCAGCGCACCGCTCGTGAGAGCTTCGCGCAGGCTTTCGGGGTTGGCCGGGTCGAAGTCGGCCGCGAGCGATTCGATGCGCTCGGTGTCGATGCTGATGCCGCGCGCGTAATCGGTGATGGCGCTGATGAGGTGTTGGCGCAACCACCGCGCGTGCCGAAAGAGGCGCGCGTGCGCGAGTTCGCGCACCGCGAGATAAAGCTGCACTTGGTCGGCAGGAATGTCGAGACCCTCGCCAAACGCGGCGAGGTTTTGGGGAATCAGTGCCGCTTGCACGTCGGTGTCGTCGCGCCCCGGCAGCAACGGAATGCCGATGTCGCCACCCGAGACCACCTCACCCGCAAGCTGCCCCACGACGTGGCCGAGCTGCAGCGAGAAGAGCGTGCCGACGAGCGACCGCATCATCTGGCCCGCGTTGGCGACCATGCTCTTGAGTTCGTCGGGCACCTGCTGGTCGAGCACCGAGGTGAGCGAGTCAGAGATCGAGGTGGCGACGGGCTCGGCTAGTTGAGTCCAGACCGGCAGCGTGAGGCGCGCCCAGTCAGCGCGCGTCACGAGCGTGGGCTCTGACGTGAGCTGGGTGATCGAGGTTGCTTCATCGAGCCACAGAGCGGCGACGTTGAGCGCCTGCCGCAATTGTTCGAGTTCGGTCGAGCTTGAGCGAATCGAGCCTTGCGCCGCGATGCGCCCCGACTCGTCTTTCGCGAGCTGCCAGTCGACGCCGTCGCCGCTCGCGTTCATGGCCTTCTGCAGTTGCCCCATGAGTCGCGCGACCATGAGCGGGTCGGTGGGCAGGCCCGCTGCGCCCGCGAGCTTCGCGGGGTCGAGGTCGCCCTCGCCCGCGAGAAAACGGCGCAACATCTCGCGAAACTCGTCGTCAGCCCCGCCAAGGGGATCTTCAGCCATGGTGCCTACGCTAGTGCGATGGCCTCGGAGCCCGATGGGTTTTCGCTTAGGCTGACCCCCGTGGCTCTGCGCCGTGGGCGAACACCTGCTCACCGCCACCGATGGCCGAGCAGAGCACCCTCGAGAGGAGCCCGGTGAGTCTGTTCACCGATGAGAGTCGCGGCAACGAATTCGCCGACGGGTTTGACCCGACGGTTGATGATGCCCGCTTGCGCGCTCGCCGTGTGGGCTGGCTCTTGCTTTCGCTCACGCTGTTCGGCGTGTTCGGCCTCGCCGTGTTGCCCTCGCCCTATGTCATCGAGCGTCCGGGCCCCGTCTTCGACACCCTCGGCACTGTCACGGTTGACGGCGACGAGGTGCCGCTCATCGAGATTCCGACCGAGCCGACGTACGACACCGAGGGCTCGCTGAGTCTGCTGACCGTCAACGTGTTCGGCAATCGCGACCAGCCGCCGACCTGGTTCGAGGTCATCGGTGCCTGGCTTGACCCGAGCCAAGCCGTCGTGCCCGTCGACGCAGTGTTTCCCGAAGGGGTCAGCACCGAAGACCGGCGCGAGCAGAGCCGCATCGACATGGAGAACTCGCAGCAAGAGGCCATTGCCGCCGCTCTGCGGGCGATCGGTGAGCCCTATGAGAGCCAACTGCGCGTGGTCGAGGCGGTCGCCGACGGTCCCTCTGACGGAACCATCCGGCCCGACGACATCATCGTCGCCGTGAATGATGTGCCGGTTCGGGATGTCACGGCGCTACGCGCCGAGATCGCCACCAACGGCATCACCGACCCCGTGTCAATCGACATCGTGCGCGCGGGTTCGGATCGCACCGTCGAGGTCACCCCTCAGCTCAGCGAGGGCGATGACCCCGTGCCCGTCATCGGCGTGCTCATCGCCGGTGAGTACGTTTTTCCGTTCGAGGTGAACATCGAGTTGCAGAACGTCGGTGGGCCGAGCGCGGGCATGATGTTTGCCCTCGGCATCATCGACAAGCTCACTCCCGATTCGCTCGCGGGAGGCGAAGACGTCGCCGGCACGGGAACAATCGCTGCCGACGGCACCGTGGGCCCCATCGGGGGAATCGTGCAGAAGATGTACGGCGCGGTCGACGCGGGGGCCGAATGGTTCTTGGCGCCGATCGATAACTGCAATGAGGTCGTCGGCAACGTTCCCGGCGATCTCGAGGTGTTCGCCGTGGCCTCGCTCGATGACGCCATCGAGGTGCTGCAGACGATTGCCGACAACGGCGATCTGACCGAGCTCACACGCTGCGAACGCTGACGGCGAACAGCCCAAAAACCGGGCAAGTTCTTAGGCTCTCCCCAGTAGTCTGAGCGCGAACGCCCGCCGACTCTTGGGAGCCATTTCGTGACGTCCACCGCAACGCCGCCCGCAAACCGTTCCCGCGCGACTCTCGCGATCAGCGCCGCCATCATCGGTGTGCTGGTCGTGCTGTTCTTCGTCTTCGCGAACGTCTACACCGACATTCTCTGGTTCGACCAGCTGGGCTACCTCAATGTGCTCACCACGCAGTGGTTCGCCACGGGTGGCATGTTCCTCGTCGGATTCGTGGGCATGTTCGTGCCCGTGTGGGCGAGCCTGCAGATCGCTTACCGCGCCCGCCCCATGTACGCGAAGCTCAACTCGCAGCTTGACCGGTACCAAGAGGTCGTCGAGCCGCTGCGGCGCGTTGCCATGTTCGGCATCCCCGCCGTTCTTGGTCTGTTCGCGGGTGTCACGGTGGCTGGTCAGTGGCAGATGGTGCTGCAGTGGTACAACCGCACCGAGTTTGGTCAGCTTGACCCGCAGTTCGGTCTCGACATTTCGTTCTTCGTCTACGAGCTTCCGTTCTGGCGGGGCGTCATCGCGTTCGCGTCGGCGGTCGTCTTGCTCGCGGGCCTTGCTGCGGTCGCCACGAGCTACCTCTACGGCGCCATCAGCGTCACGGGTCGTGAGATTCGCATTTCGCGCACCGCGCGCATCCAGCTCGCCGTGACGGCTGCGCTCTACATCGCGCTTCAGGGTGTGAGCATCTGGTTCGACCAGTACGCCACGGTCATTCAGCCGAGCGATGGCTTCCTCGCCATCGGTGCCGGCTACACCGAGGTCAACTCGACCATTCCGAGCCGCGGCATTCTCGCGGGCATCGCCCTGCTCGTCGCCGCCCTCTTCGTCATCACGGCCGTCATCGGTCGCTGGCGCCTGCCGATCGTCGGCACGGCCCTGCTGCTCATCAGCGGCCTGCTCATCGGCAGCGTCTACCCGTGGATCGTGCAGCGCTTCCAGGTCGAGCCCAACGCGCGTGAGTTTGAGGCGCCATTCATCGAACGCAACATCCAAGCCACTCGAGACGCCTACAACGTGTCAGGCATCGAAGAGATCTCCTACGACGCGGTTACTGACGCTGAGCAGGGGGCGCTTCGAGAGGATGCGGAAACGACCGCGAACATCCGCATCATCGACCCGGCGCTCGTCACCGACGCGTTTGCTCAGCTCGAGCAGTTCCGCCAGTACTACCAGTTCCCCGAGTTTCTCGACGTCGATCGCTATGAGGTCGACGGCCGCACGCAAGACACCGTGATCTCGCTGCGTGAGTTGAACCCCGACGGCCAGACCTCGCAAAACTGGTACAACAACACGATCGTCTTCACGCACGGCTACGGCGTGGTGGCGGCCTACGGCAACCAGCGCACCGACGACGGCCGCCCGCTGTTCCTCGAGGGCGGCATCCCGGCCGACGGCTCGCTCACCGGCGAGCTCGGCGAGTACCAGCCGCGCATCTACTTCGGCGAGTTCTCGCCCGCCTACTCCATCGTGGGCGGTGGCGACGACCTCGAGCTCGACTTCCCCTCGGAGGGCAGCGGCGAGCAGGAGGGCAACGCCACCTACACCTTCACCGGTGACGGCGGCCCGGCGCTCGACAATGTGTTCAAGCGCCTGCTCTACGCGATGAAGTTCCAGTCGGAGCAGATCTTCCTGTCGGAGGCGGTGACCGACGAGTCGCAGATCCTCTACGACCGTCACCCGCTCGACCGCGTGCAGAAGGCGGCACCGTACCTGACGCTCGACTCCGACCCGTACCCGGCGATCGTCGACGGGCGCGTGGTCTGGGTGGTCGACGGCTACACGACCACGGCGAACTACCCGTACTCGACGACGGTGGCGCTCAGCCAGGCCATCGCCGACACGTACACGCCGGCTCCGGCCTTCCCGCTCGACCAGATCAACTACATCCGCAACTCGGTGAAGGCGACGGTCGACGCCTACGACGGCAGCGTGACGCTGTACGCGTGGGACACGGAGGACCCGATCCTGCAGACCTGGCAGAAGATCTTCC
>NZ_JANRKZ010000201.1:0-8131 GCF_033763155.1 Microcella sp.
GACGGCGATGAGCGTGTGGCCGATGCACGGCGCCCAGCCGAGCCCGAAGACGACTCCGAGCAGCGGCGCGCCGCCCAGCCCGGTGGCGACCTGGATGCGCGGCGCGAGCGAGCGTTGCATAAACGACACCTGCCCGATGAACACGAGACCCATGAGCATGACGATGACGCCCGCAATGCGCGTAATGAGGTCGATCCAGGGCAGCAGCACGAGCCCCGCCGTCGCGAACACGATCGAGAAGCTCACGAACACGACGCTGAAGCCCAGCACGAAAAGGGCGACGCCCAGCAGCAGTCGCCCGCGCTTCTGTTCGAGTTCGGCGCTGCTCGTCACCCCACCGATGTAGGCGAGATAGCCGGGCACGAGCGGCAGCACACAGGGAGAGGCAAAGGCGAGAAACCCCGCCGCGAGCGCGATCGGCAGCGCCAGCAACAGGTTGCCGCTCAGCACAATCTCGCCGATCGGATTGACGGATGCGGCGCTCACGCCCCCGAGCACGCTCACGATGCTTCGGCGAGCACGTCGGTGATCATCGACCGCAGCACGCTCGGTTCGCTCACGAGCCCCGAGATGCGGGCGGCCACGCGGCCCTGCTGGTCGAGCACGAGCGTCGTGGGAGTCGCCGTCGGCGCGACTTGGCCGGCGAACGCGAGCCGCACGCTGCCGTCATTCACGTCGAGAATCGAGGGGTAGGTCACGCCGAACTCTTCGGCGAACGACATCGCCGTCGGCGCCTGGTCGTAGATGTTGACGCCGAGAAAGCTCACGCCATCGGGGGCGAACTGCTGCGCGAGCGCCTCAAGGTCGGGGGCTTCGAGACGGCACGGAGGGCATCCGGCGTACCAAAAATTCACGACCAACACGTCGCCGAGGTAATCGTCGCTCGTGACGGTCTCGCCCGACTCGATCTCGCCCGAGAACGCAACGGGCTCGCCGCGGTCGGCCGCTGCAATGACGGTGTAGGCGCCGTCGCCCGAGATTTAGCCCTGGCCCGTGCCCTCGCAGTACTGGTTCGCGAGGTCGTCATTGGCGGTGCATCCCGTCAGCACGGTGACGCCCACGAGAGCGATCGCCACGAGAGCGGAACGAGTGGTGCGGCTGGTCACACGGCCCCCAAGTCGGTCGCGTCGGCGAGCAGGGCAGCGCCGCGTTCTTGATAGCCCACCTCGGTAAAGCGACCGTCGACGAACGCGAAGGACGTGATGCTCGAGAGCGAGCAGCGCCGCTTGCGTGGGTCGTGGTGCAAAGACTCACCGGCGAGGGCGCGGTGGGCCATCCAGATGGGCAACTGGTGGCTGACCATGACCACGTCGCCGGAGTCCACGGCCTCACGGGCATCGGTCATGGCGGCGAGCATGCGGGCGGCGACATCGGCGAAGGGCTCGCCCCACGTGGGCACGCGCGGGTTGCGCAACAAATGCCAGTGGCGCGGATTCGCCAGGGTGCGGGCATTCATGCGCTTGCCCTCAAAACGGTTGGTGGGCTCGATGATGCGCGGCTCGGTGCGAATGTCGAGACCGAACGCCTCGGCCCACGGAGCCGCAGACTCTTGTGCGCGTTGCAGCGGGCTGGCAAAGAGCGCGGTCACGGGATGCCCCGCCAAACCCGTCACGGCCGCTGCGGCCATGCGGTGCCCGAGGTCGCTGAGCCCGAAGCCCTCGAGTCGCCCGTAGAGCACGTGGTCGGGGTTGTGCACCTCGCCGTGGCGCACGAGGTGGACGAGGTCGGCCGGCATGGCCTCAGTCTAGAGTTCGGTGGCATTGCGACCGCTGAGAGCGGCACTCGGTCACACGGGGCCCGGCTGAGCGCCAGCCCGCCGGTAGACTCGACCCTCGTGACTCGCACCGTGATATCTCAGCTCTCTGCTCTCCCCGACGGCCCCGTGACGGTGGCCGGGTGGGTCGAGACCGTTCGCGACCAGAAAAAGGTGCAGTTCGTCATCCTGCGCGATGAGTCGGGGGCGCTGCAGCTCGTCAACCCGGCAACGAGAGACCTCGACGAGACTGCCTCGGCCGACGAGATCGCTGCCGCGGCCCTCACCGAGACGATCGGCGCCCTCGCCCACGGAACGATGATTCGCGTCACGGGCGAGCTCAAGCACGATGAGCGCGTCAAGCTCGGCGGCATTGAGGTCAAGATCGCCACCCTCGAGGTGGTCAGCGAGGCCCTGCCCGAGACCCCCATCGCCGACGACTCGAGCCTCGACAAGCGCCTCGACTGGCGTTTTCTCGACCTGCGTCGCCCGGAGGCCTCGCTGATCTTCAAGATTCAGACGACCTTCGAGCACGCCCTGCGCACCTGGTGGGTCGAGCGCGACTTCATCGAGATTCACACGCCCAAGCTCATGGCGAGCGCCTCAGAGAGCCGCGCCGAGCTCTTCGAGATGGAGTACTTCGAGACGAAGGCCTATCTCGCGCAGAGCCCGCAGTTCTTCAAGCAGATGGCGCAGCCGGCGGGCTTCGGCAAGGTGTTCGAGATCGCTCCGGCCTTCCGGGCCGACCCCTCGTTCACCTCGCGCCACGCGACCGAGTTCACCTCGATCGACGCCGAGATCAGCTGGATCGACTCGCACGACGACGTCATGCAGATGCACGAGCAGCTGCTCGTTGCCGGCTTCACCGCGGTTGTTGAGAAGCACGGTGCCGCGATCGAGGCGGCGTTCGGCGTCGAACTGACTGTTCCGAGCACGCCGTTTCCGCGCATCCCGCTCGCCGAAGCGCGTCAGATCGTGGCCGAGGGTGGCTACGAGATTCCGCGCGCCGATGGCGACCTCGACCCTGAGGGCGAGCGTCGACTGAGCGCTTGGGTGAGGGCCAACCACAGCAGCGACTTCGTGTTTGTCACCGACTACTCGACCGGAATTCGGCCGTTCTACCACATGCGTCGCGAGGGTGACCCGACGATCACGAACAGCTACGACTTGCTCTACAACGGCACCGAGATCTCAACCGGCGCCCAGCGCGAGCACCGCGTTGACGTGCTCATCGCGCAAGCGCGGGAGAAAGGCCTTGAGCCAGAAGAGCTTGAGTTCTACCTCGACTTCTTCCGCTACGGCGTGCCGCCCCACGGCGGTTTTGGCATGGGCCTGGCCCGCGTGCTCATGCTCATGCTGGGGCTCGGGTCGATCCGCGAGACGACCTATCTGTTCCGCGGACCGACCCGACTGCTTCCCTAGGCGGCCTAGGTCAGGTCGACGACCGTGGCGCCGGCAGCGCCCTTCATGACCGACTCGACCGCGCTCTTGGCCGACGACTTGGCCACGTAGTTCTCGCTCACGGCGAGCGTTTGGCCGTTGGCCGAGACGATGCGCCAGAAGTAGGGCTGCTTCTCGCTCTTGCCCTTGACGATCTCGAACTTCATTGTTCACTCCTGTCTGTGGACGACTTCGAACGCCGCCTTTCTCGAGATGCTAAAGGGGCGAGGCGAACGGCACCAGGTGTGACGAGCCCTAAACGGCGAAATCGGGGCGGATGCCCCAGCCGGTGTACTGCTCAAGTCGCGCCATGAGCGTCAATGCCTGCAGTCGCGCGTGGTCGTCGCTGATCGACGAGTAGACATCGATCGCCAAGGGCGGAGGCTCGCCAAACTTGGGAATCTCGATCTCGACCCACGCGCCGCTCTGGTAGCCGTCGCCATCGATCACGACGAACGGGCGCATGGTGCGCTGCCTCTCGACGGGTCGGTCGACAGCGAGCGCAACGATCGCGAGAGCATCCAGCTTCGTCACGGCGCTCATGACAACGAAGGTCGCGCAGTACTCCGCGGGCGGCGCGGGGCGGCGCAGCAACTGGCGGAGCGATGAACGCATGAAGCCACGGTAGGCCGAGAGCCTGAGTGAGTGCCGATGCGGGAATAGCTCACGCATGTTTATGCGTTTGCATAGATATAATCGACCGACCTCACGAAGGAGCATCGAGCATGACCGCAACCCCGCAGGGCCTGCACCACGTCACGGCGATAGCCGGTGACCCGCAGAAGAACATCGACTTCTACATCACCGGGCTCGGGCTGCGGCTCGTCAAGAAAACCGTCAACTTCGACGACCCCGGCACCTACCACCTCTACTACGGTGACGAGGCGGGCCGACCGGGCACGCTCATGACGTTCTTCCCCTGGCGCGGCATCCAACCCGGTCGCATTGGCGCGGGCCAGTCGACCTCGACCGCGTTCTCGGTTCCCGCGGGTTCGCTCGGTTGGTGGGTCGACCACTTCGCCGCGGTCGGTGCGCAGGCTCGCATTACGTCGACGTCATCGAGCGAAGAGCGCTTGCTCGTGCACGACCCCGACGGCTTGCAGATTGAGCTGGTAGCAACCCACGACGACGACCCGCGTGACCCGTGGGACTCGGCGAGCGTGCCCGCCGAGTACGCCATCCGTGGGCAACACTCGAGCGTGCTCACGGTGCGCGACGCCGACCGCACGATCGCGCTCATGGTCAACGACCTCGGGATGCGCATTGTCGACGAACAGGGCAACCGCACGCGCCTCGCGGCAGGAGACGGCATGCCCGGCGCCCTCGTCGATGTGCACGCGTCGAGCCTCGCCCCCGCGGGCCTCACGGCCGGTGGCACCGTGCACCACATCGCCTTTCGCGTGCCCGACCAAGCCACGCAACAACAGTGGCGCGACGAGCTGGCCTCGCGCGGACATCAGGTCACCCAGATTCTCGACCGGCAGTACTTCGCGAGCATCTACTTTCGTGAGCCAGGCGGCGTGCTGTTCGAGATCGCGACCGATACCCCCGGCTTCGATGTCGACGAGCCGCTGCTCGAACTAGGCCGGTCGCTCAAGCTGCCGCCGTGGCTTGAGCCCTCACGCGAGCAGATCGAACACGCGGTGATTCCCATTCGCGTGCCCGACGAGAACAACCCCGAGGTCGCGGCATGAGCGCACTACCCGCTGTCGACCTCGGCGCGTGGCCGCACCAGTTCACGCCCGGTGAGCCGGGCGCACCGGTGCTGCTAACCCTGCACGGCACGGGAGGTGATGAGCGCGAGATCACCGCGCTCGCGGCTCACCTCGACCCGCGGGCGAGCGTGCTCTCGCCGCGTGGGCGCGTCAGCGAAGCGGGCGCGAATCGCTGGTTCCGTCGACTGCGCGAGGGCGTCTTCGACGTCGACGACGTCATCGTCCGGGCCGGCGAACTGGCCGCGTTTATCACCGCGGCGCGCGACGAGTATGCGCTGACGGATGCCCCGCTCACGGCCGTCGGCTTCAGCAACGGTGCCAACATCGCCCTGGCCACTGCCCTGCTGCACCCGGGCGTGCTCACGCGCGTCGTGGCGTTCTCGGGCATGTACCCCTTCGGCGATCGTGACCCGATGGGCGACCTGACCGGGGTCGAGGTGCTGCTGCTCAACGGAGGCGCTGACCCGATGGCCCCCGCGACGAGCGTCGACGTGCTTGAGCGCACGACGAGCGCGCACGGAGCATCCGTCACCCGGAACACGCGCCCCGGCGGACACGGAATCGACGCGTCGGAACTCGAGAGTGCTCGTCACTGGCTGGAGTCACGCCGGAAATCGTGACTGCATAAACGCGGGTTCTGATGGCCCGCGCGTGGGCTCGGCGGGGCACTAGCATCACACCGACGACACCCGTTGTGAACGAAGGGCCGCCGTGATTACCGTCGGTGAATTGACCACCATCTCGTTGTTCTCTGACCTCACCGACGAGCAATTGGCATTCGTGGCGGGCGCAGTCGAAGACATCTACCTTCAGCCCGGAGAGTATGCGGCGCACGAGGGCGACGAGCGCGCCCTCTACATCGTGGTGTCGGGCGCGGCCGAGCTCACCAAAGAGGTCAATGGCGTCGAGCGCGTGATTGCGCGACGGAGGCCCGGCGACCTCTATGGCGAAGTGCCCATGATGCTCAGCACTCCCCTGCCGGCCAGCCACCGCGCGGTCGACGAATCGCGCGTTTTGCGCATGGATGCTGCAACGTTTTTCACGCTCGCGGCGATGGCGCCCCAGGTGGCAGCGACCGTCGGCGCGTCAGCCCAGCAGCGCATCGAAGGCTTGAAAGAGATCGCCGCCGAGACGGCCGCCCCCGACATGACGGTGATCGGCCCGCTCGTCGACCCACGCGTGCACTCCGTTCGCACCTTTCTCAATCGCAACCGCATTCGGTTCGAGACGATCGACACCGATGCTCCCGAGAATCACAATCGTCGCAGTGAGCATGTGCCCGTGATCGAGTTGCGTGAGGGCGGTCGACTGCTCGCCCCCACGCTGCGCGAGATCGCGCTCGCGGGCGGGCTCGCGGTGGTTCCCGAGCACGACGCGTACGACGTCATCATTGTCGGCGGCGGCCCCACGGGCCTGACCGCCGCCGTGAACGCCGCTGCCGAGGGGTTGAGCACGCTCGTCGTCGAACGTGTTGCCCCGGGCGGCCAAGCCGGCACGTCGACGCGCATCGAGAACTACACGGGGTTTCCGTTCGGAGTCTCCGGTGACGAACTCGCGGCGAAAGCGATGCGGCAGGCCCTGCGCCTCGGTGCTGAAATCGTCGTCACACGGTCTGTCGAGCACATGAACCCCCTCGCTCGCACGCTCACGCTCGACGGAGGTGAAGAGGTGCAGGCCCAAGTGGTGGTGCTGACCTCGGGCGTCGAGTGGCGGCGCGTGGGCATCCCCGACATCGAACGGTTCATCGGCAACGGCGTCTACTACGGCGCGGCCCGCAGCGACGCGGGGCTCGCGCACGGCCACGATGTCTTCATCATCGGCGCCGGAAACTCTGCCGGTCAGGGGGCACTCTTTTTCTCGCGTCACGCGCCCTCGGTCACGCTCATCGTGCGGGGAGACTCGCTCACGGCGAGCATGTCGACCTACCTGATCGACCAAATCTCGGCGAACCCCACGATTACTGTGCAGACCCGCTCAGAAGTCGTCGGCCTGCACGGCCCCGATGACCTCGAGTTCATCGACATTCTCGACAAGACCACGGGAGCAACAACGCGGCGAGCCGCCACCGTGCTGTTTGTCATGATCGGCGCCGATGCGCAGACCGGATGGTTGCCCCCCGAGATCGCCCGCGACGAACACGGCTTCATCCTCACCGGGCCGCACGCCGCGTCCAGCGGCGCGTGGGGCGAAAGCCGGGAACCGTTCGCGCTCGAGACGACGGTGCCCGGAGTGTTTGCAGCGGGAGACGTTCGCTCGGGCTCGGTTAAGCGTGTCGCGGCCGGCGTCGGCGAAGGCGGCATGGTAATCGCCTACACGCACCAGTACTTGGCGCTCAGCGACTGACACCGTCGGCGTCGTGTGGCAGTCTGAAGCGCCGCTCAACGAAGGGAATCGCTATGCCGACCCACAACGCCGCGCCGCCCACGGCCGCCCTCGCTGACGCCTGCGTGCGGCTCGGCCTGCCCCTGCGACTGGGCCCGGCCTCACTGCGCCCGATCGCGCCGCACGCGCCCATCGCGGGGCCTGCCATGCCCGTGACGCACGCCGGGAGCGTTGACGTGTTTCTTGAAGCGATCGACGATGCCCCCGCGGGCGCTGTGCTCGTGGTCGACAACGGTGGTCGCGACGATGAAGCGTGCGTTGGTGACCTCGTGACGCTCGAGGCGCGCGAAGCGGGGCTTGCCGGGCTCATTGTGTGGGGCCGGCACCGTGACACGGCCCAGATCGTCGAGATGGGCATCCCGCTGCACAGTCGCGGAGCGCTGCCGCCGGGGCCGCGCCGGGTTCCGCCGCCCGGGCGGTCAATGCGCACCGCCTGGCTCGACGGAGTCGAGGTGACGCCCGACGACATGATCGCGGCCGACGACGACGGTGTGATCGTGATCGCGGCGGCCGAATGGGCGCGGGTTGCGGAGGCGGCTCGCGACATTCATGCCGTCGAACTCGCACAGGCCGAGCGGATGCGCGGCGGCGAGAGCTTGCGCGCGCAACTCGACTTCGCCACCTACCGAGCACGCCAGGCGGCCGATCCCGACCTGAGCCTGCGCCGCTACCTCGCCGAACGCGGCGGAGCGATCGAGGTCTAGCTGTAACGACCCGGGACGTTGTGAACGTGTGAAGTAGCGAAGACCTCCGGAACGATGTGGGTATCTGACAACTCGCATCGAGACCGGAGGTCTTCGTGGTTCACGCTAATGCCGATCTGACACCGAAAGGGCGTCTG
>NZ_JANRKZ010000202.1:0-43599 GCF_033763155.1 Microcella sp.
GCCCTCGGTGTGCATCATGCGCGTGAAGCCCGTGGGCGCAATGCCGAAGGGCAGCTCGACCCGCTTGCCGAGGACCTCCCAGCCGGTGTCGACCTGGCTCACGTCGCGCAGAATCGCGGGATTGAACTGAATGTCGTCGAAAGCTTGACGGGCTCGCGCGAGGCTCAGCTCGGCTTCGGCCGCACCCTCGGTGTAGTCGAAGGGCGCCTTGGGCGTGCGACGCTGAGCGATCGCGCGCAGATCGTGAATCGTCAGCGCGCCCTGCAGGCGGCGCTTCTTCGCGTTGAGCTCGGGCTTCTTGAAGCGCATGAGCGGCGCGAGTTCTTTCGGGCGCGGAAAGCGGCGTTTGGCCATGGGTTAGTCCTCTGCGTGGGTGGCTTGGGTGTGTTGCGCGTCGTAGCGGGCGAGTAGTCGGTCGCGCGCACCCTCGATGTGCGCTCGCGTCAGGCGGCCGGCGAGCTCGTGGTCGCCCGCGGCAACGGCGTCGAGAATGCCCTGGTGCTGAGCAACGACGTCGTCGAGGGCAAGCAGTCGGTGGGCCTGCACTTGGCCCGTGCACAGTTCGATCTCGCCCATGAGCAGCGCGTGCAGGCGCGCGAGCCGCGGAGAGCGCTGCGCCTCGACGAGAGCCCGGTGAAACGCGATGTCGGCGCGGGCCAGCGCCGGCGGCACGGCCGAACCCGGCGCCGAAGAGCTCGCAGCGATGGCGGCGTCGGCGAGCATCCGTTGCGCCGCAATGGCGGCGATGGGAACGACGCCGTCGGCAGCAAGCGTGCGCAGCGCGGCCTCTTCGACAATGGCGCGATTGGCATAGAGGTCGACGATGTCGACGCGCGTGAGTTCAGGCACGCGCGCGGTCTTGTGGGCTTCGCGCCGCAGCAGCCCGTCGGCAACGAGTCGCTCAAGCGCAACCTTGGCGGTCGGGCGGGCGACCCCGAAACGGTCGGCGATGGCCTGTTCGGTCACGGCCGACCCGGGCGCTTCGCGCTGGCTCAGGATGCTCTCGCGCAGCGCCTCGTACACCGCATCAGGCACGCGCGTCACGGCGAGGGCGTCACTGCTCATGTCGGCGACAGTAGCAGATTGTTATACAAGTACACGAGCGTCAATCTGCCTGTACAGCGTGGAGTATCCCGGCGCTGAGCCGAAGCCCTACGCTCGAAGAGTGACCCACGTGCTCGATCGCCCCGGCATCGTGCTCGGCATCGCCGCCCTCGTGCTCAACGAGGGGGCGACCGACGAGAACGCGCGCGCGGTCATCGCGGCGGCCGTCGATGAGGGAGTCGTCGCTCTCGATACGGCGCGCGCCTATGCCCGGCTCGATGACGACGGGGTCGGCGAGCGACTCGCTGCCGAGGGTCGCGATCGTCGCCCGGGACTGCCGATCATCACGAAGGCGGGCCACTATCGCGCGGGCGCGTCGGCGTGGCACTCCGACGGCAGCGTCGAACGGATACGCACCGACGCCGCCCGCAGCGCCGAGCTGCTCGGCGCCCCTGTCGACTTGCTCTTGCTCCATCGCGCCGACCGCGTCGACGACCTCGAGCAGTCGGTCGCGACGCTTGCGGCACTCCGCGACGAAGGACTCGTTCGCGCCATCGGCCTCTCGAATGCTTCGGTGGAGCTGATCGACCGCGCGCTCACTGTCGCACCAATCGACGCTGTGCAGAACCGGCTCGGTCTCGGGGTCGACTCGTTCGACGAATACCGACACTGCCGTGAGGCCGGCATCGACTTCTTCGGATACGCGCCATTCGGGGGCCCACGCGCCGCGCCACTCGCGACGCGCGTTCCGCATGTTGCCGCCCTCGCGACCCAGCGCGGAACCTCGGTGCATCGCCTCGTGCTCGAGGTCATGCTCGCCGTGCTGCCCGGCTATTGGCCCGTCATCGGATCGACGCGCGTCGCGTCCGTGCGCGACGCCGTCGCCGCCATGTCCGAGCCGATCGATGACGAGCTACGCGACGCTCTTTTGGGTGACCTCGAGTCGCGCGGGGTTGCCGTTTAGCGTCGGCTACTGGCCCGAACGATGAGTTCGGGAGTGAACACGACCTGTCGTCCGGGCTCGACTCCGTCGTCGGCCTCGGCGAGCAGCATTTCGACTGCTGTGCGCCCAATGAGCGAGGCCGGCTGCCGAACTGACGTCAAGGGAACAACCGCGCCCCGGGCAAAGTCGATGTCGTCATAGCCGACGATCGCGATGTCGTCGGGAACGTGCATCGAACCGAGCATGACAAAGGCTTGCAGAACACCGATGGCCATGAGGTCGTTGGCGGCGAAGACCGCATCAGGGCGGTCGCCCGGCCCTCGGGCCGCGAGTTGCTCGCCCAGTCGGCGACCTTCGAGAATGCTCAGACTCGAGCCGGTGATGATCTCAACGCGCACGTCGTCATGCTGTTGGGCAACCTGCTGTAGACCGAGCAAGCGATCTTGCACCTGGCGGATATTCAAGGGCCCCCCGACGAACGCGATTCGACGCCGCCCGATTGCAACCAGGTGTTGTCCCGCGAGTCTCCCTCCGGCGACGTCGTCCACCGACACCGAGCTCACGTCGCCAGAACTCGACGTGCGGTCGACGAGAACCGCCGGGATGCCGCGCTCGCGAAGTCGGCGGAGCCTCGTCTCGACGTCACCGAATGGCGTGATGAGCACGCCCCGCATGCGCTGTTCTTCAAACAGATCGAGGTAACCCGCCTCGCGCTCGGTCTTCTCATCGCTGTTGCCGAGAATGATCGAGTAACCCGATTCACGCGCGCCGTCTTCGGCTCCGATCGCCAACTCGCTGAAGAACGGGTTGCGCACGTCGAGCACAATGAGCCCGATAGCCCGGCTGCTTCCGGCTCGCAGTTGGCGCGCCGCGTCGTTGCGCACGAACCCTAATTCATCGATGACCGCGAGCACTTTGCGGGCCGTCGCGCTCGACACCTTGTCGGGGCGGTTAAGCACGTTGGAAACGGTGCCGATGGATACGCCGGCGCGCTCGGCGACATCTCGCATGCTCGCGGGCGACCCCTTCATCACCGGGCCAGTCTAGAGCGGTTTACCGGATTGTGATTCGTTTCATTTGACGAGTTCGAAGTATTTATGTATCTTCCTCTCAACCTAATGAAACGTTTTACGTTGGGAGCACGTCAGTGACGACGAACACAGAGCCGGCAACGCCTGCTCTTGAGCTCATCGCGGTTGCCAAGTCATTTGGCGCCGTGGTGGCCCTGAGTGACGGCGAACTTCGCCTCGACTCTGGCTCCATCCACGCGCTCGTGGGCGAGAACGGTGCAGGCAAGTCGACCCTCGTCAAGATTATTGCGGGTCTCTATCGCCCTGATCGTGGCGAGTACCTGCTCGACGGTCGTGCCGTTGACTTTCACACGACGGCTCAGGCGAAAGATGCGGGCGTCGCTGTCATCTATCAAGAGCCCACGCTTTTTCCTGATCTGACAGTTGCCGAGAACATTTTCGTCGGCCGTCAGCCGCGTGGCCGATTTGGCCTCATCGACCGCTCGGCGATGCGCGCGCAGTCACGAGAGCTTTTCGCGCAGCTCGGTGTGCCCATCGATCCCGATCGCCTCGCAGAAGGTCTCTCGATCGCAGACCAACAGATCATCGAGATCGCCAAGGCCATTTCGATGGATGCCCGAGTGCTGATCATGGACGAGCCCACCGCTGCGCTCTCGGGTGTCGAGGTTGACCGTCTCTTCACGGTCGCGCGCAGCCTCCGCGACCGCGGAGCGGCGATTCTCTTCATCTCGCATCGCTTTGACGAAGTCTTCGCGCTGTGTGATCGCATCACCGTCATGCGCGATGGCCAGTACATTGCCACGCACGCCACAGGAGATACCACGGTCGACGCCATCGTGCGCGAGATGGTCGGCCGTGACATCGATCAGCTGTTTCCGAAAGTGGCGGCGACGATCGGTGACGTCGTTCTGCGCGTGACGGGTCTCAATAGCGCTGGAGTATTCCGCGACGTGAACTTCGAGGTACGGGCGGGCGAAATTGTTGCGTTCTCGGGCCTCGTGGGTGCCGGCCGCACCGAGATCGCTCGTGCCGTATTCGGGATCGATCGGTATGACTCGGGCACAGTCGAACTGCTGGGGCAACCGTTGCGTGCGGGCGATCCCATGGCGTCGATTGACGCGGGAATCGCATTCGTGCCTGAAGACCGTCGCAAGCAGGGCCTGGTGATGGACCTCTCGGTCGCACGCAATGCGACCCTCACCCTGCGTCACGCACTCGCGCGTTTCGGCATTATCAGCGGTGCTCGCGAACACAGCGAAGCCGCCATCTGGACCACCCGCCTTCAGGTAAAGGGTGGGCTTGACGCCGAAGTGTCAACGCTTTCGGGAGGCAACCAACAGAAGGTCGTGCTCGCGAAGTGGTTGGCAACAGAGCCGAAGCTGCTCATTGTCGACGAACCAACCCGCGGCATCGACATCGGCACGAAGGCCGAAGTACACCGACTCCTTTCTGACCTCGCCGGTCGAGGCATCGCGATCATCATGATCTCGTCTGAACTCCCCGAAGTGCTCGGTATGGCCGACCGCGTGATCGTCGTGCGTGAAGGTGCCATCACGGCTCAGCTCGATCGCGCAGAGGCAACCCCTGAGTCGGTCATGCGTGCCGCCACCGCAGCCGGAGAGGACGCCCGATGACTGCCACCACTCACGACCACCGCCGAACGATGGGTGACCGATTGCGTGCAGTGTTGCGTTTGCGAGAGCTGCCGGTCGCGGTGGCGCTCGTCGCCCTCGTAATCGTCACCGCTCTCATCAATCCGCGATTCTTGACGCCGCAAAGCACGAAAGACCTGCTGCTCAACGCCACGATCGTGTTGATTCTGGCTGTTGGTCAGGCCATCGTCATCATCACTCGCAACGTCGACCTCTCCGTGGGCTCGATCTTGGGGCTCTCAGGGTTCTTGACCGGAACGCTCTTTGCGACGGTGCCCGGCATCCCGATTCCGCTTGTTTTCCTCGCAGGAATTCTGCTGGGCACACTCTTGGGAGCGATCAACGGTTTGCTCGTCACGCTCGCCGGCGTGCCCGCACTCGTCATCACGCTCGGAACGCTGTACGTGTATCGCGGCATCAACAACGCGTGGGCCGGAGGTCGCGAGTACTTCTCGGGTGACCGCCCCGAGGAGTTCGGCAATCTCTCTGTCGACACCGTTCTGGGCTTCCCGATCATCACGCTCATTGCCTTGGTCGTGCTCGTGATTCTCGCGATCGCGCTGGCCGGCACGCGCTCCGGTCGCGACTTCTACGCCATCGGATCTGACCCGAATGCGGCCACACTGTTCGGCATTCCCGTTCGCCGACGCGTGTTCACGGCATTCCTCATCAATGGAGCGCTCGCCGGCCTCGGTGGGGTGCTCTATGCATCGCGATTCAGTTCGGTCGGCGCAACGACGGGAACAGGCATCGAACTCGATGTCGTCGCGGCAGCAGTCGTCGGTGGTGTGGCGATCTTTGGCGGATCCGGCACCGTCGTCGGTGCGGCGATTGGCGCTCTACTGCTCACCACCATCACGAGCTCGTTGACGGCGCTGCGCGTCGACAAGTTCTGGCAGCAAGCCGTCGTCGGCGTGCTGATTCTCGCCGCAATCATCATCGACCGCCTCGCGAGCATTCGCACTGCTCGTCGACTTCGCGTGAGTGAGGCCCGCAATGACTGAGTCCACAACGGGTATGCATCGCCGTGCCCACCCGGTCGTCACGTGGCTTCGCAGTCGGGATGCTGTGCTCGTGGGCGTCTTGTTGCTCATCGTGCTCATCGCTAGCCTCGCGTTGCCCCGCTTCGCGAGCCCCGTGACCGTCGGCTATCTGCTGCTCAACGCCGTGCCGATTCTGATGATCGCGCTCCCCATGACGCTCATCATCATCACGGGCGAGATCGACCTCTCCGTCGCGAGCATCGTCGGGATGAGCACCGCGACGATTGGTTCACTCACGCTTGCCGGCTGGGAGTTTCTCCCCGCCGTGGCCATGGCCGTCGTTGTCGGCACGCTCGGGGGAGTGCTCAACGGAGTCCTGATCGCGTTCGTGGGACTGCCATCTCTTGCCGTAACGATTGGAACACTCGCGCTCTATCGCGGGCTCACGCTTGTGTTCATTGGCGACAACTCCGTCTCGAGCAGTTCGTACCCGCCCGAGTTCCCGCAGTTCATCAATCTCAAGCTTGGCGCCACGGGAATTCCGGCGGTCATTCTGATCGTGCTCGCGTTCATCGTGCTGTTCTCCGTCGTGCTGCACCTTACGCCGTTCGGCCGCGGGCTGTACGCGCTTGGCTACTCGAAAGACGCCGCGACGTTCGTCGGCATCAAGGTGGCGCGCTCGAAGTTTTGGCTCTTCGTTGCGAGCGGCTTCGTTTCTGCGCTCATCGGCGTCTACTGGGCGCTCTACTACAGCGCGCGGAGTGACAGCGCGACGGGACTCGAGCTCACCGTGATCGCCGCCGTGCTTCTCGGTGGCGTGTCGATCTTCGGCGGCCGGGGAACGGTCGTCGGAGCGATTACCGGCGTGCTGATCATCAGCGTCATCAACTACGCCCTACGCCTGCAGCGTGTGCCCGATGTGGTTCTCATCATCATCACCGGCACCCTGCTCATCGTCTCGGTGGTTGCCCCGAGCGTTGTCGACGCCGTTCGTCGGCGACGCGCAACGGTTCGCAATCGCCGCTCGCTTCCCCAGGGCAGTGCCCGGGGAGATCACGGCGTCGAACACTCGACGTCGGCCCACCAAGAGAAGGAATGACAATGGAGTTGCTTCGCAATAACCGCGGGGGCGTTCGTCGCCGCCTGCTTACGTTCGCTGCGGTCAGCACCGTCGCGGCGATCGCCCTGACTGGTTGCACCGCTGCCGCCCCCGCCGAAGAGGGTTCGGGATCGAGCGAGGGTGCCACCATCACCTTCATCCCGAAGAACCTCAACAACCCGTACATCACGCTTGAGCTTTCCGGCGCGAAGGAAGCGGCAGAGGAGCTCGGTTTCGTCTACAACGAAGCCGCACCGCTCGACGCCGGTGCCGACAGCCAGATTCCGTTCATTCAGACCGAGGTTCAGAACGGCACGCAGATCATTGCGGTGTCGCCCAACGACCCGAACGCTGTCTGCCCCGCGCTCGAAGACGCCCGCGCCGGCGGAGCGAAGATCATCACCTTCGACTCTGACTCGGCCGTCGAGTGCCGCGACATCTTCATCAACCAGGTGTCGGTCGAGCTCGTTGCTGCCGGTCAGCTGAAGCAGCTCTTCGACCAGATCGGTGGCACGGGCGAGATCGCCATCCTCTCGGCGACGGCCGCGGCCCCCAACCAGAACGCGTGGATCGAGGCGATGATCGCCGAGATCGAGGCCAACCCCGAGTACGAGTGGGACCTCGTTGCGACCGTTTACGGTGACGACGATGACACCAAGTCGTTCCAGGAGGCTCAGGGTCTGCTGCAGTCGTACCCGAACCTCAAGGGCATCATCTCGCCCACGACGGTCGGTATTGCGGCCACGGCTCGCTACCTCTCGACCTCGGAGTACAAGGGTCAAGTTGCGCTCGTGGGTCTCGGCCTTCCGGGCCAGATGAAGGAATACCTGCTTGACGGCACGGTCGAGGGCTTCGCGCTCTGGGACCCGTCGGAGGTTGGTTACCTGGCTGCCTACGCGGGCAAGGCTCTGCTCGAGGGCACCATCACCGGTGCTGAGGGCGAGACCTTCGAGGCCGGCAAGTTGGGCACCTACACGATCGGCAAAGACGGCCTGATCATCGTCGGTGAACTGCTTGAGTTCAACGCCGAGAACATCGACCAGTACGAGTACATCTCCTTCTAGTCGCCTAGCGTGCGGGGGTTCGGCTGCAACCGAACCCCCGCACGACCTCCTCGACACGACCCCGCCCACCGGAGCTGCTCATGACCACCGAACGTACTCGCATTTGCTTCATCTTGCAGGTGCGCCCTGATCGGCTCGATGAGTATCGCGAGCGCCATGAGGCCGTGTGGCCCGACATGCTCGAGGCCCTCGCGGCAACGGGGTGGCACAACTACTCACTCTTCCTTGACGACAACGGATTGCTGGTCGGCTATCTCGAGACCGATGACTTTGCTGCGGCGCAGGCCGCGATGGCCGAGACAGATGTCAATAGCCGGTGGCAGTCCGAAATGGCCCCGTTCTTCGTTGAGTTGAACGGCCGCCCCGACGAAAACATGCGCGTTCTTCCCCTTGTTTTTCAGCTCGAAACGCAGCTTGCAGCCATCCGTGACACCCCCGATCGAAAGACACACTCATGACTTCCCGCTTTGCCCAGATCGCGCCGCACCTCGAGCGCCAGGCCATCGAGCTTCCGAGCTGGGCCTTTGGCAACTCCGGCACCCGGTTTCGCGTCTTTGGCACGCCCGGCACACCCCGTGACCCCTTCGAGAAGATCGCGGATGCGGCGCAAGTTCACGCACACACGGGCCTCGCGCCGTCGGTAGCCCTGCACATTCCGTGGGACAAGGTCGACGACTACGCAGCGCTGCGCACCCACGCCGAGAGCCTCGGAGTGGCCCTTGGGACGATCAACTCGAACACATTCCAAGACGAGGAATACAAGTTCGGTTCGCTCGCTGCGTCTGACCCCGCAGCACGCCAACGCGCAATCGATCACCACTTTGAGTGCATCGACATCATGCATGAGACGGGCTCGCGTGACCTCAAGATCTGGCTCGCCGATGGCACGAACTACCCGGGCCAAGACGACATGCGGCGTCGGCAAGACGCCCTCGCCGAGAGCCTCGCGACGATCTACGAGCGCATCGGCGACGACCAGCGCCTGGTGCTCGAGTACAAGTTCTTTGAGCCCGCGTTCTACCACACCGATGTTCCCGATTGGGGAACGGCGTACGCGCAGGTCGCCGCCTTGGGAGACCGTGCGATGGTGTGTCTCGACACCGGGCACCACGCGCCGGGCACCAACATCGAGTTCATCGTCATGCAGCTGCAGCGTCTCGGAAAGCTCGGCTCGTTCGACTTCAACTCGCGCTTCTACGCCGACGATGACCTCATCGTCGGGGCGGCCGACCCGTTCCAGCTCTTCCGCATCATGGTCGAGGTGGTTCGCGGTGGGGGCTATGACGAGGGCAGCGATGTCGGCTTCATGCTCGACCAGTGCCACAACATCGAAGAGAAGATTCCCGGCCAGATTCGCAGCGTGCTGAACGTGCAAGAGATGACGGCGCGGGCTTTGCTCATCGATCGCGAGGCCCTCAACGCCGCCCAGCGCGCGAACGACGTGCTGACGGCAAACGGCATCCTGATGGACGCCTTCTACACGGATGTTCGCCCCGACCTCGCCGCCTGGCGCGAGTCGCGCGGCCTTCCTGCTGACCCGATGGCCGCCTACGCGGCCAGTGGATACCGTGACCGCATCGTCGCCGAACGAGTCGGCGGCACTCAAGCTGGATGGGGAGCCTGATGACTGACATTTCGACACTGTTGAGCCCGAAGGTTCGACGGAAGACGCGCATTGGCCTGGTCGCTGGCGGACTAGGAACGTATTGGCCCCAGTTCCCCACGTTGTTGCCTCAGTTGCAAGAGAGCTCGCGGTACGTGTCGCAGCGCTTCCAGGCGATGGACGCCGACGTGATCGACGTGGGCTTCATCTCCGATGCTCAAGAAGGCGCAGCGGCGGCCGAAAAGCTGCGCGCCGCCGATTGCGACTTGATCGTGATGTTCCTCACGACCTACTTGACGTCGTCGATGGTGCTTCCGATTGCTCAGCGCTCGAACACTCCCGTGCTCGTGATCGACATGCAGCCGTCAGAGAAAATGGATCACGCGAACTTCGACACGGGTGCGTGGCTTGCCTACTGCGGCCAGTGTTCGGTGCCGGAAGTGGGCAACGTCTTCCGTCGGGCGGGCATCCCGTTCCGTTCGGTTTCGGGTCACCTCACGCACGAACCCGCGTGGCGACGCATCGAGCAGTGGATCAATGCGGCGCACGTGCGTGCGACACTGCGCCACGCCCGCCACGGACTCATGGGCCACGTCTACCCCGGCATGCTCGACGTCTCGACTGACCTCACGTTGTTGCCCGTGACGTTCGGCTCGCACGTTGAGGTTCTCGAATTCGATGACTTGCGCGTTCGGGTGGAGAAGGTCACCGAGGCAGAGACACGGGCGCGCATGGACCTCGCCCGCGAGATCTTCACTCTCGATGACACGGTTGTCGAAGAAGACTTTGCCTGGGGTGCTCAAGTGTCGGTCGGACTCGACCGACTGGTGGACGACTTCGAGCTCGACAGCCTGGCGTACTACCACCGGGGTCTCGACGGCGAGCAGCACGAACGGCTCGGTGCCGGCATGATCTTGGGCGCATCGCTGCTCACGGCACGCGGCATCCCCGCCACTGGTGAATACGAACTGCGCACGACCGTCGCGCAACTCGCGACCCAAGTGGTCGGTGCCGGCGGATCGTTCTGCGAGATCCAGGCCCTGAACTTCGATGACGGTGTTGTCGAAATGGGCCACGATGGCCCGGCACACCTCGCGGTCAGCTCGCGCGACCCGCTGCTTCGTGGTCTCGGAGTCTTCCATGGCAAGCGTGGGTGGGGTGTGAGCGTCGAGTTCGACGTTCAGCAGGGCCCCGTCACGCTCTTGGGTCTCGGTCAAGATCGCGATGGTGGGCTCTCGTTCATTGCCTCCGAAGGCACGGTGGTACCGGGCCCGCTGTTGGCGATCGGCAACACGACGAGCCGCGTTGACTTCGGGCGTGACCCGGGCGAGTGGGTTGACGAGTGGAGCGCCACGGGAATCGGCCACCACTGGTCGCTCTCGATTGGCCACCGCGCCGGCGATTACAAGGCCGCAGCAAGCCTGCTCGGCATTGACTTCCGCCAGGTCTGAGGCATGTCGCTCGTTGTTGTGGCGGTGCTGACCGCCAAACCCGGCATGGGCCCTCAGGTCATTGAGTCGTTTCGCGAGGTCTCTCCGCTTGTGCACAACGAAGCGGGGTGCGAGCTCTACGCGGCTCACCTCGAACAGGGTGGCGACACGGTCGTCATGGTCGAGCGGTGGACGACTCGCGCTGACCTCGACGCCCATGCGGCGGGCGCCCCGCTTGCGCGATTGAACGAACTCAACGCTGACCTTCTTGAACGACCCTACGACGTCTGGTTTCTCGATCCGGTCGTGCTCGGCCAGCCCGCGCAGGGCGCCATTCCTCTTGCTCCGTAACCTGTACTGATTTCAGAAAAGTGACGTAATGACCACCCAGAACGACCTCATCGCCCGCAGCAACCGCCTCGGCGCCGAGCCCCACCTCACCACCTACGCGGGGGGCAACACCTCCGCGAAGGGCACCGAGACCGACCCCGTGACGGGCGAGCAGGTTGAGCTGCTGTGGGTGAAGGGCTCGGGCGGCGACCTCGGCACGCTCACCGCGTCGGGGCTGGCCGTGCTGCGGATTGACCGCATGCGAGCCCTCGTGAATGTGTACCCGGGCGTAGAGCGCGAAGACGAGATGGTCGCCGCATTCGACTACTGCCTGCACGGCACCGGCGGCGCGGCCCCCAGCATCGACACCGCCATGCATGGCCTCGTGGATGCGGCCCACGTCGACCACCTGCACCCCGACGCCGGCATCGCCATTGCGACGGCGAAAGACGGCGAGAAGCTCACGACGAAGATCTTCGGCGACAAGGTCGTGTGGGTGCCGTGGCGCCGGCCGGGCTTCCAGCTCGGTCTCGACATTGCCGCCATCAAGGCAGCCAACCCGCAGGCGATTGGCTGCATTCTCGGCGGGCACGGCATTACGGCGTGGGCCGACACGAGCGCGCAGTGCGAAAAGAACAGCCGGTGGATCATCGACACCGCGCAGGCGTACCTCGACGCGAAGGGCGCGAAGGCGCCGTTCGGAAAGCCGCGCGCAAAGTTCGCGGCACTGCCGGCAGAGGAGCGCCGCGCGAAGGCCGCCGCCCTCGCGCCCACGATTCGCGGGCTGGCGAGCCACGACCGACCGATGGTCGGGCACTTCACCGACGACGCGCGGGTGCTCGACTTCATCGCTTCGACCAAGGCGCCGGCCCTGGCCGAGTTGGGTACGAGCTGCCCCGACCACTTTTTGCGCACGAAGGTCAAGCCCATGCTGCTCGACCTGCCCGCCGGCGCGAGTGTCGAGGCGAGCATCCAGCGCCTCAAAGAACTGCACGAGAAGTACCGCGCTGACTACACCGCCTACTACACGAAGCACGCGACCGCGGAGTCGCCGGCCATGCGCGGCGCTGACCCGCTCATCGTGCTCGTGCCGGGCGTGGGCATGTTCAGTTTCGGCGCCAATAAGCAGACCGCGCGCGTCGCCGGCGAGTTCTACCTCAATGCGATCAACGTCATGCGCGGTGCCGAGTCGGTGAGCACCTACACGCCTATTGGCGATGCCGAGAAGTTCCGCATTGAGTACTGGGCGCTCGAAGAGGCGAAGCTCCAGCGCATGCCGAAACCGAAGAGCCACGCCACCCGCGTCGCCTTCGTCACGGGTGCGGCGAGCGGCATCGGCAAGGCCATCGCCACGCGCCTCGCAGCCGAGGGTGCGTGCGTCGTCATCGCCGACCTCGATCTCGCGAAAGCGCAGGCCGCCGCGGCCGAGCTCGGCTCGACCGACGTCGCGATCGGCGTGCAGGTCAACGTGACCGATCAGGCGCAGATCGAGCGCGGCATTCAGGATGCGGTGCTCGCGTTCGGTGGCATCGACATCGTTGTGAACAACGCGGGGCTTTCGCTCAGCAAGCCGTTGCTCGACACGACCGAAGCCGACTGGGATCTGCAGCACGACGTCATGGCC
Source organism: Microcella sp. (assembly GCF_033763155.1). Classification (GTDB taxonomy): domain Bacteria; phylum Actinomycetota; class Actinomycetes; order Actinomycetales; family Microbacteriaceae; genus Microcella. The sequence continues at coordinate 12,804 of NZ_JANRKZ010000202.1, forward strand.
AAGGGTTCGTTCTTGGTGTCGAAGGTCGCCGCTCGCGTGCTCATCGATCAGGGCATGGGCGGCGACGTCATCTACATCTCGAGCAAAAACTCGGTCTTCGCGGGCCCCAACAACATCGCCTACTCGGCGACGAAGGCCGACCAAGCGCATCAGGTGCGCCTGCTCGCGGTCGAGCTTGGCGAACACGGTGTGAAGGTCAACGGCATCAACCCCGATGGCGTCGTTCGCGGCTCGGGCATCTTCGCGAGCGGTTGGGGCGCCAACCGTGCGGCGACCTACGGCGTCGCCGAAGACGATCTCGGAAAGTTCTACGCTCAGCGCACGATTCTCAAGCGCGAGGTTCTGCCCGAGCACGTGGCCAACGCGGTCGCGGTGCTCACGGGCCCCGACCTCTCGCACACCACGGGCCTGCACATTCCCGTTGACGCGGGCGTCGCGGCGGCGTTCTTGCGGTGAACGAGTATCACGTCGCCGCGGTCGACCTCGGCGCCACAAGCGGCCGGGTCATGCGCGCTGTCGTGGGCCCCGACCGGCTCGAGCTCGTCGAGGTGGCACGTTTTCCGAACGGGCCGGTGAAGCGTGCAGGAGGTCTGCACTGGGACATCGAGGCGCTGCGCGGGCACATCACCGCGGGGCTGCGCGCGGCGCTCGCCGAAGACCCGGCGATCACCTCGATTGGCATCGACTCGTGGGCTGTCGACTACGCGCTCATGGCGGGCGACCGGATGCTCGGCACTCCCTTTCACTACCGTGACGACCGCACGGCTCGCGGGGTCGCCGCCGTGCACGCGGTCGTGCCGCCCGACGAGCTCTACGCCGCCTCCGGCCTGCAACACTTGCCGTTCAACACGGTCTTTCAGCTCGCGGCTGAGGGCGACGCGCTCGCCGCTGCCGAGCGGTTCTTGCTCATTCCCGACCTCGTCGCTTTCTGGCTCACGGGCCGCTCGGTCGCCGAGGCGACCAATGCCTCCACCACGGGGCTGCTCGACCCGCGCACGGGCGAGTGGAACGACGCCCTCATCGAGCGGGTGGGATTGCCGCGCCGGGTGTTCCCCGAGCTCGTGCGGCCGGGCGACGAACTGGGGCCGCTGACATCGACGATGGCCGCTGAGCTGGCCGCGCCGGAGGGAGTGAGGGTCACGGCCGTCGGATCCCACGACACGGCCTCGGCCGTGGTCGGTGTGCCCATGACGCGCCCCGACGCCGCCTACATCAGCTGCGGCACGTGGGGGCTCGTGGGGCTTGAGCTCGAGCATCCCGTGATCACCGAGGGCAGCCGCGAGGCGAACTTCACCAACGAGGGTGGCGTCGACGGGCGCGTGCGGTTCTTGCACAACGTCATGGGGCTGTGGCTGCTGAGCGAGACCATTCGCTCGTGGGAGGCCGAATCGGGCCCCGTCGATTTGGGCCGTCTGCTTGTCGACGCGGCCGCAGTCAGCTCACCGGTGCCCCTCTTCGATGCCAACGACGAACGCTTTCTGCCGCCCGGCGACATGCCCGGGCGCATTGCCGCAGTGCTCGTCGAGCAGGGTGACGCCGTGCCGGCCACTCCCGCCGCGATGACGCGCTGCATTCTCGAAAGCCTGGCGGTGGCATTTGCGGGCGCCGTGCACGATGCCGCCAGACTCGCCAATCGCGAGGTCGGGGTGATCCACCTCGTGGGGGGTGGCGCGCTCAACAATCTGCTCTGTCAACTGGTCGCCGATCGATCCGGGATGCCCGTGCTCGCCGGCCCCGTCGAAGCCACGGCTCTCGGCAACGTGCTCGTGCAAGCGCGCGCCCTCGGCTTGGGTGGTTCGCTTGAGAACCTGCGGGCGCTCGTCGCTGAGGCGTACCCGCCGCAGCGATTCGAGCCGCGCGACTAAGGCTGGTCGTCGCGCCCGCCTACCCCGCGAGGGGATCGCTCACGATGTGGGCCCACGCCAGTTCGCCCGCGCCGATCAACAGGCGCGATGACCCGAGGGCCGCGGGCTGGATGCGCACGTCGGCCGCGATCGCGGGCAGCGCCTCGGCGAGCACGGCGCGACGGCCGTCGGTCGACGCAGCGGCCCACAGCGTTGCGAGGTACCCGCCGAGCACGATGAGTTCGGGATTGACCATCGTCGAGATCGTGCGCAGCGCGACGCGAAGCGCCGCGAACTGGTCGGCCACGATGGGGTCGGTGATCGAGGAATCCGCTGCGCTGAGGGCGGCCTCGAGTTCGACGTCGTCGGGGTGCTCGAGGCCGAGAGTCTCCACAAGGTGCGCGCGCGACACCACAGCTTCGAGGCAGCCGCGGGCACCGCACGCGCACACGGGCCCGAGGGGGTCGACGCTGAGGTGGCCGAATTCGCCCGCGTGGCCATCCCGGCCCTCGACGAGCTGGCCGCTCATGACGATGCCGCCGCCGATGCCGCTCGCTCCGCCGTTGAGGTACACCATGGTGCGCGCGCCGAGTCCGGCGCCGAACGCGAGCTCGGCGCGGCAGCCGAGTTGCGCGTCGTTGGCGGCGAAGGCCGGCACGCCGAGCGCGCGCGCGAGGGGCTCGGCAAACGCTTCTTCGCGCCAGCCCAGGTGCGGGGCGAAACGCACGACACCGTCGTCGGTGCGCACGAGTCCGGGAATCGCGGCGGCCGCTGCCACCACCCGCGACGACGGATGCTCGCTCGCGAGCTCACCGACCACGCGCGCCGCAAGACTCACGGCCTGGTCGACCGCAGGCGAGTCGATCACCACCCGGCGCCGCGCGACCACGCGCCCCCCGAGCGCGACGAGTGCGACGTCGACGGCATCGAGTTCGGGGTTGATCGCCGCGACGAGTCGGTCGCGTCGCGGCACAACGCGCGGGCTTGGCCGGCCGACGCCTTCGCGCGGCGCGTCGTCGACCTCGTCGACCCAGTGCGCCTCGGCGAGGGCCGCGACGAGATCACCGATGGTCGAGCGGTTGAGGCCGAGCGCGCGGGTGAGGTCGGCGCGGGTGACTCCGCGGCTGTGGTGCACAAGCTGAAGCACCGCCGCGAGGTTGCGCTGGCGCACTCGGCCGGCATCCGTCGCCGCTCGTGAGGTCACCATGCATCCAGTCTGGCGCGCCCCGCCCTCGGGTGATACGTTGTGCTTCACAACATATACCTTTCAGCGCAGAAAGAAGTCGCTCATGGCCCTCACGCCGACCCCCGCCGACCACTTCACCTTCGGCCTCTGGACCGTCGGCTACAACGGCGCCGATCCCTTCGGCGGGCCCACGCGCGCCGCGCTCGACGTCGTGCACGTCGTTGAGAGGCTCACCGAACTGGGTGCCTACGGCCTCACGCTGCACGACGACGACCTCTTCGCCTTCGGCTCGACGGATGCCGAGCGGCGCACGCAGATCGATCGCTTGATCGCGGCCACGGCATCCACGGGCCTGAAGGTGCCCATGATCACGACCAACCTGTTCAGCGCGCCCGTGTTCAAAGACGGCGGGTTCACCTCAAACGACCGCGCCGTGCGCCGGTTCGCGCTGCGCAAGGTGTTGCGCAACCTCGACCTCGCCGCCGAGCTGGGCGCGCACACCTTCGTGATGTGGGGCGGGCGTGAGGGTGCTGAGTATGACGCGGCGAAAGATGTGCGCTCGGCGATCGCGCGCTACCGCGAGGCCGTCAACCTGCTGACGCAGTACGTGATCGACAAGGGCTACGGAATCCGCTTCGCGATCGAGCCCAAGCCCAACGAGCCGCGGGGCGACATTCTGCTGCCGACCGTCGGTCACGCGATGGCCTTCATCGAGACGCTCGAGCACCCTGAGCTCGTCGGCCTCAACCCCGAGGTCGGGCACGAGCAGATGGCGGGCCTCAACTTCACGGCCGGCATCGCCCAGGCGCTCGAGGCGGGCAAGCTGTTCCATATCGACCTCAACGGTCAGCGCGGCATCAAGTACGACCAAGACCTCGTCTTCGGCCACGGCGACCTGCACAACGCGTTCTCGCTCGTTGACCTGCTCGAGAACGGCGGGCCTGGTGGTGGCCGCGCCTACGACGGCCCCCGACACTTCGACTACAAGCCCAGCCGCACCGAAGACGAGACCGGCGTGTGGGCCTCGGCCGCCGCGAACATGCGCACCTACCTGTTGCTCAAGGAGCGCGCCAAGGCGTTCCGCGCCGACCCCGAGGTGCAGGCGGCGCTCGCCGCGGCGCGCGTCGACGAGCTTGCGCAGCCCACGCTCGGCGCGGGGGAGACGGTCGACGACTTGCTCGCCGACGCGTCGGCGTTTGAAAACTTCGACTCGGGCTCGTACTTCAACGGTCGCGGGTTCGGGTTTGTGCACCTGCAGCAGCTCGCTGCAGAGCACCTCATGGGTGCCCGCTGACGATGACCCTGGTCGCGGGCGTCGACACCTCGACGCAGAGCTGCAAGGTGCTCATCGTCGAGGCTGCGACGGGGGCGACCGTGCGCGAGGGGCGCGCGCCGCATCCGGATGGCACGTCGGTCGACCCCGCCGCGTGGTGGGCCGCGTTCATCGCGGCGGTGGACGAGGCGGGCGGGCTTGCCGATGTTGAGGCGATCGCGGTCGGCGGCCAGCAGCACGGGCTCGTCGCACTCGATGCCGAGGGTCGTGTGGTGCGCGATGCCCTGCTCTGGAATGACACCCGCTCGGCCGCCGCCGCCGCCGACCTCGTGGCCGAGGTGGGTGCCGCCGCCTACGCCGCGTGCACCGGATCGGTGCCCGTAGCCTCGTTCACAGCAACGAAGCTGCGCTGGATGCGCGATCACGAGCCGCACCTCGTGCCGACGATCGCGGCCGTCGCCCTGCCCCACGACTGGCTGACCTGGCGACTGCGCGGCTACGGCCCCCTCGGCGAAAGCCCGCTCGGTCCCGTGCTCGATGAACTCGTGACCGACCGCTCCGACGCGAGTGGCACGGCCTACTGGTCTCCTGCCTCGGGCGAGTATGACCTCGAGTTGTTCGCGCTCGCCCTCGGTCGCCCGGCCCGCGAAGCCGACCCGCACGGGGCGTCAGCCGGTAACGCGGTGATTCTGCCGCGCGTGCTGCAGCCTGCTGACTGGGTCACGGTCGACGCGGCGACGCCGTCGCTGCGCGGTTCGCGCGCGGGCGTGCTCGTCGGCCCCGGTGCGGGAGACAACGCCGCAGCGGCCCTCGGCCTCGGCGCCGGCCCCGGCGACGTTGTCATCTCGATCGGCACGAGCGGAACGGTTTTCGCCGTGAGCCCCGAGCCCGTCACCGATGAGTCGGGCACGGTCGCGGGCTTCGCCGATGCCGCGGGTGACTTCTTGCCCCTCGTCGCCACGCTCAACGCCGCGCGCGTGCTCGACTCGGTCGCGGGGCTGCTCGGCGTCGACCACGACGGCCTCGCCGACCTCGCACTCGCGGCCGAGCCCGGCGCCGGCGGAGTCGTGCTGCTGCCCTACTTCGACGGCGAGCGCACCCCCAACCTGCCTGACGCGACCGCGACGCTGAGCGGCCTGACCCTCACGTCGACGACCCGCGAAAACCTCGCGCGCGCCGCCATCGAGGGGATGCTGTGCGGCCTCGCCGACGGACTCGACGCCATCGCGCGCCACGGCCTGCACCCCCGGCGCTTGCTGCTCGTGGGGGGCGCGGCCCGATCGCGGGCGGTGCCCGCGATCGCGTCGGCCGTGCTCGGGCTTCCGGTCGTGGTGCCCGAGCCGGGGGAGTACGTGGCTCGCGGGGCCGCGCGGCAAGCGGCCGGGGTGCTGCTCGGCGCGAGCCCCGAGTGGCCGCTCGCGCTGCATGCTTCGGTCGAGCATCCGTCGCAGCCCCAGGTTCGCGCCGCTTATGCCGCGGCGTTTGCGCGCAGCGGTCACTAGCCTGAGGGCATGGCGCACAGCCCTGCAGCATCCGCCGCTCATCCGGCCCCCATCGTCACGCTCACCGTGAACCCCGCGCTCGACGTCAGCACGAGCACTGAGGCGGTGCAGCCCGAGCACAAGATGCGCTGTGGCCCGAGTCGTGTCGACGCGGGTGGGGGCGGCGTCAATGTCAGCCGGGTGATCGAACGGCTTGGCGGTCACTCGACGGCCATCTATGCGGTTGGCGGCGCCACGGGTCAGGCCTATCGCCAATTGCTTGAGGCCGAGGGAATCATCGGGCGGGCAATCGCGATCGAGGGGTCGACGCGCGAGAACATCACGATCGACGAGACGTCGACGGGCCAGCAGTTCCGCTTCGTCTTGCAGGGCCCGACCGTGAGTGAAGCCGAGTGGCAACAGTGCGTGAGTGCCACCGAAGCGGCGATGCACCTCGGCGGTTACGTTGTGCCGAGCGGGTCACTTGCGCCCGGCGTTCCCGACGACTTCTACGCGCGCATCGCTCGGCGCGCCCGCGAACTGGGCGTGCGGTGTGTCGTTGATGCGTCGGGTGCCGCGCTCGCCGAGGTCGTCGCCGAGGGCGTATATCTCGTGAAGCCCTCAGGCCGTGAGCTCGGTGAGCTTCTGGGGGCTCCCACCCTCACGATCGACGAGAAGATCGAGGCCGCGCGCGAGCTCGTGGGCCGCGGCCGCGTCGAGGTCGTTGCGCTCACCCTCGGCGGCGACGGCGCCGTGCTCGTCACGGCCGATTCGGTCACGCGTCTCGCCTCGCCGCCCATCACCGTGCGCTCAACCGTCGGCGCGGGCGACAGTTTTCTCGCGGCGCTCGTGTTGCGGCTTGCCCAGGGCCACGACCTCGCGGCGGCATTCCGCGCGGGCGTTGCGGCCGGTGTAGCGACGGCCACGACCGAGGCGACCGAGCTCTGCCACCGCGATGTGGTCGAGCAGTTTGAGCGCGACCTCGCGGCCGCGGCAACTGCCTAAGCGCGGGCCGAGCGCACCTCGGGCTGGCGGGGGTCGCGCGGCGAGCATCCTGCGAAACATCGCCGCAACACGCCGCGACTAGGCTCTCGTCATGGCCGACCTCTTTGACGGGTATGCGGCGACCGCCGCCCGTACGGGAACGGCCGTCGCCTTCGACGAGATGTTCACGCCCGACAGCGACGTGCGCATGCCCTACCGGCAGATTCACGCGGCTCTCGCGCAAATGTCGCAAGAAGAACTGCGCGGTCGCACCGAGGCCCTCGCGTCGAGCTACCTTGCGCAAGGCGTCACGTTCGACTTCGCGGGCGAAGAGCGGCCGTTTCCGCTGGATGCTGTGCCGCGCGTCATCGAACGCGCCGAGTGGAGCCACCTCGAGGCCGGGGTTGCCCAGCGCGTGCGCGCGCTCGAAGCCTTTCTCACCGACGTCTACGGCCCGCAGCGCTGCATTGCCGACGGGGTGATTCCCGCGCGGCTCATCTCGAGCTCGAGCCACTATCACCGCTCGGCCGCGGGCATCGAGAGTGCCAACGGCGTGCGCATTCAGGTCTCGGGCATCGACCTCATCCGCGATGAGCACGGCACGTGGCGCGTGCTCGAAGACAACGTGCGGGTTCCGAGTGGCGTGAGCTACGTCATCTCAAACCGCCGCGTCATGGGGCAGACGCTGCCCGAACTCTTCGTGTCGATGCGCGTGCGCCCCGTGGGCGATTACCCGACGCGGTTGCTTGACGCGCTGCGGGCATCCGCCCCCGCCGGCGTTGACGACCCGACCGTCGTCGTGCTCACACCCGGTGTCTACAACTCGGCCTACTTCGAGCACACGCTGCTCGCGCGCCTCATGGGCGTCGAACTCGTTGAGGGCCGCGACCTCTACTGTTCGGGCGGTCGCGTGTTCATGCGGACGACCGCGGGCCCGCAGCGTGTCGACGTCATCTATCGCCGCGTCGACGACGAGTTTCTCGACCCGCTCACGTTTCGCGCTGACTCGATGCTCGGCACGCCGGGCCTCATGCTCGCCGCGCGCCTCGGCAACGTCACGATCACCAACGCCGTGGGCAACGGCGTGGCCGACGACAAGCTCGTCTACACCTATCTGCCCGACCTCGTGCGCTACTTCCTCAACGAAGACCCCATCATTCCCAACGTCGACACGTGGCGGCTCGAAGAGCCGGACTCGCTCGAAGAGGTGCTCGACCGCCTGCACGAGCTCGTCGTCAAGCCCGTCGATGGCTCGGGCGGCAAGGGCCTCGTGGTGGGCCCAGCGGCCAGCGCCGCCGAACTCGATGAATTGCGGATGCGCCTGCAAGAAGACCCCCGCGGGTGGATCGCGCAGCCGGTCGTTCAGCTCTCGACTATCCCGACCCTCGTTGACGAGGGCATGCGGCCGCGCCATGCCGACCTTCGGCCCTTCGCCGTCAACGACGGCCGCGACGTGTGGGTGCTGCCTGGCGGTCTCACGCGCGTCGCGCTGCCCGAGGGGCAACTCGTCGTCAACTCGAGCCAGGGCGGCGGCTCAAAAGACACCTGGGTCGTCGGCCAACTGCCGATGGTTGCGGACAGTCACGACGTGCAAGGCATCGTGGCCGAGCAAGCGACCGTGACGCAGGCGATTCCGATCATTTCTGACGCCCTCGTGCACGAGGTTGACCACAACCCGCAAGACGATCCGCGGCGGGCGCAACAAGAACAACAACAACAGTCCACGTCTTCTGTCACATCGTTGAGCAACGAGGCTCTCGCATCTTCGCGGGGGGTCAAGAAATGCTGAGCCGGATTGCTGAAAGCCTGTTCTGGATTGGGCGTTATGTCGAGCGCTCCGACGGCACAGCGCGCATTCTCGACGTGCACTTGCAGTTGCTGCTCGAAGACCCGTGGATCGACGAAGACACCGCGTGCCGTTCGCTCTTGAGTGTCATGGGCAGCGACGTCGAGCCCGGCCACGCGATTACGCGGGCCGACGTGCTCGCGATTCTCGCGGTCGACCGCTCGCATCCCGCGTCGATTGCCTACTCACTGGGAGCGGCTCGTGAAAACGCTCGGCGCGCGCGCGAGGTCGTGAGCACCGAGCTGTGGGAGGTGCTGAACACCACGCGGGCGCGCATGCCGCGCAAGGTTGCTCCCGAAAAGGTGCACGAGTTCTTCGGCTGGGTGCGCGAGCGTTCGGCGCTCGCCGTGGGCATCGTCGAATCGGCGACGAGCCGCGACGAGGCCTACTCGTTCTTCACGCTCGGCCGCTCGCTCGAACGTGCCGACATGACCGCCCGCTTGCTGGCGACACGCTCGCTCACCGAGGCATCCGGCCCCTCGTGGACCACGATCCTGCGCAGCGTCGGCGCCTACGAGGCATATTTGCGCACCTACCGCGGCGTACCGAGCGCCAAGAATGCCGCCGAATTCTTGCTGCTCGACCGACTGTTTCCGCGCTCGATTCTTTTTGCGGTCACGCGTGCCGAGCAGTGCTTGCGCGACATCGAACCGCGCAGCGATCGCGCCGGCATCGGCGACCAGGCCCTGCGGCAATTGGGTCAGATTCGCAGCGAACTCGAGTACCGACCGATCGCCGAGATTCTCGACGACTTGCAGCGACACATGGATGCTGTGCAACTGGCCACGAGCGCCACGAGCGAAGCCGTGCGGCACCGGTACTTCCCGACCAACGCGGCGCCGAGTTGGGTGGCAGAGAAAACATGAACCGCCTGCGCATCCGGCACATCACCGGCTACCACTACAAGGGCAACGCCACGGCGTCGTACAACGAGGCGCGCATGCTGCCCGCGAGCTCTGACGGTCAGGTCGTGCTGCACTCCCACCTCGCGATCAGCCCGAGCTCGTCGCAGCACCACTACGTCGACTATTTCGGCACGCGCGTTGCGGCGTTTGAGCAACTCGAACAGCACCAAGAACTCTCGCTCACGGCCGACAGTCTCGTTGAATTGCGCCCTCGTGGCTCGACCGAGGGATCGATCAGTTGGGCCGACCTGGCCATCGCCGTCGAGAAGACCGTGAGCTCGGTCGAAAACACCGTGCAAACCAAGCTCACGGCGCCCCCCGCCGAGGTTGCGGATCGCGCGCGCGAGTTCGCCGCCGTCGCGGCCAACCCCGAGGCGGCGGCCCGAGAGATCTGCCAGTGGATCTACGACGAAGTGCAGTACATGTCGGGAATCACGGGTGTGCACACAACGGCCGCCGAGGCGTGGATGCACAAGAAAGGTGTCTGCCAAGACATCACGCACCTCGCGCTCGGGGCCCTGCGGTCAATCGGAATCCCGGCCCGCTACGTCAGCGGTTACCTGCACCCCTCGCGCGAGCCCCAGATCGGCGAAACCATCGCCGGCGAGTCGCACGCCTGGGTCGAGTGGTTCGACGGCGAGTGGCACGGTTTCGACCCCACCAACATGCTCGAGATTCGCGACCGTCACGTCATCGTGGGTCGCGGCCGTGACTACCGCGACGTTCCGCCGCTGCGCGGTGTCTATGCGGGCACCTCGAGCTCGAAGCTGTTCGTGACGGTCGAGATCACGCGCGAAGCGTGAGTGCGGCGGGGTCGCACTGGGCTAGCTTCCGCCGTCTCGCGATCGCGCTCGTTCAGCCGCAGCTTTGATCCTGCGAAAGACCGCTGGATCCACCTGGTCTTGGAGCAGTTGCCCAGCTGCTCGAGGGAACAGTGGTCGCTCGACCTGGAAAAGTTCTGAGTGATGGAGGTGCTCGATCGATCGATTTCGAAGGAAGAGCTTCGACTCGCGGGTGAATGCTCCACGTATGGCCTTGAAACCATCGCGATAGTTGGCCCAGGGGTAGCGGGATTCGCGAATCAATTGATTGTCGACCGCCCGGCTCACCGTCGCCGCCACCCAGTCTGCGAACTGGATGTTGGCACTCAGCACGCTGTCGATGTGCATTGGAGGCTCAACGATTCGTTTCATCTCTGGGTACATAGCTGCTCGCCCGAGTATGTGGCCGTACATCGTTGGAAGTCGTTCCGCCCGGGTCTTTTCATTCACTTGATCAATCATGACGAGAAGATTCTGATCGCTCGCGTCGGCGTATCGGCACAGCCTGTTCAGGGTTTGGCCCATCACATCGGTCTCTCGTTGGACTGGGTCAAGCTCAGTCTGACGCGGTGTGCCAATCTTCTTTTCTTCTGCGTAGTAGAAGAGGGTGCCGCCTAACGCAGTCAATGTCTTGAACAAGAAGTTCAGCACCCGAATGTGTTGTGGGAACCGTTGTGGCGTGTCGGGCCTCAACAACTCCGACCCCTTTCGTTCCCAACGCCCGGGGTGGCTTGCGAGCTCGATTTCGCTGGCGAACAGCTGACGCTTCTTAAACGTGAAAACCTCACCCATTCGACGAGCGGCCGATTCGCTAATCACGAAGCCGGCGTAGCCGAACGCGGGGCTGGTGTTGTAGCGGGCGTCCGTTCGAGAAACGAATGCCCCAGGCTCGCCCACTTCATCGATGTACGCGAGCAACATATAGACGAGAATAGTTCCGAAACACAGAAACCCACGCACAAAGGCGTGGGCTCTGGAATCAGCGCTCAGAGGACTGTTTCACCTCTAGCTACTTACTCGAGTGTAGAGCCCAGCGTTGCGAAGTGACAATCTCAAATCAAGTGATTGTTGATAACGCTTAGCGCGCCTCCAGCGGGCACCTCGAGCTCGAAGCTGTTCGTGACGGTCGAGATCATGCGCGAAGCGTGAGTGCGGCAGGGTCGCACTGCTCATAAGATCGAGCCCAGGAGGCCTTCAATGCCGAAGATTACTGCCGAGCGTCAACACCGCACCTTCACCGACTCCCACGGGGTGTCGGTGCACTTCTATGTGTGGGCCCCGGGTAAGCCGAAGGGCATTGTGCAGCTCGCGCACGGCGTCGGTGAGCACGCGTTGCGCTACGAGTTGCTCGCTCACGACCTCGTCGCGGCGGGCTACGCCGTCTACGCCGATGACCACCGCGGCCACGGCGCGACGGGTGTCGAGTACTGGAAGGGCGACCTCTCCAAGATCGGCAAGCTGGGCGTCGGTGGCCTGCGGGCCACCCAGCAGAACCTCCTCGACCTGACGGAGCTCGCGAAGGCCGAGTACCCCGGCCTTCCCTTCACGATGCTCGGCCACTCGTGGGGCTCGCTCATGGTGCAGAACCTGCTCAACGCGGGTGAGCATCCCTGGAACGCCGTCGTGCTCACGGGAACCGCCCTGCGCACGCCACTCGACATGTACGGCGGCGACCTGAACCACCGCCACAAGCACCTCGGCACGACGGGCGCCGAGTGGCTCAGCCGCGACCCCGCCGTGTCGGCGGCATTCGTCGCCGACCCGCTCACGACCGACGCGAAGGTCTTGCAGCTCTTCGGCCTCGCCGACGGCCTGCGCTTGTTCGGCACGCCCAAGCGTGTGCAGCCGCCCGTGCCTCTGCTCATCATGGTGGGCGACGACGACCCGTTGGGTGGCGAGAAGAGCGCCAAGAAGCTGGCGGATGCCTACCTCAAGCGCGGTGCCCTCAGCGACGTCGAACTCATCGTCTACCCCGGTGCGCGCCACGAGGTCTTCAACGAGACGAACCAGGCCGAGGTGCGCGCTGACCTCATTGCTTGGCTGAACAACCGCCTCTTCTCCTAGCGTTTGAACTGGTGGCCATGATCGCCCCCTTCGTCGATTCCACGGCGCTCGATCGTCTCGTCGACGACGCAGCCCAGCGCGCCGTCGTGGTCGACACGCGTTGGTACCTCGATGGCCGGTCGGGCGCGGAGGCCTTCGCCGCCGGTCACATTCCCGGGGCCGTGTTCGTTGAGCTCGATCGCTGGCTCGCCGGGCCACCGTCGGCAGCCGCCGGACGACACCCCTTGCCCGATCCCGAGGTGTTCGCCGCCGGCATGAGCGCGGCAGGCATCGGTGACACGTCGATCGTCGTGGCGTACGACGACGCCGGGGGAGTGATTGCCTCGCGCTTGGTGTGAATGCTCCGCACCCTCGGGCTCGAGGCCGCCGTGCTCGATGGCGGCATCGACGCGTGGCGGCGGGCACACCCGGATGCCGAGCTCGAGCGAGGTGCGCGCGACGTGCGCCCCGCATCCTTCACCGCGCGATCGTGGCCGGATGCCGCGCTCGCCTCGATCGACGAAACTCAGCGCGCCGCGGCCGACGGCTCGGCGCTCGTGCTCGATGCCCGCACAATCGACCGCTACCGCGGCGAGACCGAGCCCGTGGATGCCCGCGCGGGGCACATTCCCGGTGCCCAGAGCCTCTCGTGCCGCGACAACGTGGCCGCCGACGGAACCCTGCTCGACGTCGACACTCTGCGCGACCGCCTGACGGCGCTCGGGGCCGCCGATTTGCCAGTGATCAGCTACTGCGGCTCGGGAGTCACCGCGTGCCATACCCTGCTCGCCCTCGAGCACGCCGGCCTCGCCCCCGGCCGCCTCTACGCCGGATCGTGGTCGCAGTACGCGGCCGACCCCGCACGGCCCCTCGCCACCGACGAATAGGCTGGGGCTATGCCCGCTGACACGCTGCACGGAGAATTCAAGGTTCCCGGCGGCAAGCTCGTCGTCGTCGACCTCGACGTGACCGACGGTCGCATCAGCGCGTTCCGCTTGGCCGGAGACTTCTTCGTCGAACCCGACGAGACCATCCCCGCGATCGAGGCCGCCGTGCTCGGGCTTGCCGCCGATACCGATGCCGCCACTCTCACGGTCGCGGTTCGGGATGCCCTTCCGCCCGGCGCCGTACTGCTCGGTTTCAGCCCCGAGGCCGTGGCCACGACCGTGCGTCGCGCGCTCTCGAGCGCCACGACCTTCGCGGATTACGAGTGGCAGTTGCTCCGCGGGCCCGCGCTGGCTCCCCTGCAGCAGATGGCCATGGATCAAGTGCTCGCCGAAGAGGTTGGCGACGGACGCCGTGGCCCGACCCTGCGCATCTGGGAGTGGTCGAGCCCCGCGGTCGTGATCGGCTCGTTCCAGAGTGTGCGCAATGAGGTCGACCTCGAGAACGCGCAGAAGTACGGCTTCGAGGTGGTGCGCCGCATTTCGGGGGGTGGCGCGATGTTCATCGAGCCAGCATCCGCGATCACGTATTCGCTCTATGCGCCCACGGCTCTCGTGCAGGGCATGAGCTTCGCCGACTCGTACGCCTTTCTCGACGAGTGGGTCATCACGGCTCTCAAGGGGCTGGGCATCGAGGCCTCGTACCAACCGCTCAACGACATCACGAGCCCGAGCGGCAAGATCGGCGGGGCCGCGCAGAAACGCCTCGGCTCGGGTGCCGTGCTGCACCACGTGACGATGGCCTATGACATGGATGGGGATCGCATGGTCGAGGTGCTGCGTATCGGCCGCGAGAAGCTCAGCGACAAGGGCATTGCGAGCGCCAATAAGCGCGTCGACCCGCTCAAATCGCAAACGGGCCTCGCGCGTGACGAGATCATCGACCGACTCGTGGCGACGTTCCGCGCCCAGAACGGGCTCACCGAGAGCGTCATTACTGAAGCCGAACTCGAGCGCGCCAATCGCCTCGTGGCCGAGAAGTTCTCCACGCACGAGTGGTTGTATCGAGTGCCGTGAGTCCGCGCATCCGGGCGCTCGCCCTCATCCTCTTGCTCGCCGGCGTGCTCGTCGGCGGCATCGTGCTGTCGGCCATCACGGGGCAACTGCCGATCACGCCCACCGAAGTGGCGGGGTCGCTGCTGCGCGCGATCGGTATCGATACGGCGTGGGCGCCGACCGACCCGATCGTTGAGTCGACGCTGTGGGTCGTGCGGTTTCCGCGAATCGTCATGGGGCTTGCGGTCGGCGCGGCGCTCGCCGTGGCCGGCGCCGTCATGCAAGCAGTCTTCGGTAACCCGTTGGCCGAGCCCGGCGTCGTGGGTGTCTCGTCGGGAGCCGCACTGGGCGCGTCGGCCGCCATTGCGCTCGGTGTCTCCGTTCTCGGGGGCCCGGGCGTGGCCCTCTTCGCGTTCATCGGTGGCTTGCTGGCGACGCTGCTCGTCTATGCCGTCGCGCGCGCGGGTGGGCGCACCGAGGTCGTGACGCTGCTGCTCACGGGAATCGCGGTCAACGCCATTGCGCAAGCGGGCATCGCGTTCGTGCTCTTCGCCGCCGACACCGCAAGCCGCGAGCAGATCGTCTTCTGGCAGCTGGGGTCGCTCGGTGGGTCGCGCTGGGATCAGGTGGCGCTCGTCGCCGTGGTCGCCGCGGTGGGCATCGCGCTGGCGCTCGTGCTCGCGCGACGCTATGACCTGCTCGCGCTCGGCGAGCGCAATGCCCGCCATCTCGGCGTTGACGTCGAGCGACTCAGGCTCGTCTCGATTGTGCTTGTCGCGCTGCTGACCGGAGCCGCCGTGGCCTTCACGGGCATCATCGCGTTCGTCGGCCTCGTCGTTCCGCACCTCATTCGCATGATCATCGGCCCTGCTCACCGCGGCCTCATTCTCGCGAGTGCCGTTGGGGGTGGTGCCCTGCTCGTGGTCGCTGACTTGCTCACGCGCACCCTGATCGCCGGAGCGGAGCTGCCCATCGGCATGCTCACCTCGCTTGTGGGTGGCCCGTTCTTCTTCTGGTTGCTCTACCGCCAACGTCGTCGCAGCGGGGGGTGGGCATGAGCACATCGTCAGTCATGATCGCCGCGCGCGCCGTGCGGGTGAGCCGCGATGATCGTGAGATTCTCGCAGCCGTCGACCTCGAGGTGCGCAGTGGTGAGGTGCTCGCCCTCGTCGGGCCCAACGGCGCTGGCAAGTCGACGCTGCTCTCGGTGTTGAGCGGAGACCTGCGGCCCACTGAGGGCACAGTCGACCTCATGGGTCGTGCCGTGCACAGCTATCGACCGCTCGAGCTCGCGCGTCGCCGGGCGGTGCTCTCGCAAGCGAACACCGTGAGTTTTCCGTTTCGCGTCATCGAGATCGTGCAGATGGGGCGCAGCCCGTGGATGCGCAGCGCCGAGCTCGCCGACGACCAACGTGCCGTCACCGAGGCCATCGAGGCCACCGACATCACGCACCTCTTGGGCCGTCGCTTCACGAGCCTCAGTGGCGGCGAGCAGGCGCGCGTGTCGCTCGCTCGCGTGCTTGCTCAGACCACACCCATCGTGTTCCTCGACGAGCCGACGGCGGCCCTCGACTTGCGCCACCAAGAAGACGTCATGCGCCTTGCGCGTCGCTTGGCCGCCGACGGCCGCGCGGTAGTGGTCGTGGTGCACGACCTCTCGCTCGCTGGGGCATACGCCGATCGCATCGCCCTGCTTGACCACGGCCGGCTTGACGCCGTCGGCACCCCGCACGAGGTCATGACGGCCGACCGTGTCGGGCGGGTCTATGGGCTCGATGTGCAGATTCACCGCCTGGGAGCATCCGACCGCCCGATCGTTCTTCCGCTGCGCGACTGACCGTGCGGCAGGGCTCGGCGGCTAGGCTCGCACCGTGATCGCGTGGTGGGGTTGGTTGCTCATCGTGACCGCGGCAATCGTGCTGGGCGCGATCGCCCAGCGTCTCGGCTACATCGACCTGCGCGGCAACGGCCGTCGTGGCGGATCGACCGCGGGCCTCGTGGGGTCGCTCGACGAAGTCTTCGCGCCCACGCGCCACGAAGCGCAGCTCGAGCGCGACCGCCAGACCTCGTTGCCCGCGCCCGCGCCGATCCCCGGAGACGGCCATGCGGGCATGCTGTCGGCAGACGCCGATCCGGATGCCCCCGACCGCTACCGAGGGACCATTCGCCTGTAGTTCGGGCGCCCATCACGATCAGGAAACAAGCGCACCGACCAATGTGATCGTCTGCAAGAGTCCTCTCATGGACCTCTTCAACGAGCCCGTCGATGTCGTCAGCACGGCCACGGCTCGCAGCCGTGGCGCGCAGGCAATCGTTGTCGTGATCTCTCTCGTGGCCATCGTGGTCATCCCGCTTCTCGTCATTTGGGCGCTCTCCATGGCCGTGTGGGGTGGCGTGTTCCTTCTGTTCTCGGCGAAATCAGCGGAAGGCTTCACGATCACGTCGGTGAGTTGTAGGTCACAGTCGGGGTCGAACAGCGCCCTGCTCGAGGTTCAGCTGTCCGCGCTCGACAAAGAAACCTACGTGGGCGTTGAGCCCGTCGAGAGCGAAGCTATGTCGATAGCCGCCGTCACCTCATTCGAGGGCGAGTCGATCGCGTCGCTGAGTCGCGAAGAACGACGGTCGCTCACCGCACTACTTGCAGCGAATGGTTCCAGCGCGGTTGTGGGGTTCGAGCCAACAGTTCTTGTGGTTGAACTCACCCGCACCGCTCCACGCGACGGAATACAACTATCTGAAGTGACTCTCGAGTGGGCGTGGGGAGAACTCGCCTACTTTCAGCGCATACCGCTGCACTTCCAATGGACCGACGACGGGTGCCGGGCGACCCTGGACGTGCCTAGCGCGTCGTGAGGTCGGCGTATTCGGGATGCCGGCGCATCCACATGACGACGAAACCGCAGAACGGCTGAACTCGGTCGGTCGTCGAGACCCTCAGGTCGTCGAGAATCGCGCGCACAACCTCGCCGCCTACTCCCTTGTTGCGCATGAGGGGCGGAACCTCGGCGTGCAACAGCCGCATGGTCGAGCCCACGCGGTCGTACACGATCCAACCCTGCAGCTCATCGCCGTCATAGGCGGCATAGCGATCGGCGTCGGGTTCGTGAATGACCGTGAGGCTCATGGTCGAACCCTACTCCGGCAGTTTCTGCTCCCACCGCGGCTGCTCGGCGGCGGGTTGCGCAGCGGGCGGCTGTTCGCCAGCAGGCGGTGTGGTGCCCGGCGCGGGCTTGCTGCCCGACAAGAGCTTCCAGATTGCGACGCCCGCGCCGACCCACACCGCGAGATCGTCGGCGAGGCCGAGGGGGCCGGTGAGCAACTCAGGAATGATGTCGATCGGCGATGCGCCGTAGGCGAGCGCCCCGAGCGCAACGAGCACTGCCGACAGAATGGCGCGACCGCGAGTCATGGCACCAGGGTAGCCGCCGAGCTTAGGCGCTGGCGCGAACGACGATCTCGGTCGGCATGATGTGGCGGCGCGGCAAGGTCTCGCCGTCGAGCAAACCGAGCAAGATGCGGGCCATGCGCTCGCCTTGCTCGACCGAGGGCTGGCGCACCGTCGTGAGGGGAATCTCGCTCGCGAGCGCTGCGGGCGAATCATCGAAGCCCATGACCGCAACCTGCTCAGGCACGGCGATTCCTCGCTCGCGCAGCACCGAAACGGCACCCATGGCCATGAGGTCGCTCGCCACGAAGATCGCGTCGAGGCCGGGGTGGGCATCGAGCAGCTCGCGGGCCGCATGCACTCCACCGGCGAGGGAGAAGTCACCGTGCACGATCGCGTCAGACGCGAGCCCCGCATCCGTCATCGCAGTGCGCCAGCCCGCCAACCGGTCGATGCCAGCGGGCATGTCATCGGGCCCCGCAATCGTGCCGATTCGGCGCCGACCCTGATCGATGAGGTACTGGGTTCCGGCCGCGGCCGCGAGAGCGTTGTCGACGTCGACGAAATAGCTCGTCGTGGCCTGCGGGTCGAGGGGCCGACCGCCGAAAACGACGGGGATGCTCGTGCCCAGTTGCGCAAGAACGTGGTCGCCCGTGTGATGTGACACCACAAGGGCTCCGTCGGCGTTGCCGCCCTGCAGATAAGCCAGGGTCTTGTCGAACGAGCCGCTCGAGCTCGCGAGGTGCAGATTGAGCACGTAGCCCGTCTCGTCAAGCACGGTCGAGATGCCTTGCACGATGGCCGCAAAGTACGGGTCGCCGAAGAAGCGCGAGGTGTCTTCGGGAATCACGAGGGCAATGGCCATCGAGCGCCGGTTGGCAAGCGACCGGGCCGCGCGGTTGGGGGTGTAGTGAAGCGCTTCGATCGCTGCGGTCACCGCCGCAACCGTGTCGTCGCTCACGCGCGGTGAGCCATTGACCACGCGCGAGACCGTCGCTCGCGACACTCCCGCGCGCTCGGCGACCATCTCGAGCGTGGGGGCGACGCGCCCGCTCGAACTTTCGGCCGTCATGGCTGAATCCTAGCCAGCGTGCCGCGGCACGCTGCGCGACGCGATCATCGATTGATACAGCCGCCCGCTCGATTTCACCGTTCGCTCTTGTGACTCATAGTCGACACGCACGAGCCCGAATCGCTTGTCGTAGCCCCAGGCCCACTCGAAGTTGTCCATGAGCGACCAGTAGAAATAGCCCTTGACGTTCACTCCGGCGTCGATTGCGTCGAGAATCGCGTCGACGTGCAGCCGCAAAAACTCCGCGCGGTCGCGGTCGTCAACCGAGCCGTCAGGCCCGACGACGTCGGTGTAGGCCGCGCCGTTTTCCGTCACATAGAGAGTGACCCCGGCCTCGCGCGTGTACTCCTCGTCAATGCGCACGAGCAACCGTGTCAGGCCGTCGGGCTGAACTTCCCAGTTCATGACCGTGGTCGGCAGGCCGCGCGGGTGCGTGTGCACGCCGTCGCCCGCCGGAAACGGCGAGAGCTTGACGCGCTCAGACGGCGCGGCGTTATTCAGCGGCGCATCGACCGGCGGCAGCACGCTGACCGCTTGGCCGTTGTAGTAGTTGATGCCGAGGGCGTCGATGGGAGTCGCGATCGCGGCGAGGTCGCCGTCGAGCACTGGCAGGTGCAGCCCGCGCGCATCCAGATCAGCAATGAGATCGGCCGGGTACTCGCCACGGAAGATCGGGTCGAGAAAGAGCCGGTTGTGCTGCGCGTCGATGCGGCGAGCAGCGTCGACATCCCCTGCGCTCGTCGGGTCGACGGGGTCAGCCACGGTCATGTTGAGGGTGATGCCGAGGCTCAAGTCGGGTCCGAGTTCGCGCAGTCGTTGCGTCGCGAGGCCGTGCCCGAGCAACAGGTGGTGTGCGGCATCAAGCGACGCTTGGGGGTTTTGGATGCCCGGCGCGTGCTCCCCGCTCAAATAACCCAAGAAGGCCGAGCACCAGGGCTCGTTCAAGGTCGTCCAGTTGACGATGCGGTCGCCCAGCGCGCTGTGCACGTCGGCCGCATAGTCGGCGAACCGCAGGGCGGTGTCGCGCGCAGGCCAGCCACCCGTTTCTTCGAGCGCCTGCGGAAGATCCCAGTGGTAGAGCGTGAGCCAGGGAGTGATGCCCGCTCCGAGCAGCTCATCGACGAGTCGGCTGTAGAAGTCGAGGCCCGCGGCGTTGGCGGTGCGCCCATCGGGCTGCACGCGCGCCCACGAGGTACTGAAGCGATAGACCTGCACGCCAAGGTCGCTCATGAGCGCGACGTCGTCGCGGTAGCGGTCGTAGTGCTCGCACGCGCGGTCCCCGTTGTCGCCGCCCACGACGGCACCGGGAACGCGGCAGAAGGCATCCCAAATCGAGTCGGCTCGGCCATCGCGGTGCGTTGCGCCTTCGATTTGGTAGGCCGCGGTCGCGACTCCCAGCCGAAAGTCCGACGGAATCGGGCGCGATGAGGTGTGCGTCGAGAGCGACGCAGACGTCTGGGCGGTCATCCCTTGACAGCTCCTTGCATGATGCCGCTCACGAGGTGGCGGCCGGTGACGATGAACAGAATGAGCAGCGGAATCGTGCTCAAGATGACACCCGCCATGACGACCGAGTAGTCAACGAAGTAGTTGCTCTGCAGCAACGAGAGAGCAACGGGCAGCGTGGGGTTCTGGCGGTCGAGCACGATGAACGGCCAGAAGAAGTTGGTCCACGTGGCGATGAAGGTGAAGAGCGCGAGCATGGCGGCCGCAGGTCGGGCCGCCGGCAAGGCGACCGACCAGAAGGTGCGAATCATGCTGGCACCATCAACGCGCGCTGCTTCGATGAGCTCATAGGGCAGCGCCTGGGCGAGGTACTGCGTCATCCAGAACACACCGAAGGCACTCACCATCGCGGGCAAGATCACGGCCCACAGGGTGCCCGCGAGTTGCAGTTGGCTCATCGCGATGAACAGCGGCACGACGCCGAGTTGGGTCGGCACCGCCATCGTCGCGATCACGAAGATCAGCAGGCCGTCGCGGCCGCGAAAGCGTAGCTTGGCGAAGGTGTATCCCGCGAGCGTCGAGAACAAGACGACGGATGCCGCCACAACACTCGAGACGATAATCGAGTTGCCGATCGCGCGCCAGAAGTTGACGCTGTCGCTCTCGAGCACGGCGGCCGCGTTGGGGAGGAAGTTGCCCCCCGGCCACCACACGATGTCTTGCTGATTGATGGTGGATGCATCACCCGAGCCGATGAGAAACGACCAGTAGATCGGAAACATCGAGCCGAGCATGACCGCGGTGAGGAAGCCGTAGGCCATCCAGCCGGGGCGTTGCCCGTTGGCGAGCCCGCGGCGACGGGGGCGGCGTTCGAGAAGTCCGGTGCCGGTCATGATGCCTTCGCAATCGATCGAGTGATGGCCACGTTGATCAAGCTGACCAGCACGATGATGAGGAACAAGAGCCACGCCACAGCAGCCGCGCGACCGAAGTTCAGCTGGCCCCAGCCGAGGTTGTAGAGGTAGATCGTGATGGTCATCCACTGGTTGTTGGCGCCGCCCTGGCCGTATTGGTCGTAGAGACGCGGCTCGTCAAAGATCTGCAAGCCACCAATCGTCGACGTGACGATCACGAAGATGAGCGTGGGCCGCAGCTGGGGGATCGTGATCGAGAAGAACTGCCGCACGATGCCGGCTCCATCGATCATCGAGGCCTCGTAGTAGTCACGCGGAATGGCCTGCATAGCGGCGAGCAAGATGAGGGCGGTGTAGCCCGTCCAGCGGAAGTTGACCATCGTGGCGATCGCGATGTGACTCGCCACAACATCGGAGTGCCAGCCGATCGGGTCGAGCCCGATGTTGCCGAGCAGATTGTTGATGAGCCCGTACTGGTCACCGAACATGTTGCTGAAGATGAGGGTGACGGCAACGGGGGCTACCACGTAGGGCAGCAAGACGCCCATGCGCCAAAAGGTCTTTGCCCGCAGGTTGCGGTCGAGCACGGCGGCGATCAGCAGGGCGAAGGCAACCTGCGGCACGGCCGAGATCAAGAAGATCGAGAAGGTGTTGCGCAGGGCGATCCAGAACGGCGGCTGCGAGAGCACGAAGGCAAAGTTGTCGAAGCCCACGAAGTCGCCTTGGCCGCCGATGAGGTTCCACTCGTGCACCGAGACCCACGCCGTGTAGACGAGCGGGAACAAGCCGGTGATGGCGAAGAGGATGAAGAACGGCGAGATGTAGAGATAGGGCGAGATCTTGACGTCCCACCGCGACAGCGTCTGCGAGAAAGCGATGCGGCGAACCGATCGTTCTTTCTGCGGCTGCGTGGGCGGCCAGGCGGCGGTCTTCGACATGGTGGTTCTCCTGTGAACGACGGTGGTCATCAAGGGGGTGGTGTGGCCGGGGCCGCTCGCCATGGAGGAGGAGAGCGGCCCCGGGTGGTGCAGGATGTGGCTAGCCGAGCGCCGCGACGTCAGCGACGAACTGATCCCACGACTCTTGGATGCTCTGCGAGCCATCCACGTCGACGCGGGTCAGCGCCTTCTGCAGTGCGTCGTTGATCGGGAAGTACTTGACGCTCTTGAACGGCGCGACCTCGATGGCCTGCGAACGCTCGATGAGAATCTGGCCGACCGGCGCGTTGTTGAAGTACTCGTTGGTGGCGCTCGTGAGCTCCTCCGACTCGTAGGCCTCAACCTGGCTCGGGAAGGTGCCCGCTGCGGCGAACGCCGACAGCTGCTGCTCCGGAGCGGTCAACCAGGCGGCGAGCTTCGTCGCAGCCTCGATGTTCTCGCCCTGGGCGGGAACGGTCAGGTACGAACCGCCCCAGTTTCCGCCGCCACCGGGGAAGACGTTGGCAACGTCCCAGCCGGTCACGTCTGGAGCGTTGCCCGAGATGACGCCGAGCATCCAGCCGGGGCAGAGCATCGTCGCGAACGCGCCGTTCGAGAGACCCGCGAACCAGTCGTCACTCCACTGGCCGAGGTGGGCCGAGAGGGTGCTGCTGGCGGTGAGCACGTCGGTGAAGATCTGCTCGACCTCGGGGTTCTCCGTGGCGATGACGGTTCCGTCAGCCTCTTCGTAGGCGAACTCAACCTGGTTGATCATGCCCTGGTAGGTGGCTCCGGCCGAGTCGAACCAGGCAGCGCCGGTCGCGTCGACGTACTCCTGGCCGACCTCGAAGTAGGTGTCCCAGTCGCCCTCGAGCAACGCAGCAACCTCTTCGCGGTCGGTGGGCAGGCCAGCCGCAGCGAACAGGTCAGAGCGGTAGCAGACGGCCTCGGGGCCGATGTCGGTGCCGTAGGCGACCAAGCGGCCGTTCGCATCCGTCGCCGCAGCGGTCTTCCAGTCGACCCAGCGGTCAGCCAGTTCGGGGTCGCTCAGGTCGGCGAGCTTGTCGCTGTACTGCATCATCTCGGCGAACCAGTCGACCTCGACAGCCTCGATGTCGGCGAGGCCGCTGCCGGCGCCGAGCTTCGTGAAGAAGTTGTCGCGGGCTTCGTTCGAGGTTGCCGCGCGGTTGTGCACGATCGTGACGCCGGGGTTCTCGGCTTCGTACTGCGCGAACAACTCGTCGGTGTAGCCGAAGTCGTTGAACGTGGCGACCGTGAGGGTGATGTCACCCCCGGCCTCGGGCGTCTCGGTCGAGCTGCAGCCCGAGGCGAGAAGGGCGAATGCTGCGGCGCCCGCGATGGCGGCTGCCGCAGTGCTGCGTCGTGAAAGATTCACGGTCACTCCTTTGTGTGCGTGGGTGTGGTGTGGATGAGAGCGCTCTCATGTGGTGGTTGTGAGAGCGCTCTCACATTGAGTCGAACACTACGCACGTTGCACCAGCAATGTCAACGACTGTTCCAGAAAAACATGAAATGGCTGGTCAGCACCCATGTCTTGCACGACACGAGTGGGCGCGAATGGGCGTCGCTCGACGTCGACGGCGGCCCAGTAGGCTCGCTCTGTGACTCGTGCTGCTCTCTCTGGTGTCGTTCTCGGCATGACCGTAACCCTTGTCTTGGGTGGCTGCGCGGTCGAGCGTGAGCCCCTTGTTCTTGACCCTACGCCGACGGCGACGGCGACCCCGACGCCCACGCCGACCCCCACTCCGACGCCGACCTTCGACACGGCGCAGTACTCGATCGACGACCCCACCAGCATCTGGGTCGTCGTCAACAAAATGCGGCCGCTCAACCCCACGACCTATGTGCCAGGTGACCTCGTGCAAGCGAACATTCCGGCGACTCAAGACATGCTCATGCGCGCCGAAACGGCCGCCGCTGCCGAAGCGATGTTCGCCGCGGCGCTCAGCGAGGCGGGCCTGACATTGCGCCTCGAAAGCGCCTACCGCAGCTTCGACAGCCAGACGCGCATCTACAACGGCTTCGTCAATAGCCTCGGTCAGGCCGGCGCCGACCTCACGAGCGCGCGCCCCGGGCACAGCGAACACCAGACGGGCTTCGCGATTGACATTGGGGCATCGCCGGCCTCGTGCTCGCTCGACCAGTGCTTCGCCGACACGGCGCACGGGCAGTGGCTCGCCGCGAACGCTTACCGGTTCGGCTTCACGCTGCGCTACCAAAACGGCAAGACCGCGACTACGGGTTATGAGTTTGAGCCGTGGCACTATCGCTACGTTGGCCTCGATCTCGCCGCCGAA
Organism: Microcella sp.; assembly: GCF_033763155.1. Lineage (GTDB taxonomy): Bacteria > Actinomycetota > Actinomycetes > Actinomycetales > Microbacteriaceae > Microcella. The sequence goes on from NZ_JANRKZ010000202.1 coordinate 37,179, forward strand.
CTGCATGCGCAAGGCAACCCGACCCTTGAAGAGTTCTTCGGGCTGCCTCCTGCCCCGACCTACGCCGGCTGACATTCGCTTCTTGTCGCGCGTCACCCGACCGCGCTAGCGTGCGGCCATGGAATACACGCGCAGCACGACCGTTGCCGCACCGCTCGAGAAGGTCGCGGCGCTGTACGTCGACACGTCGACGTGGCCCGAGTGGCAGCCAGAGCTGCTGAGTGTCGAGGTGCTCGAGGGTGCGCCCCCGGCCACGGGAGGTCGCTCGCGGCTGACCTATCGACGTGGGCGCGGCACGATCGTGATGACCGAGACCGTCTCGCTGAGCGAGCTGCCGGGCACCTGGAACGCGGTCTACGAAGCGTCGGGCATCCACAACATCTGCGACACCCGCTTCGTTGCCGTGGATGCCCACACGACGCGCATCGAGCAGCACAACGTGTGGCGCCTCACCGGGATGATGCGCCTCGTCGGGGTGCTCTTTCGCAGCTCGTTCCCGAAAGAGACCGAAAAGTCGCTGTGGATCTTCACGGACTTCGTCGAGCAGCGGCTCGGCTCGACCGACTAGTTAGCCCCGCGCGGCCGCGACAAGGCGGTCGACGATCTGCTCGACGATCGGCCGCGGGGTCGCCAGGATGACCCGAATGTGTCCGGCACCCACGACGCCGCACGCCTGCCCGTTAGTGACGGCAAGGTCGGCGCGCTCGCGCAGCGTCACCGCGGGGTCGTCTCCGAGTCCGAGGCGAGACACATCGAGCCAGGCGATGTAGGTGCCCTCGGGCATGCGGTAGCCAACCTCGGGCAGGCGCTCAGCGAGCAGCTCGCCGAGCAGTCGACGGTTGGCGTCGTAGTAGGCGATCGTCGCGTCGAGCCACTCGCGGCCCTCGCGATAGGCCGCCGTGTTCGCGATGACGCCGAGCGTGCTGGCCCCGTGGCTCGCGCCGGGGCCGAGCGCTTGCCAGGTTCGCTCGTCGGCGTCGTTCGTCGTGATGAGCTGGGCCGCCTTCGTGCCCGGCAGGTTCCAGGCCTTCGAGGCACTCGTCGTGGTGATGCTGTGGGCGGATGCTGCCGCGTTCACACTCGCATACGGAACATGCCGCGCGGCCCCGAACACGATCGGCGCATGCACCTCGTCGGCGAAGACCCGCGCGCCATGCCGGTCGACGACCTCGGAGAGTGCCTCGAGCTCCGCACGCTCAAACACGCGCCCGCCCGGGTTGAGGGGATTGCACAGCACAACGAGCCCGGCCCCCGCCGCGAGCTCGCGCTCGATCGCCTCGAGATCGAGCGTCTCGCGACCCCCGTCGAGCACCATGGGCACTTCGACGACGGCTCGGCCGTGCCGCGCGGGCGCCGTCAAGAACGGCATATACGCGGGGGTCGGCACGATGACGGCCGACCCTGGCCGCGAGTAGTGAGCGATAGCGGCATCGAGCCCGGCGATGACGTCACCCACGGGGTGCACGCGACCCGCTGAGATGCGCCAATCGAAGCGGTCGAGCATCCACTCGGCCGTGGCCTTTCCCATCTCTGTGCCGACGGCGCGCGGCAGATAGCCGACCATGCCGCGGTCGATGGCGTCGTGTAATGCCCGGGTGACTGCCGGGGCGGTGCCGAGATCACTTTCGGCGACGAAGGCGCCGATCGTGTTCGGAAAGAGGGTCCACTTGATGCCACCCGCCGCGCGCAACTGCTCGGCCGTGAGGGCATCCCACGCGGCGAAGAGCGCCGCGCGATCAACAGTCTCAGCCGAGGGCGCCATCCACGATCTCCTTCGCCTCGGCCTGCACGAGCCGCAAGTGCTCCTCGTCCACGAACGATTCGGCGTAGATCTTGTAGACGTTTTCGGTGCCGCTTGGGCGCGCGGCGAACCATGCACGATCGGTGACGACCTTGACGCCGCCAACCGCCGCACCGTTGCCGGGCGCCTCGCTCAGGCGAGCCGTGATGGTGTCGCCCGCGAGCTCGGTCGCCGTGATGGCCGCTCCGTTGAGCTTGCTGAGCGCCGCCTTCTGTTCGGGGCTGGCCGCAGCATCCACCCGCTCATAGACGGGGGCACCGAAGCGCTCGGTGAGATCGCCATAGAGCGCCGAGGGCGAGCGGCCGGTGACGGCAGTGATTTCGGATGCCAGCAAGGCCAACAAGATTCCGTCTTTATCGGTGGTCCACGCGCTGCCATCGCGGCGAACGAAACTCGCGCCCGCACTCTCTTCTCCGCCGAACGCGACGGAACCGTCGATGAGTCCGGGCACGAACCACTTGAAGCCCACGGGAACTTCCCACAGCCGTCGCCCGAGACCCGCAGCGACGTGGTCGATCATCGTCGACGACACGAGGGTCTTGCCGATCGCGGCGTCGGGGCGCCAGTCGGGGCGGTGCGTGTAGAGATACTCGATGGCCACGGCGAGGTAGTGGTTGGGGTTCATGAGCCCCGCGTCGGGGGTGACGATTCCGTGGCGGTCGGCGTCGGCGTCATTGCCCGTCAGCAGGTCGAAGTCGTTGCGCCGTGCGACAACGCTCGCCATCGCGCTCGGGCTCGACGGATCCATGCGAATCTTCTCGTCCCAGTCGAGGGTCATGAACCCCCACTGCGGGTCGACGCTCGGGTTGACCACCGTGAGGTCGAGGCCATAGTGCTCGGCGATGAGGGCCCAGTAATTGACGCTCGCGCCACCGAGAGGGTCGGCGCCGATGCGCAATCCACTGCCGCGCACCGCATCGAGATCGAGAATGTTCGCGAGATCGGCGACATAGTGCAGGCGGTAGTCGTAGGGCTCGGTGAGCAGGGTGGTCTGTCGGCGCACCTCGCGGTTGCCCTCGGCGATGAGTGCGTTGGCGCGGTTGGCGATCCAGGTGGTCGCATCAGAGTCGGCCGGCCCGCCGTGCGGGGGGTTGTACTTGAAGCCGCCGTCGCGCGGGGGGTTGTGGCTCGGCGTGATGACGATTCCATCGGCTTTCGCTGTCGCGTCGCGGTTGTAGCGAATGATCGCGTGGCTCAGCGCGGGGGTCGGCACGAAGTCGTCGTTTGCGTCAATCAGCGCCGTCACGCTGTTGGCCGCGAGAACTTCGAGCGCCGTCTGCATCGCGGGAGCGCTCAGCGCGTGGGTGTCGGCGCCGACGAAGACCGGCCCCGTGGTGCCCTGGCTCGCGCGGTATTCGACGATCGCCTGCGTGATGGCGGCAATGTGGGTGTCGGTGAACGCGCCATCGAGGCTCGAACCACGGTGGCCGCTCGTGCCGAACACGACCCGCTGTGCCGGGTCGTCGAGATCGGGCACGCGATCGGCATAGGCCGCGAGCAGTGCGGAGAGATCAACGAGGTCAGCGGGCAAGGCGGGTGTTCCGGCGCGGCTCATGATGCCATCCAACCACCGTCGCCGACGAAGGGGAGGGTGGATGCGCGGCAATAGACTGCCGAGCATGAATCAGCCGCCCGCCACCGCGCCGACCTACAGCTACCTGGGTCCGGCCGGAACGTTTACGTGGCAGGCGCTCGGGCAAGTACCCGAGGCCGTCGGCGCCGAGTGGCGCAGCGTGAGCAACGTGGGCGAAGCCCTCGACGATGTCGTCTCGGGCCGGAGCGTGGGCGCCATGATCGCCGTCGAAAACTCGGTCGAGGGCGGAGTGAGTGCCACGCAAGATGCGCTCGCGACGATCCCGGGTCTGCGCATCATTGGTGAATACCTGGTCGCCGTGAACTTCGTGCTCGTGGCGCGGCCGGGGGTGACCCTCGATGATGTGCGCGTTGTTGCCGCGCATCCCGTTGCCTATGCCCAGTGCCGCGGCTGGCTCGAGCGCACGCTGCCGACCCACGGGCACATTCCGGCCGCATCGAACGTTGCCGCCGCCACCTCGTTGCTCGAGCCGGGCTCGCCCGCTCAGGCCGCTGTCGCCCCTCCCGGCATCACCGAGCACCACGACCTTGTTGTGCTCGGCGACCTCATCGGTGACAACCCGCACGCGGTCACGCGCTTCGTGCTCGTGAGCCGCAGCCTCGAGCTGCCGGCGCGCACGGGTGCCGACAAGACGAGCGTCATCGCCGAGCTACCTGACGACGCTCCGGGTCGCTTGCTCGAGATGCTCGAGCAGTTCGCGACGCGCGGCGTCAACATGAGCCTCATCGAGTCGCGGCCCATCGGCGATGCCCTCGGCCGCTACCGCTTCGTCATCGACCTCGACGGGCACGTGCACGACGAGCGCGTCGCCGATGCCCTGCTGGGCCTTCGTCGGTTCAGCCCCAGTGTCATCTTCTTGGGGTCGTACCCGCGGGCGGATGCGCGCCAGATCGAGGTCGTCTCGCAGTACGGCGACGACGTCTTCACCGACGCCCGTGATTGGCTGCGCGCGATCCTCAACGGCGAGCCCGACACGCGCTAGTTGCGTCAGCCCACGGGGGTTTCGGCGAGCACCTGCCCCGCTGCGTCGAGCTGGCGCACGAGAGCACCGGTCGTGCTTGGCCACCAGATCGCATACCGCGAGTCGATGATCGATGCGCGTGCGGTCGGCAAACCATCGATGACCACCTCGACCGAGGTCGCTCCCTCGACGAGAGTGCCGGTGAGGGTCGACGAACCCGCCTGGCCCGCAATTGTGGTGCCCGACGCCAGGCTCACTCCGGCTGAGCCGGGTGTCGCCGGCCCAACCTCGCTCGAGAGCGACGTCACCGAGGTGGCACCATCAAGCGACACGACGCAGAACACCGAGGTCGAGAGTGCGCCAATGTCGCCGGTGGAGAACACCGCGAAGCCGCCGTCACCCCGCACGTCGATCGCCACGAGGTCAGGAAGTTCGGTCGGCGGCGCGAGCATGCCGTCGGTCGACGTGGGCGCCGTGCCGAGACTCTCAACGGTCGGTGTCTCCGTTGCGGTCGCCGAGCCTGACTGTTCGAGCGATCCAGGGTTGAGGGCGGCGGCGCAGGCGCTCGACACGTCGCCAATGAGCTCGTCGGTCACGGGCGAGGGGTCGGCGGCCCACGCGGCGTCGGCCGGCGATCCCACCGTCAGTGACACCGCGAGGGCACCCGCCGACACGGCAGCGATGGCCGCGATCGCCCCGGCACGCAGGCGACGGATGCGGCGCTGCGCCAGATCGTCGGCCACAGCATCCGTCGCCGGAGTCGGCCGCGTGTGCCGCAGAGGCTGCAGCTGCGCGCGAAGGGCACTGCTCAACCGAGCGACGTCGTCGTCGGTCAGGTCGTCGGAATCGGTCATGATGCTGCCTCCGTGGCGGTGGACTGGTCGTCAAGGTGAATGCGCAGCGCGGTGAGCGCGCGTTTGAGGTGGGTGCCCACGGTTCCCGCGGCGATGCCCAGTTCGATTGCTGTCTGTTCGGTCGACAGGTCGAGGAGCACGCGGTGAACGATGACGGCACGCTGCTGCTCGGGCAACGCCCGAAGGGCGGCGAGCAGGGCGGGGTCGACGAGCGACTCGCGGTCGTGATGTTCGTCGGGCACGAGAAACAGGTGGCGCCGCGGATTCCCCTCGCGACGCCAGCGGTCGCGGTGCAGGTTGAGCGCCGTGCGCACGACCCACGCGGCCGGAGACGGGTGCTCGCGCACCTCGGGCCACCGCTCCCACGCTCGAGCGAAGCCTTCAGACGTGAGGTCGTCTGCTTCGTCGAGGGGGGAGACGGTGGCACACAGGGCCCGAAAACACGCATCTTTCTGAGTCGCAAAGAACCGCTCGAACTCTGAGCGTGAGCGATCGTGCGTTCTCATGATGGTGATGGTGGTCAGGCGTTACTCGTCGAACGAGCCTTCGAGCACCGACTCGCCGGCGGGCATGTCGTCAACCGAGACGTCGCCCGAGTATTCGAGCTCTCCCAGTTCGGTCTGCAGCTCGGACTCGGGAATCGGGTTGCCCTCGAGGTCGAAGGCTCCCCCCGAACCGACAGCCGGCCCGAAGGGCAGCTCGACGCCGGCCTGTGCCATGCCGACACCGATGCCGCCGAGCGTGAGCGCGACAACGCCCGTCGTGATGCCGGCCGCGATGATGCCACGGCGGCGGGTGCGAGGCTGAGTGGTCATGATGGGTCCTGTTCTCTTCGTGATCAGAGGCGCTTGCCCCTCACTGTGATCTACGGCGAACTGCCCGATTTCATGCACACGATGCGTGTCGACTAATCGCGCGGCACGCGCACGATGAGCGAGGCGGGCGCCACGCGCACATCGAGCCGGGTCACAAGGCCCATTTCTTCGCCGTCGATCTCGAACTCTTCTGGCCGATCGAACGCAAGGGTCATGTGCCGGCCCTGAAAGTAGCGCAGGGCGCGCACGCTCTTGTCGGCGGCGAGAATGCGCTGACCGATCTTGCTCTTTTGCAGCACGCCGTTTTCCCAGACCACGGCGTAGCTCACGCGCATCCACCCCCACAGGTTCTTGGGGCGCATCGCAACAACGTCGAGAAGTCCGTCGTCGATCTGT
>NZ_JANRKZ010000203.1:0-7891 GCF_033763155.1 Microcella sp.
GTGCCCAGCGTCGACGCCCGGTTGTTTCGAACCAGCCCAGCAACGCAAGAAACGCGGTTCCGACACCCGTGATGGCCCAGCCACTGGGGTTGTTCGACGGAATCAAGAACATGCCCAAGGGCACCAGAGCGATCAACCAACCCCACAACAAGGTGGATCGGCGAGCGGCCGGCAAGAGCACCGCGAGAGCAGTCGCTAGGCCAACAAAGAGGGCCGCGTTGAGAATGCGCATCAGGAGTGCGCTGACTTGCATATCGGAACCGGCGAAGAGGTTCATGGTGGCGTAGTAAACCGGCGGGTACTCGCCGCCGAAGTTGCCTCGCGAGAGTTCGACCGGGTCGCCATCCCACGTGTTCCACACGTCGTTTTGGCACGCCGCGCTTCGCGCGCCATCTTGGGCGTAGCACGCGACGTTCTCGAACGCTGACGGCATAACGCGATTGCTGTCTTCTGAACCGGGGTCGCATTGCTCGCTGCCATCGCCGCCGCACCAGATGCTGACCAAGTGGTAGTCATCGTCGGGGCCCGCCCCGAGAGGAGACGCGAAGGCCCACGCTGACAGAGCGATAAACGCCAGAACCGGCGCCAGGTACAGCGGCCGGAAACGGGATCGGAGGGGTCGGCGCGACACGGTTGGCGACTCAGTCGTCATCTGTTCTTCTCACTTGTTCGATCTCAAGAGCGAGCTTCTGCACAACCTTGCGCAGCTCGTCGCGCGTGCGCGCAAGCTCAAGACTGATCTGCATCAACAGCAGCAAAATGACGAAGAATGCGCCCACGAAGAGCAGATTGATGGGCTGGGCGATGCCGAAGAACCCTGAAACCGCGTCGAGCAAGCCGGGCCACGCCGACAAAACGATTGCCGCAACCGAGGCGACGAGCCAGATGACGGCGTACTTCTCGGGCAGCACATACGACCGCAACAACAAGATGACGGCGATGAGCAAAATGACGGCCATCACGATGGCCAGAATCTGCGGGGTCATGCCGTCACCTCTCGCGACGCGTGTGCGCGGCGCGCGCGCAACTGCGGGGGCACGCTGCGAATGCCGGCGAGGCCGAGAATGAGCAAGATGCGGCCGGTGTAGAGGGTTGCCCGAAAGATCGACTGCGACGGGGCGCCTCCGGCGCGCTCATTCATGACGACCGGAATCTCGCGCACGGTCAAACCCTGTCGCGTCGCGAGCACGATTGACTCGACCGTGTCACCCAACCACTCAACCGGGTAGTGCTCAGCGAAGACCTCGAGTGCGCGGGGGCCGGCGATTCTGAACCCGCTCGTGGCGTCGGTAATGCGCGTGCGCGCGTAGGCCGACGTCACCCACGAGATGAGGCGTTGCACTCCGCGACGCGCAGCCGACGACTTGAACGTGCCACCATCGGCGAACCGGCTACCGACCACGATGTCGGCATGATCGAGCGCCTTGATGAGGCTAGCGATGTACTCGGGCCGATGTTGGCCATCACCGTCGAACTGGATGACTGCGTCGTAGCCATGCCGCGTTGCGTACTTGAACGCTGTGCCCATGGCAGCACCGACGCCCAGGTTGATGGCGTGCGATACGACATGCGCGCCGTGAGCTCGGGCGATCGACGCCGTCGCATCGCGCGAACCGTCGTCCACGATGACGACGTCAGCAAGCGCATGAACGGTTTGAATCGAATCGAGCACCTGGCCAATGACCGCCGCTTCATTCAGCGCGGGGACCGCCACGAGCACTCTCATAACTCAATAGCCTATCGGGGCACACCCCACGAGGGGCGCGCTTAAGGACAGGGCGTGAGGGCCTCGACGGCGGGCGTCAGGGTTCCGGTGCCGCCCAAGAGGATGATTCTCGTCGGCTGCAAGCGCTCGATGTCGGTCAGCACGCCCCGCGGCACGCACGTCGTCTCAACCGAGAACATCGGAGCATCCATGAGCCCGGCGAGCGGCGCGCCCGCAAGGGCATCGGGAAAGTTGAACCCGGTGGTGAGAAACACCGTGTCGGCGGTGTCGGGATACGCATCGTTCGCGACGCTGCGTGCCGCATCAAACCTCGTCAGACCACCCAGGCGCTCCACGTTCGAGGTTCCGACAATCGAGCGCAACTGGTTTTCGATGCCCATCGTCACAGATCCGGGCCCACCCGCGACCATGATGGTCGAGAACCCAAAGTTCTCAATGGCCGTGCGCGTTGCGGCAGGGAGCGATGACTCGGGCCCCGCAACCGTGAGCACGGGCGAGATGCCCCGAGACGATTGGGGTGACGAGCCTGCCGCCCCGGCGACGAGCGCGTCGGGATAGTTGTAGCCATTGGCCACGTAGAGGTTCGTTGACGCGTCGAACGCGCGCGGCCCGCCGGTTTCGATGATGTGGTTCATGACGTTGAGAGACACATCGAAGCGAGTTTGGCCCGAAATGCGCGACACGGTCGCACTCGGCAGCGCCGACTGCAGACTCGAGCGTACGGTCTCGGAGACGGATGCTGGGCCGCCGACGATGACCACCCGCTGCGGACTGAGCCGCTGCAGTTCCGTGCGAATCTTCGCGGCGAGCGAGCCGGTCTCCACGAGCATCACGATCCCGCCGGTGGCGGCGGCCGCTGATCCGGCGCCGAGCGCATCGGGGAAGTCGCCGCCGTTGACGACGTAGACCGTCGTCGGCCGCGCCGGCCCGGGATACGCACGTTGGGCCAGGGCGATCGCCACGTCATAGCGGTCGGTTCCGGCGATGCGTTCTATCGTGAGAGGCCGCAAGACAAAGGCCCCTCCATCGGTCGCCACGAATCTGTCGACGGGCGCGACCGAGCGTTGGCCCCAGCGAGCCTGCACCGTCACCACGACGGTCGACCCCGTGACCGCCGGAATGCTTGCTGACCAGGCTCCCGTCACGGTGTCGAGGGCGACCGCGCGGCTGACACCGTTGACCTTGACCTCGATGCGGGTGCGCGGCGTGACGTTGGTGATGGCACCCGACACCGAAAATGCAGCGCCCGAGGTGTAGGCGGGCGGCATCGTGATGCTCGGAGAGTCGACGAGCACCGTGGGCTCCCACGAGGTGCCGTAGCGCGACTCAATAGTGCTGATGCCAGGGTTGTGGCGCATGATCGCCATGACAGAGACCTTGTTGACCGCTGCGGCGCAGAACTGCAGCGGCGTTCCGGCATAACCATTGGGGGCTGAGCCGAACGAGGTCGCCGAGTTGACGCCCACGAACGCGGAACCCACCATGCCGGGGCCGCCGCTATCGCCCGAGAGCATGCAGACGTTGGTCACGATCGAATCGACGGAGTAGCACGGCGACGACGTGCCGCACACGGTGACGTCGTTCTGGAAGTCGTCGAGAATCTGCCCACACGTCCAACCCGTCGTTGAGCCCGACTTGCAAATCGGCGAACCCGTCGTGGGGATGATCGTGTCGCGCACCGTGAGCAGGCCACCCGTGCGGGCACCTTGCCCTCCGCTATAGGTCGTGACGGTCGGCCCCGTCGTGAAGCCCGATTGCGTGACGGTGACGAGTCCAACGTCATAACCGCCACCCGCCTGAAATGATCCCGAGCGCGGTGTGCCGAAGTTGAGCGAGGTGCCCGACGGAGTGAACCCGGGTGCGGTCACGCTGACATGGCGGTACAGACCACTGCCCGCGCAGTGTCCGGCCGTGACGAACTCGGGCTGACCCGAAGAATTGGTGCCATTCGCGCCGACAGAGCACCGGAAGCCCCCCGCGCTCGTGCTGTAGGTGATGGCGTCGCCGCCATAGACGTCGGCGGCGGGTTCGAAGATCACGTCGTCGATCGACGGCACCGGCGGGGCAACCTCGCCAATGACCGCGACCGCCCCGACCTGCTCAACCACGGTGGCCTCGGCGGCCGAGTCGACCCCAATGGTCAGTGTCGTGCCGTCGAGCACACGGTCACTCGCATCGATGCCCTCGGCGGCGAGGTATTCGACGAGGTCTGACGCATCGGCAGCCGCGGCGGCCTGCGCCAGATACTGCTCAGGCGAGAGCCCCAGGTCACGCTCCACCGCGGCGACGAGCTCGGTCGGCAGTTCGGCAGCGGCCTCAATGAAGTCGCTCTCGGGGTATTCCCCCATCTCTGGAATCGCCGACGCGTCAGGGGCGGGCGGCAGCGTTTCGCCAGCCGCGGTCGTCGTCGGCATCAGGCTCACGAGAAGCGCGGCAACGACCAAAACCACTGTCGAGCGTGGTGCACCGTGTGCCCCACGACTCTTCTTCTGTCGCCCCCGCGACGCGCTCCCGGGCACATCGGCCGGGCTCCGTTTCCACCCCATTGCCTCAGTATGGCTGACCATGACGCCCTACGCACGCCGTGCGGTGCAGGGATGTTCGGGGAACGTTCAGCGGGCGCTGAGGCGCTTGCGCACGCGCGCGGTGACGCCCGAGATGCCCTCGGCGCGCAAGTGGTGCAGGGTCATGCGCACGGTGTGGCCGAATCCTGCGGTGCGGGCAACGCGAGCGCCCACACCCATGCCGTCGCGGCCGCGCGTCACGTCGGCCGCGCGGCGCGGGTGGGCGACGGCCGCGAGCAGAGGTTGCAGCACCACCGACCACACGAAACGCTCGCGCACGCGGGCGACATTCGCGCGCCACTCGGCGACCTCGGGCGAGTCGGCAAGCACGCGCGTGAGGGCGTCGGCGAGGGCATCCACGTCATTGGCGGGCACGACGATTCCAAGATTCTCGGCCGCAATGATCTCGGCGAAGCCGTCGCCCTCGGTCACGACCATCGGCAACCCAGCCCAGAGGTAGTCGAGAATGCGCGTGCGGAACGAGAAGGTCGTCTCGACGTGCACGTGGTGCGTGCTGACCCCCGCGTTGGCCTCGACCAGGTAGGCACCGCGACGGTCGTAGGGCACCCACGTGTCGTTGAAGATGACCTCGCGTCCTTCGAGGCCGAGCGAGGTCGCAAGATCGAACGACTCGCGCACGATGCCCATCTCGTCGACGCCCGGGTGCCGCGTGCCCAAGAAGAAGAGACGGATGCCCGGCACCCGCTCACGCGCCACCCCCACCGCGCGAATCAACGTGAGCGGGTCAAACCAGCTGTAGACCCCGCCGCCCCAGATGAGCACGCGCGAGTCGGCGTCGATGCCGGGGATGACGCCGCGCATCCCGTGGCCCGCGTCGGCGACGGGAGGGCTCGGCTCAAGCCCAAAGGGCACGACGTCGAGCAGCGCCCGCAGGTCGGGGTCTTCGGCGTAGGTCGCGGGGCTCAAGCGGCCGAGGCCCGCGAGCTGACCGAGATAAAGCAATCGCTGGCGTTCGCTCGCACACAGAATGAGGTCGGCGCGCCGCAATTGGTCGTTGAGCGCGTCGCGCGCGGTCGACACGCGCAGCGCCCACGTCGGCGGCGGCAGTTCACGCCCCTGCTCGAGCATCTCGAGGTGCATGGGGTCGTAGGCATCGGCGATGAGCATGCGATCGGTGCGCGCGACGGTGCGAAACTGCGTGTTCGCATAGCCCTGAAACAGCACGACCTCGGCCCAGCGTTCGTGCACAGCGATGCCCCGCTCGTCGCCGGGCGCGACGTGAGCAATCGGGAACGGCGGCGACGGATGCTCGGCGCGCGTCGTCGAGACGAGGCGCGCCTCGTGCCCCGCCTGCTGCAGCGTGAGCGCCATGTTCCACGCGCGAATCGCGGGGCCTGCCATGGCCGCGGCGAGCGGGTCGCCCGTGATGATGAGCACGCGAGTCATGCGCGCTCACCGCCGTGCGCGTCAGTGGGGTCGGCGAGCGTCATGACCGGCAGAGGCCCGGCCGGAGTCACGAGATCACGCAGCACATCCATTGCGCCCCGACTGTACCGCCCGTAGCGGCCCGAGAGCGCGCCGCCGATGACCGCGGGAACACGGGCAATGCGCACGCGCGGCAGTCGCGCTCGCCGCGCCTCGTGCGCCGCCTTCGCGTCGAGCTGCTGCTGCACCGCCGGTGCGACGGCGAGCGCGCGGGCTCGCTCGGCGAGCAGGGCCGTGCGACGGGCCAATCGTGCCGCGCGCTCGCTCTGTGGTTCGCGCAAGCGAGCGAGCTTGTGGGCGAGCGTAGGCCGGCGCGCGCCGATCTGATTTGCCCCGTGCTGGCGATAATCAATGAGCGGCTCGGGCACGAGCCGTACGCGGCCGACGGCCGCCGCAATGGCCGCAAGCCACTCGTCGTGCACCCACTCCCCCGGAATCGGCGCGGCACTCTCGAGCAGCGAGCGCCGGAGCATGACCGTGGCCCCCGTCACGAGGTTGCGCCGCAGGAGCACGGGCAGGGCCTCGCCCGCGGCGAGGCCCGCGCGCTCGGCCTCGGTCGCTTCGAGAGCCTCGAGCAGGGTAATCCCCAGGGGCGCGCCGTCGGCGTCGACGAGCCGGGCATCGGTGTGGGCGAGTAACAGCTCGGGGTCGGCCGCGAAGGCTGCGGCGAGAGTCGCGAGTTTGCCGGGCATCCACTCGTCGTCTTGATCGCTCAGTGCGATGAGGTCACCCTCGCACGCGGCGAGCGTCGCCGCGAAGTTGGCCGTGATGCCGAGCGCGGGTCGACGACGGATGATCGTGAGGCGCGTCGGCAGCTCGGGGTCTGCGGCGAGCGCCTCGGCGTGCACGCGCTCGATGATCGCGAGCGTGTCGTCACTCGAGTCGTCGTCGCCCACGACGAGTTCGATGGGCGCCGGGCGCTGGTTCAGGATGCTGCGCACTTGCCGCGCGACGTGCGCGGCACCGTTGTGCGTGCCGAGAGCCACCGAGATGCGCGCGTCTGCCACCCCGCCAGCCTAGAGCCGCCAACGCGCGCGGCTAGGATCGACCCATCATGACTGGGGGCGACGAGCGACACGGGGGCGACGGCACAGCCGTCGCGGTCGTGACGGTTGCCTACCGCTCGAACGACGTGTTGCCAGGGTTTCTCGAGTCGATCGAGGCCGCGAGCGCCGCGCCCGTGCACTGCGTGATTGTCGACAACCGGCCCGGTGAGGGTTCTCGTGCCGCTGACCTGGCACACGAGCACCGCGCCCACTACATCGCGCTGCCGAGCAACCCGGGATATGGCGGAGCGATCAACGCGGGGGTCGCGTCGCTCGCGCCGTCGGTGCGCTGGGTGCTCGTGAGCAACCCTGACGTGGTCTTGCACGCGGGCGTCATCGACGCGCTTGTTGCCGTCGGTGAGAGTGATGATCGCATCGCGGCAATCGGGCCGGCCGTGCTCAATCCCGACGGCACGGTGTATCCCTCGGCGCGACGGGTGCCGTCACTGCGCACGGGCGTCGGCCACGCGCTGTTCGTCAACCTGTGGACCGACAACCCCTGGACCAAGCGCTACCGGCAAGACGCCGCCGAAGCCGTGACGCCGCGAGATGCTGGCTGGCTCTCGGGCGCGTGCGTGCTCGTTCGCCGCGATGTCTTCGATGCCATCGGCGGGTTCGACGAGGGCTACTTCATGTACTTCGAAGATGTCGACCTCGGCTACCGCCTCGGCAAAGCAGGGTGGCGCAATCGCTACGAGCCCTCGGCCGCGGTCACGCACGTGGGCGGGCACACGGCCGCTCGCGACTCAGCCGTCATGATTCGCGCCCACCACACGTCGGCACGCCGGTTCATTTCCCGCAAGTACTCGGGCTGGCACTTGTGGCCCGTGCGTGCGGCCCTCTCGGCCGGTCTCGCCGTGCGGTCGACCTTGCTGCAGCGACGCGCGCACTAGCCGCAACGACTACGCGCGGAGCAGGCGCTGCAGATAGGTGCCATACCCGCTCTTTGCAAGCGGCGCAGCAAGGGCCGCGAGTTGTGCGTCGTCGATCCACCCTGCGCGCCAGGCCACTTCTTCGATGCAGCCGATCTTGTAGCCCTGGCGATCTTCAATCACGCGCACATACTCCGAGGCCTGCATCATCGACTCGAACGTTCCGGTGTCGAGCCA
>NZ_JANRKZ010000204.1:0-14148 GCF_033763155.1 Microcella sp.
GCGTTCTCGGAGCTCAGAAGCTCGACCATCGCCGGCAATTCTGCCGGGTCGTGCGAGCCGTCGGCATCGATCTCGACAACGGCGTCGTAGCCGTCGTTGATGGCGCGCGCAAAGCCCTGCAGGTACGCCGCGCCAAGGCCGGCCTTGCCGGGGCGATGCAACACCTCGACCTGATGATCGGCGGCCGCAATGTCGTCGGCCAACCGTCCCGTGCCGTCGGGTGAATTGTCATCGACGATCAGAACAGATGCGTCAGGAAGTGCCGCCCGAATGCGCGCAATGATCGGGCGGATGCTCTCGGCCTCGTTATACGTCGGCACCACGACGAGCGTGCGCATCATGCGCGCCGCCCACGACCGAGCACAGCCCCGAGTGCAATCGCCGCGAGCCCGAACAGGATGACGCCCCACTCGAGCGTGCGCCCGAGCGCGTGCGCGGGAGTGACGGTGTCGCTCAGTGGAACTTGCTGCACCATCGTGCCCTGGGTGAACAGCGGCAGGCTGTCGAGCGTTGAGCCATCAGGAAGCACAATGGCACTCGCGCCGACGGTCGACGCATTGACGAGCGACCGCCCCGCTTCGATGGCTCGCAAGCGAGCGATCGCGAGCTGCTGCACGCTCTGGTCGCTGACGCCGAAGTCGGCGTTGTTGCTGGGAGCAAGAAGCACCTCAGCGCCCTCATCGATCTGACGAGCGAGAAGGTCATCGTCGACGATGTCGTAGCAAATCGAGATCCCGGCGATGACACCGTCCAAGTCGACGACGGTGTCGCGCTGGCCGAATGAGTAGTCGCGCGGAACAAGGTCGAACAGACTCGGGGCAAGCGGATAGAAGAAGTCGCGCGCCGGCAAGTACTCGGCAAACGGCACAGGATGCACCTTGTCGTACTGGTCGACGGCTCCCTCCCCCGCTTTCCACACCAGCACCGAGTTGAACGACTCGTCTTCGTCAACCGTGATCGTTCCGACAACGACTGGGGCGTCGAGTTGCGTGCTCACGAGGTCGAGAACCGAGGCCGCATACTCGCTGCGCAAGGGGTCGAGGTCGCTCGCGTTTTCGGGCCACACGACCACGTCGAGGTCGAGGTTCTCATCGAAAAGCGTGCGAGACGCGTCGAAGTGATCCTGAAGAATTTGCCCTTGCTCGTATTGAGCGAAGAGGCCCGAGTCAGAGTCGCCCTGCACCGCGGCCACCGAGATGGTGCCCGTGATCGTGATGGGCACGGCAGGCCACACGAGAAGAGCCGCGGATGCTCCGGCAACGAGAATGCCACGGCGCAGCATCCCGACCTCCCGCTCGATCGCGACGGCGACGAGCATGGCCGAGAACCAGGCGATGAGGAATGTCAGCCCCGAGAAGCCGACCCAGGCGGCCCAGTGCGCGAGGGGGCCGTCGGCTTGGCTGTGGGCAAGTCGGCCCCAGGCGAAGCCGCCGAACGGAAACACGCTGGCGATAGCTTCGCGTGTCGTCCACGCGGCGGCGACGACGGCCGGCGTGAGCACGAGTCGCCCCGCCACGCCGGGCCATGCTCGCGGCACCCAGCGCCAGGCCAGCGTGATGAGAACGCCACCCACCGCGGTGAAGACCACTTGTGCCAGGGTGAGCGCGAGCCACGGAACGACACCGAGGTATACCGTGAGCCACTCGATGAGTACGCCGTAGTATGCGAAGCCGCTGACAGCACCGACCAGCAGGGCTCCCCCGATGCTGCGCCCCCGCAAGCTCGCAAGCACGAGCGCAGTGCCGATGATCGTGAACGGCCACCAGGCGAGATCGGGATAACCGAGATCCATGAGCCAGCCGCCGGTGACCGCCATGAGTAGTGCCAGCCCGAGCGGTGGAGCTTCAGTCGTCGGCGCCGGGGTCAACGAAGAAGTCGGCGAGGTCACGAGCAAGAATCCTAGGCGACCGGTCTCAGCGCGAAGCTCAGGCGACCGAGCTGTAGGCCACAATGCCGCGTCGAATGGCATCGAGAGCACTCCGGGCGGTGCGCCCTTCTGGCCCGTCAGCAACGATCGAGATCTGGTCGAGCAAGTCGATCGTCTGCTTGGTCCAGCGCACGAAGTCGCCGGCCGCGAGATCAGCGTCGCGCAACACCGCATCGAGCGAGCCTCCGGCGGCCCAGCGATGCATGGGCAGCGCGAGGGTCGTGGCGAGGGGCTCACTGCCCGGCAGCCGGTGCTCACGCTCGAGGTCGTCGAGTCGGGCCCACAGTTCTTGCGTGCGCTCGAGCGCGGGGCGGAAAGCCCCACGCGGCAGGGCATACTCCGGTGCCTGGCCGTCGTCACGACGGGCCTCGAACACAATCGCTGTGGCCATCGCTGCGAGCGACGGCACATCGAGATCGCGCCACAGACCGCGCCGAAGGCTCTCGGCGACAAGCAGGTCGCGCTCCCCGTAGATGCGGCGCAGTGATCGCCCGTGTGTCGTGAGGCCGAGCCGACCGTGTTCATCGTGTTCCAGATACTCGAGCTCCGCGAGAATGTCAGTGATGCGGTCGAACACGGCTGCGACCGCTCCGGTGCGGCCCGTGATCTGACGGCTGACCTTGTCGGTTTCGCGCTTCAGACGCCACCAGCGCTCGGCCCACCGCGCGTGCGCTTCGCGATCGGAGCATCCGTGACACGCGTGCTTGCGCATGCGCGTTCGCACGCCTTCGATCTGCTTCTGGCGGCGCAGCTTGTCGGCCTTCTGCCCGGGTTCGCCCGAGCGCCGCGCCCCACTTTCAAGGTCGCTCAGTTCGCGACGCAGGGCGGAGTACTGCTGAAAGTCGCCCAGGTGGCACGTCATGGCCTTGGCGTAGCCCTCGAGTGCCTCGGTGTTCTTGCGCACGGTGCGCGCGAGGTCAACAACAGCGCGGTCAGCCTGAAACTGCGCGAAGCTCGATTCGAGCACCTCGCGAGTGCGCTCACGGCCGAACTGTTCGATGAGATTGACGGCCATGTTGTAGGTGGGCCGAAAGCTGGAGTTGAGCGGGTAGGTGCGTCGCGAGGCAAGCGAGGCGACCGCTTGTGGGTCAAGACCGCCCGTCCATTGGATGACCGAGTGGCCTTCAGTGTCGATGCCTCGTCGCCCGGCACGACCCGTCAGTTGCGTGTACTCGCCGGGCGTGATCGGAACCCGTGCCTCGCCGTTGAACTTTTCGAGCTTCTCGAGCACGACCGTGCGCGCCGGCATGTTGATGCCCAGGGCGAGGGTCTCGGTCGCGAACACGACGCGCAACAGCTTCTTCTGGAAGAGCTCCTCTACGACCTCCTTGAAGGCGGGCAGCAGGCCGGCGTGGTGCGCCGCGACGCCGCGCTGCAGACCGTCGAGCCACTCCCAATAGCCGAGCACCGCGAGGTCGTCGTCGCGCAAGGTGCGGCACCGCTCTTCGACGATTTGCCGAATTTCGTCGCGCTCAGCGGCATCGGTCAGTCGAATGCCCGAGCGCACGAGTTGCTTGACCGCGGCATCGCACCCCACGCGACTGAAGATGAAGAAGATCGCTGGCAGAAGATTGCGGGCGCCCAGCATCGACACGATCTCGGCGCGATCAGCTTTGCCGTCTCCCCCTGGCCGCTTCTCCCACCGTCGAGGGTGGTGTTGCCGACCCTGGTGCGGCACGTGTCCGCCCGCTCGTGCCAGTTGCATGAGCTCGGGGTTGACGCGGTTGGTGGCCGCTTTGCCCGACGAGTCGAAGAGGTCAACGAGCTTCGAGCGCACGAGCACGTGCTGGTCGAGGGGCACGGGGCGCGTCTCGCTGACGATCACGTCGGTGTCGCCGCGCACGGCCTGCAGCCAGTCGCCGAACTCTTCGGCGTTCGACACCGTCGCACTCAGCGAGATCATGCGCACGTGTTGCGGCAAGTGAATGATCACTTCTTCCCACACCGCGCCGCGAAAGCGGTCGGCGAGATAGTGCACTTCGTCCATCACGACATAGGCGAGGTCGGTCAGCAGGTCGCTATCGGCATAGAGCATGTTGCGCAGCACCTCGGTCGTCATGACCACGATGCGCGCCCGCGCGTTGATGTTGGTGTCTCCCGTGAGCAACCCCACCTCGCTTGCACCGTATTGGGCGACGAGTTCGGTGTACTTCTGATTGCTGAGCGCCTTCATGGGCGCGGTGTAGAAGATCTTGGCGTTCGCCTCGAACATGGCCAAGAAAACGGCAAACTCAGCAACGATCGTCTTGCCGGCGCCCGTGGGAGCCGCGACGAGCACGCTTCGCCCTTGCTCAAGCGCCACACAGGCCGCGTGCTGAAAAGGGTCGAGTTCGATTGTCAGGCCATCACGGAAGGCGCGCAGCCGTGGCAGAGACCGCAGCTCGCGCTGCGCCGCGAACCGCTCAGCGTGGCTGGGGCCGTCGTCACTCATCGACGCGGATGCCGTACTCGGCGTTCATCGCCGCCTCGCGCTTGGCGAAACGTCGGTCGTTGAGCACCGAGATTCCCGCCGCCAAGAAGTACAGGCCCACCATGGGTATGGCCAGCAGGAACATCGACACGACATCGGCAGCCGGAGTGGCGAGGGCGGTGAAGACGGTGATTGCGAGAATCGCCCATCGCCATCCCATCAAGATCCCCCGCCCTGACAACACGCGGGCGAAGTTGAGCACCACGAGAATGACGGGCAAAACGAAACCGATACCGATCGCCAAAATGAGCTTGAGAGAGAAGTCGAGATAGAACTTTGCGGTGAGCAACGTCGTGGTTCCTGACGCGGCAAAGCCTGTCAATAGTTCGACAATGTGTGGCAACACGTACCATCCGGCGGCGCATCCGGCCAAGAACAGCGGAAGGGCCGCGCTCAAGAAGCCGATCGCGTAACGCTTCTCTCGTTTGTGCAGCGCGGGAACAATGAACGCCCACACCTGGTAGAGCCACAACGGAGACGAGATGACGACACCCAAGACAATCGCGATCGCGAACTGGGTGTCGAACGCTTCGGTGACGGCCGTGTAGTTGATCGTGGCCTGTCGCCCCTGGGCCTCGGCCACTTTGAGCAATGGCTGGCTCAGCGCAGCCCACACGGGAGGAGCCAGTAGCCACCCACCGATCGCGGCGACAACAATGCCGACCGCAATGATGGTGATGCGCTTGCGCAGTTCGATCAGGTGCTCGCCAAGAGACATCCGGCCCTCGGCGTTGCGAGTCCGGGGTTGACGCCCCGCCACGAGCTACTTCTGCGAGGGCGCGTCGGTTTCGTCGACCTTCGCCGTCGCTGCCGCCGAGCCGTCAGCCGCGTCGGCCTTCGGAACCTCGGGGTTCTTGACCTCGCTGCGGAAGATCTTCATCGACTGGCCCAAGCTACGCGCCAGCGCCGGAAGCTTGGGGGCACCGAAAAGGAGCAAGATGACGACCAGGAGGATGACTGCGTGCCAGCCATTGAGGTTGCCGAACATGATTCCCCGTTCTTTCCGGTGAGCAGGCTTTCAGTGTATCCCGCTCCCCTGCGTCGAACAGGACGGCAGGCCCTTGAAGAACCTGAGAACAGGATGCCTAAGGCGTGTGGGCCTCGAGCGCGTTGTGAGCCCAGGCAACGAGCGCGTCACGGGCGGTGGCCGGTTCGATGACCTCAAGGGCGCCCGCAACGCGGGCGGCGATTCGGCCGAGGATGCCCGCGTGAGCAATGCGCACCGTCACGACCGCGCGCTCCCCCTCGATGCGCACGGGGTCGCCCGCGCCGCGGTAGTCGGCGATGAGCGGAAGCGCGGCCACGGGAATGGCCAGGGTGACGCGCTCGTCAGTGTCGGCGCCCTGGAACAGCTCGTCCGCGCCGGTGTTCGCCTCGTGCTGCTCAGCGGCGCCCAGCACCTCGACGCTCGCCATGCGGTCGAGCAAGAACGTGCGCTCGGCATCCCGCGTCAGACACCAACCCCGCAAATACCATGAGTCATCGACACCCTCGAGGCTCATCGGGTCGACGTCGCGCACTGTGCGCTCGCCGCGCGTGCTCACATAGTCAATACGCACGCGACGCGCCGATGAGACGGCGTCGACGAGTGTTGCCTGAATTGTGGCGAGTTCGGCGGCCCGCACGGCAAGCGGCGCCGGCTCTCCGGTCGATCCCCGAGCAAGCTTGGCCATGAGCGCGACGATGTCGACGCGCGCCGCAAACTCCGGGCGCGCGGCGACCCGCTGAAGCCCGGCGAGCAGGGCCGCCGCTTCGCGGGACGAGAAGCGGGGCTTCTCCTCCATGGGTGCCGCACGAAAGCGGATGATGTCGCGCTCGTCGAAGTCGTCCCAGTCGATGTCGAAGAGTGTCTCGTGCGTGTAGGTTCCGTCGGCGCCCGGGGTGCCGCTCATGGCGATGAGCATGACGGCTTTGCGCATCTCGTCGGCCGTCGTGCCGAAGTGCTCGGCTGCTTCGGTGACGGTCACCCGCACCTGATCAATCAGGTAAGGCACGAGCGCCAACAAGAAACCCAGCTTGTCGGGCGCCGTCAGGGGCGCGGTTCGCTTAGCCATGCGCACTCACCACCCGTTGCCACCGGGCGACAACACCCTCGCGGAGTGTGTCGGGAGCAAGCACCTGAATGTCGGCTCCGAAGGCCGCGAGCTCGTCGGCGAGAATGTCGAGGTCGGTCGCGTGTACCTGCAGGCCGTCGGCGACCTCGTCGGTGCCCGGGCGGTTGCGCATGACGATGTCGGCCTCGCTGCCCGGGCGCACGCGAACCGTCGCCACCGTCGAGCGCCACAGGGCGTCGAGCTCGTCGAGGGCGCGTGCCGATTCGTTGTGGTCGGGTCGCGTCGTGGCGGGTGACCCCGATGCCGAGACGGGGCCGACGATGCGGCGCAGCAAGAAGGTGCGGCGAGCATCCACGACGTCATCGTGCGCGTGCAGATGCCAGCGCCCCTCGTGAAAAACGAGAGCGAGCGGAGACACGGTGCGTTCGTCGGCGACGGTTTGACCGGGCTTGAGGTAGGCGAATCGAACCTGCTGGCCGCGGTCGATAGCGGCGGTAAGGGGTTCGTGAGCGGCATCGCGCGTGCGGATGCTCGGGGCGAACCCAATGACACTGTCGTCAAGCTGCACCCCCAACGACTGAAGTTTTGTCAGCGCGCGCCGTGAGTCGGTCGACAGCGAACCCTCGCGCCAGACCTGTGCCGCGAGCGTGAGCATTGCGAACTCTTCGGGGCTGAACTCGATGTCGTCGGGCAACTGGTAGCGCGATGGCGGGATGCGATAGCGCTGAAGCTTGGTGTCGCCTTCGGCGCCCACCGCATCGACCGTCTCGAGCGGAACCCCGAGGTCACGCAACTCTTCTTTGTCGCGCTCGAACTGCCGTTCAAGGTTTGCACGGTCGGAGGCGTTGTCATATCGCGCCGAATAGCCCGTCACCGTCGACAGAATCTCTGCCTTCGTGAGGCCCTGCTCGGTCGCGAGCAAAGCCAGCACGAGGCTAAAGAGACGTTCTTCGACCGGGATTCGTCGCGATGACGCGGCCATTGCGCTCTTAGTCTTCGATTCCGAGAAGGTCAACGACGAACACCATCGTCGAGCCGTCGGGAATCGAGGCCGGAGCTTGCCCCGCGGGATAGCCGAACTCCGGCGGAATCACGACAATCACTTGCGATCCGATCGTTCGGCCCACGAGGCCCTCGGCGAGACCGGGCACGATGCCGTTCGGGTCGTTCTCAAAGCTCGTGATCGTGAACGTCGCGGGGGCCTCGCGCTCCCAGCTGGAGTCAAAGACGGCCTGGGTGCTCCACAAGAGACCCGTGTAGTGCAAGACCACGCGGTCGCCGTCTTCGACGGTGGCGCCTTGGCCGAGAACCAGGGTGTGCGAGCGCACCTCGGTCGGAGGCTCTTCGTTGGGAATCGTGACACCGGGCTGCCCGTTGGGTGCGGTGACAACCGCGGGGATGCCCGAGGCGCCCAACTGTGGCAGACCCGTCGCACGGCCCAAGTAGGCCGCTTGCACGTCAACAACGAGCACGATGGCATCGTCGGCCTTAAGCCCGAGCGACCCCTCGATGTTGGCCAAGGTCTCTTCGTCGAAAACGTCTGCCATGGTGCCCGTCACGGCGATGCGGGAGCCCACCTGGGCACACTGCAACACCTCGGCGAGCACATCGATGTCGCTTCCGGCGGTGCGCCGCAGCGGAACTTCTTCGTCGTCGTAGGCGCTCGCGGTGATGATTTCGCCGTCGTTGCCGTTGAGCAAGACCACCTGGAAGTCAACGATCTGGCCGTTGGCGATGGGGTCACCCTCGCCCTCGATCAGCAGAGACTGCTGGGTGCCATCGCTCGCCAGAGGCGTCGGGAAGTCAACCTCAGGAAGGCTGCCGAAGTTGCCGTCAGCCTCGACGTAGCCCGCGGTCTCTCCCGTAGGAACGATGGGCTCGCACGCGGCAGCGCCGAGCGTGCCGGTGCAGGCAGAAAGCGAGCCGATGAGAGCGGTCGTTACGAGCAGGGCAGAAGAGGTGCGCACAAAGCGCGCAGTGGTCGCAGTCACCCGGTCACTCTACCGGGCGGCGTGATGACTTGTCGGCGAGAGCCTGGGCTTCACGTGCGGCTTTTCGCAAGCGTTTGTCACTCGACTGGCGGTCGCCCACCGCACCAGGAGTCCACAGTTCGACGTCGATATCGCCATATTCGGTCTTGGAGCGGCGCTTGGCCTTGACGAATCGACCGGCACCGTCGGCGAGGCGTCGTGCCGTGAGCAGAAAACCGGTGTGGGCAACCATGCGGTGGTCAGGGCGCACTGAGAGGCCATCAACGTTCCACCCGCGCACCATCGTCTCGGTCGACACCGGTTCGGTGAAGGTCTCGGTGTGACGGATGGCCTCCGCCACTCGCGAGAGCTGCGTGGCCGTGGCGACATAGACGAGCAGCACTCCCCCGGGCGTGAGCGCCTCGGCGACGGCGTCGAGACACTCCCAGGGCGCGAGCATGTCGAGCACGGCGCGATCGGCGGTGCCGGCGGGCACGGCTTTCGGCAGGGCATCCTGAAGATCACCGAGCGTGATCGTCCAGTTCTCAGGGCGCGCGCCAACGTAGGCACTGACGTTGCCCTCGGCGATCTGTGCGAACTCTTCGCGGCGTTCAAACGAGAACAAGTGACCGCGCTCGCCGATGGCCCGCAACAACCACATGCTCAGCGCGCCCGAGCCCACCCCGGCTTCGACAATGCGAGCGCCCGGAAAGATGTCAGCCTGAGCCAGAATCTGCGCGGCATCTTTGGGGTAGATGATCGCGGCACCACGCGGCATCGACATGACGAAGTCGGTGAGCAAGGGCCGCAAGGCCAGGTAGGCGACGCCCTGCGAGTTCTCGACGACGCTGCCGTCGGGCAACCCGATGAGCACCTCGTGCTGCAGCACGCCTCGGTGGCTGTGAAAGGCGTTGCCCGCTTCGAGCGTGATGGTATTGAGCCGGCCCTTCGGGTCGGTCAGCTGCACCTGATCGCCCTCCACGAACGGGCCGCTCTGGCGTCGAGTAGTCATCGCTTAAGCCCCTGTCGCACGGTGGTGATGGCGCTCGAGCGCCGCAGAAAGATCAGAAACGGTGCGACCCGCGAGGGTCGGCCACAGCTCATGCGTCGGGCCCTCGTGCAACGTGATGTGCAGCGGTACCCCGATGGCGGCAGCGCCCGACGCGACGGCCGAGACGAGCCCGAATTCGCTGTCTTCGATCGCAACGCATTCGTGAATGGGCACGCCGAGCCGCTCGGCCGCGAGCAGATAGGGCTGCGGGTGCGGCTTGGGGTGCTCGACGTCGTCACCCGCGATCACCACCGCGAAGACGTCATCACCGATCGCCGCGGCAACCTGCAGCGCCATGCGGCGAATCGACATCGTCACGAGGGCAATCGGGATGCCCGCCGCGCGCACGGCGTCGATCAACTCGCGTGCTCCCGGACGCCACGGCACACCGTGCTCGATCTGCACCATCACGCGGTCGGTCAAGGTGTTGATGATCTCGTCCACCTCGAGGGCAACGCCCGCTTGCTGCAAAATGCGTGCGGATTGCACGAGGCCTGAGCCGACGAGTTGCATGCCCTGGGCCTCGCTCCAGGTGCCGCCGTGCTCGGCGACGAGCTCGGTTTCGGCGCGCATCCAGTAGGGCTCGGTGTCGACGATGGTGCCGTCCATGTCCCACAGAACGGCGGCAGGAGTCGGAGCGGTCACGACGCATGAGTCTAGTTGCGTTCTATCCTGGGGCGACCCCTCGGCGCTCGCCGAGGGCGCGTCAGGAAGGTGCATCGGTGTCGCAGAGCGATCTGTTCCGCAGTGGGCGGCTTCTTGTCGTCGCCTTCGAAGGCTGGAACGACGCCGGCGAAGCCGCGAGTGGTGCCGTGCGTGCGCTCAAAGAGGTGCTCGATGTCGTACCCATCGCCGACATCGACCCCGAGGACTACTACGACTTTCAGCTCAACCGCCCGCACGTCGAATTCGACGATGACGGCAAGCGCCGACTGCGCTGGCCCAGCGTGACGCTCTATGGGCCGGCTGGTGATGACGGGATGCCCCGCTCGCGTTCGGTGACCGACAACCCTCTCGGCGCTGCCGCGATGAACGTCAGCGGCACCAACCACGAGAACATCTACCTGCTGCTCGGCACCGAGCCCTCGCGCGGCTGGAAGACCTTCGCCACCGAAACCATCGACCAAGCACTGACGGCGGACATCACGGGCATCATCTTGCTCGGAGCCCTGCTGGCCGACGTGCCGCACACACGCCCGATCGCGATCCACAGCTCAAGTGAGAACCCCGACGTACGCGACGAGCTCGGCGTCGAGCGCAGCAGCTATGAGGGGCCCGTCGGCATTCTCAGCGTGATTGCGACAATGGCCGAAGAAGCGGGGATTCCGACGGTGTCGCTGTGGGCATCCGTGCCCCACTACGTGCACAACGCGCCCTCCCCCAAGGCGACGCTTGCCCTGCTCGACAAGCTCGAAGAGCTCGTCGACGTCGTGATTCCGCGCGGCGACCTGCTCGAGGAGGCTCGCGAGTGGGAAGAGGGCATCGACGCCATCGCGGGAGATGACGACGAAATGCGCTCGTACATTGACCAGCTCGAACGCGCGCGCGACGCCGTCGAAGCGCCCGAGGCGAGCGGCGAAGCGATCGCGCAGGAGTTCGAGCGCTACTTGCGCAAGCGCGACGACGAGCCTCCGACCGATGGGCCCGGCGCCGGCTAAGGCGCTACAGCGGGTCGAGCACCCCCGTCGAGAGCAGCACGAGCAACGTGCCGCCCAGCAGGATGCGATAGATCACGAAGGGCAAGAACGAGCGCTTCGAGATGTAGGCCATGAGACCCGCGATGACCGCGAAGCCGACGCCGAAGGCGACGACCGTGGCCGCGGCGATCTCGAGGCCCGTGAAGGGGCTCGACCCGGGCTCGCGAATGGCAGTGACGAGCTCGTACAGCCCGCTGCCGAACACCGCGGGCACGGCGAGCAAGAACGCGAACCGTGCCGCGGCGGGCCGGGTGTACCCGAGCGCGAGACCCATGGTCGTCGTGGCGCCCGACCGTGACACACCCGGCACGAGCGCGAGCATCTGCGCGGCGCCATACAGCAAGCCATGCGGGTACGTGAGGTCGTTCAGTTCGCGCGTGCGCTTTCCCAGCCAGTCGGCGAGGCCCAAGATGATGCCGAAAACGATCAGAACGATTGCCACGAGCCAGAGCGAGCGGAACGCCGAGCGAATGTACTCCTGCGCGAAATAACCCACGAGCACGATCGGGATCGTGCCGATGATGATGAGCCAACCCATGCGCACATCGGGGTCATTGCGCGGGATGCCCCGCGCGCCCCCCTCGGAGTGCGAGCCGCCGCGCGACCCGAACGAGCGGAACCACTTGCCGATGATGCGCGCGATGTCTTTCCAAAAGTAGATGAGCACGGCGAGCTCGGTGCCGAGCTGCGTGATGGCCGTGAACGTCGCACCCGGGTCGGTCGCGCTGGGCAAGAACTCGCCCACGATGCGCAAGTGAGCGCTCGACGAGATGGGCAGAAACTCGGTGAGGCCCTGAATCAGGCCGAGGAAGAGTGCTTCGAGCAGAGACACGGTAACCGTTCGATCGGGGTGGAGGCGGTATTCAGTATCGACCAAGAAGGTCGGCGAGGGCGGCATGCCCAAAGTCGAGCGCGTCGAGCGGCACGCGCTCGTCGACTCCATGGAACATCGCCGGAAAGTTGAGCTCGGGGGTCAGCTTGAGCGGGGCAAAGCCGTAGCCCGTGATGCCGAGCAGGCTCAGCGCCTTGTTGTCAGTGCCCCCGCTCAACAGGTAGGGCAGCACCTCGGCGCCGGGGTCGTGGCGCTGCAAGGTCGCGACCATCTCGTCGACGAGCGCGCCGCTGAAGGGCGTCTCGAGGCCCAGATCGCGATGCATCACGACAACCTCGATCTCGTCGCCGACGATCGCGCGAACCTCGGCAAGCACGGCGTCTTCTTCGCCCGGCATCGTGCGAATGTCGATGAGTGCCTCGGCACGATCAGGAATCACGTTGTGCTTGTAGCCCGCCTGCAGCAGCGTCGGATTACTTGTGGTGCGCACGGTAGCGGTGAGAAAGCCCGCGGCCGTACCTGTGCGCAGCAAGACCTCGTCGGGCCCGACCTTGTCGGGGTCGGTGCCGAGCAAGCGAGAGAGCTCGGCGAGCAAGTGCCGCGTGGTGTCAGTGAGGTGCAGGGGCCACTCGTGACGCCCGAGCGCGACGACCGCCTCGGCGAGCTTCGTGACGGCGTTGTCGCGAATGACGCGCGAGCCGTGGGCTGCCGTGCCGCGGGCGACGAGCTTGATCCACACGAGGGCCTTCTCGCCGGTCTGCAGCAGGTAGGCGCGGCGGCCGGCGATCTCGGCCGAGTATCCGCCGACCTCACTGATCGCCTCCGTCGCGCCGGCAAAGAGGTGCGGATGCTCGCTCACGATGTGGTGCGAGCCAAACACTCCCCCGTTCTCTTCATCAGAGAAGAACGCCACGACGAGGTCGCGATTCGGGCCGCCCGCCGCGATCGTCTGCCGCAGCGCGGTCAGGATCATGGCATCCATGTTCTTCATGTCGACGGCGCCGCGGCCCCACAGCATGCCGTCGCGAATCTCGCCCGCGAAGGGGTCGACACTCCAGTTCGCGGGGTCGGCGGGGACGACATCGAGGTGGCCGTGCACGACGAGCGCGGGGCGCTCGCCGCGGGAGCGGTCAACAGGATGCTCGTACCGACCCTCAACGCGCGCGATGACGCTCGTGCGCCCCGGCGCGGCGTCAATCAGCACGGGGTCGAGTCCCATGTCGCGCAACTCGGCCTCGACGTAGTGGGCCGCCTCGGTCTCACCATTGCTGCGACCTTCGCCATAGTTCGTGGTGTCGAAACGGATGAGGTCGCGGGCGATGCGCGCGGTGTCGCTCAGCGCTGCATCGAAGGCCATGGGCTCCACGCTACCGGGCGCACCGCGCCGCTGAGGCGGTGCGCAGAAGGCACGCGGCATCCGTGCTAATGTCGTCTCCGGTCACGCCGCTCTCGAGGGGCGAGATCACAACCAGCGCGGGTGGCGGAAATGGCAGACGCGCTAGCTTGAGGTGCTAGTGCCCGAAAGGGCGTGGGGGTTCAAGTCCCCCCTCGCGCACAGATCCTTCGTGATCACGTGTGTGACACAGAACTGGTTGAGACAGTCCGGCCCAAAGGCTGGGAACGGCCCCGAGGCGAAAGCCCGGGGCCGTTCGTCGTTTCGGGTCTTCTGCAGGGTGCCCTCAGTTGTTCCATAGGGCTCCCCGAGAAAATCAAGCCATGGACGACTGTCACCATACGAGCCGATGATGGGCGATATTGCCCTGATCATCGGGCTCATCGCCCTGTTCATCGCCATCGGTGGCGTCTTCGCCGCCGCCGAGATTGCGCTCGTGTCATTGCGCGAATCGCCATTGGCGGCGCTCGAGAAGCGCAGCCCTCGCGGAGCACGCGTTGCCGCGCTCGCTCGCGACCCCAACACCTTCCTGGCGGCGGTGCAGATTGGCGTAACCCTCTCGGGCTTTCTTTCGGCAGCCTATGGAGCAACAGCACTCGCGCCGTACCTCACCCCCACGCTCGTGAGTGCGGGTATTGCCGAGCCGGTTGCGGCCGGCATCGCGATCGTCACGATGACGCTCGTCGTCGCCTACGCCTCGTTGGTGTTTGGCGAGCTCGCCCCCAAGCGCCTCGCTCTACAGCGCGCTGAGTCG
>NZ_JANRKZ010000205.1:0-1596 GCF_033763155.1 Microcella sp.
CACGGTGCGCGAGCTGGTGATTCTGTCGCCCTACGCGCGCGAGCGCTCGGCGGCCGGGCAGGCTCTCGCTGACCGCGCGGCTGGTTCTGGGGCGACGGATGCCCGCCTCACCTCACGCCTGGGCACGAGCATCGACGACGCGACGCGCATTCGGTGGGGGAGCATCCACGAGTTCAAGGGCCTCGAGGCGCCCGCGGTGATTCTGACCGACGTCGACCTCTCGAAGGCCTACCACCGCGACCTGCTGTACGTGGGGGCGTCGCGGGCGACGGATCGGTTGGTAGTGCTGACACACGGAATGTCGGCGACCTGAGCTAGCCTCGCTTCACGAGGAGGAGGCTCGATGTCTGGTCCTGGATTCGCTGTCGTCGACCTGGAAACGACTGGCCTATTCACCGGCGGGCACGACCGCGTCATCGAAATCGCGGTTGTGCACACCGATGAGAACGGCACGATCACCGGGGAGTGGGAGACGCTCGTCAACCCGCAGCGTCATGTGGGCGCCGAGCACGTGCATGGCATTCGCGCCGCGGATCTGATCGACGCACCCACCTTCGCTGACATCGCCGACGACCTCGTCGACCTGCTCGCGGGGCGGGTGCTCGTTGCCCACAACGCGCGGTTCGACCGCGGCTTTCTTGTGGCCGAGTTCGGCCGAACGCCCCACCCGTTGCCTGACGACGCCCCGACGCTCTGCACCATGCAGCTAGCTCGCGACCTCATCCCGGGTGCAGGACGAAGCCTCGCCGACTGCTGTGCCGCGTTCGACATTCCGCTCGATAACGCCCACCGCGCACTCGTCGACGCGCACGCGACGGCCGAGCTTCTTGGGGGTTACATCGCCAGCACCGATCGCGAGTTCTGGTACGCCCACATGGACCGTGCCCTGAATGCTGGTTGGCCGACACCTTCGCACCTGAGCGGCCGCGAGCGGTGGGTGGCGCGTGGCTCGAGCGGAGCATCCGTGCCGTTCTTGCAGCGCATCGCCGAGCGGCTGCCGGATGTCTCGGGCCCGGTCGAGTTCGTTGAGTATTTGGCTTTGCTCGATCGTTGCCTCATCGATCGCCATCTGTCGGAGCACGAGTCGCGTCAGCTCGCCGCCGTCGCTAACGAGCTGGGTATCGGGCGCGACACGGCAGCCCGCCTGCACGCTGAGTACCTCGACCAGCTCGCCACAGTGGCGTGGGGTGACGGCGTACTGTCGGCGACCGAGGTGGCAGACCTTGCGGCCGTCGCGGCGCTCTTGCAGGTGCCCGACGCAGTGCTCACGGCTGCCCTCGCTCCGCGTGCGCTCGTTGAGGCGACGTCGACGACGGATGCTACGCCCACGCTCGGCGCGTTCGTATTGCCGACCGGCGCGACCGTCGTGTTGACCGGCGAGATGTCGCGCCCCCGTGCCGAGCTTGAGGCGGTCCTTACCGCGTCGGGTTACCGCGTAGCCGGCGCGGTCTCGAAGAAGGTTTCACTCGTGGTTGCCGCCGACCCCGACTCGCTGTCGGGGAAGGCGCGGAAGGCGCGCGAGTACGGCATTCCAGTGGTGGGGGAGGGCTTTCTTGCCCGACTTGTCTGAGTGTCTGGTTGCTCACAGGTTCGTGG
>NZ_JANRKZ010000206.1:0-6938 GCF_033763155.1 Microcella sp.
TCGGGCTCGCCGCCCTCGAGAAGAGCAACGGCCATGCCGGCCGCAACCTTCGCGAGCTCGCGGGTGTCCTTGAAGATCGTCGCGTACTGCTCACCCGAGAGGATCGCCTTGACCGAGTCGACCTCGGCGTCCTGGCCCGAGATGATCGGGAAGTCGACACCCACGGCGTAGCCAGCGTCGGTCAGAGCCGAGATGATGCCACGGCTGAGGCCGTCGTAGGGCGACAGAACGGCGTTGACCTTGGTGCCGTCCGAGTAGTTCGCCGTCAGAAGGTCTTCCATGCGGCTCTGGGCGACTTCGCCGTCCCAGCGCAGCGTGGCGGCCTGCTCGATGTCGGTCTGACCCGACTTCACGACGAGCGTTCCGTCATCGATCAGCGGCTGGAGGACATCCATGGCGCCCTTGAAGAAGAAGAACGCGTTGTTGTCGTCCAGCGAGCCAGCGAACAGCTCGATGTTGAACGGACCAGCCGGCGCGTCGGGGAGCGCGTTGCCCTCGAGGTCGGTGAGGCCGAGACCGTTCAGCAGGGTCCACGCCTGCTGCTGGCCCACGAGGAAGTTGTCGAACGTCGCGTAGTAGTTGACGTTCTCCGAGTCGAGGATCAGACGGTCATACGCGATGACCGGGATGTCGCTGTCAGCAGCGGTCTGCAGCACCTCGGTGAGGGTGGTGCCGTCGATCGCGGCGATGATCAGGGCTTCTGCACCCTTGGTGATCATGTTCTCGACCTGCGAGACCTGCGTGGGGATGTCGTCCTCTGCGTACTGGAGGTCGACGGTGTAGCCAGCAGCCTCGAGCTCGGCCACGAGGGCGTCACCGTCAGCGATCCAGCGCTCCGACGAGCGGGTGGGCATGGCGACGCCGATGAGGCCTCCGCCTTCGCCTTCGCCCTCGGCAGCCGGGGCCGAGCAAGCGGCGAGACCAAAGGTCATCGCGCCAATGGCCACGGCGGAGAGAAGAACGTTCTTCTTCACTGTGTGTCCTTTCATAGGGGATGTGGTGGTGCTGCAGTTCTCAACTCACCTGCGAGTTGAGAGCCGTTCCCGGGGCGAACCCCGGGACATCTAGGTGGTCAGCGCGCTCATAGTGATTGCGCCAATCGGTAGTAGGCGGCGTTCGTGCGCACATCGCGCGCGAACCCCTCGAGCGTGGTGCTCTCGTCAATGACGAGCAGCTCGACCGCGGCCATCTGGGCGAAGTCTCGAAAGACATCGACTCCCACTTGCGTGGTCATGACCGTGTGGTGGGCGGCCCCCGCCGTCAGCCAGGCTGCGGCGGAAGTGCTGAAGTCGGGAGCGGGCTTCCACACCGCGTGTCCGACAGGAAGGTGGGGCATCGGCGCCGGCAGAGCGACGTTCTCAACGACGTTCGCCACGAGGCGGAAGCGGTCGCGCATGTCACTGAGCGCCACGACGACGGCCGGGCCAGCGTCGGCCGTGAAGACCAGACGCACGGGGTCGTCTTTGCCGCCGATGCCGAGCGGGTGCACCTCGAGGCGCGGTGTCGAGGTGGTGAGCGAGGGGCTGACTTCGAGCATGTGCGCGCCGAGAATGAGCTCGTTGCCGGGCTCGAGGTGATACGTGTAGTCCTCCATGAGGGATGCGCCACCGGGCAGCCCGGCTCCCATCACGGCGGCCGCGCGCACGAGCACCGCGGTCTTCCAGTCGCCCTCGGCGCCGAAGCCGTAGCCGTCGGCCATGAGGCGCTGCACGGCGAGGCCGGGCAGCTGCTTCAGGTCGGCGAGGTCCTCGAACGAGGTGGTGAAGGCAGAGAACCCGCCGTCTTCGAGGAACCCGCGCAAGCCGAGCTCAATAGCCGCGCCGTAGCGCAGCGATTCGTGACGCGCTGCCCCGGGGTGCAGTTCGGCAGCGACGTCGTAGAGGTCGAGGTATTCGGCGACAAGAGCGTCGATGTCGGCGTCGGCGACCGCGTGCACGGCGTCGGCGAGTTCGGTGACGCCCCACGTGTTGACCTGCACGCCAAACCGCAGTTCGGCCTCGGTCTTGTCGCCCTCGGTCACCGCGACGTAGCGCATGTTGTCACCGAAGCGAGCGAGCTTGAGCTCGTGGGTCGCGTGCCAACCGGCGGCCGCGCGGGCCCAGACGGCAACACGATCGGTCACGGCGGGGTTCGAGACGTGCCCCACGACGGTCGTGCGCGCCACGCCGAGGCGCGAGACGATGTATCCGAATTCACGGTCGCCGTGCGCAGCCTGGTTGAGGTTCATGAAATCGAAGTCGATCGTCGCGAACGGCAGTTCGACGTTGGCCTGCGTGTGCAAGTGCAGCAGCGGCTTCTGCAGCGCGTCGAGGCCGGCGATCCACATCTTGGCCGGGCTGAAGGTGTGCATCCACGCGATCACGCCAATGACGTTGGGCGCGGCGTTGGCTTCTTGCATGACGCGCTTGATGCTCGCGCTGTCAACGAGGGTCGGCTTCCACACGATCGTGACTGGGATGCTCGCCGCAGCCTTCAGCCCCGCAACAACCTGTTGCGACTGCTCCGCCACCTGGCGCAACGTCTCATCGCCATAGAGGTTCTGGCTCCCGGTGAGAAACCAGACCTCGTAGGTCGAGAGGTCGGGGACAATGCTGCGGGTCACGAGGTGGCTCCTTGGAGTGCGGTGAGGGGCAAAGCGTCGACGGCCTGTCGCTGAATCTCGAGGCCAGACTCATAGGTGCTGAGGTAGGTGGCAAAGCCCGCGACATCGGCGGGGTGGGGCGTCACGACGTTCATGTCGGTGCCGCCGAAAACCTCGCGCTCGAGGAAGGTCGAGAGGTCTCCGCCACCCGCCGCGGTGAAGGCCGCGAGCACCGCGATGCCCCAGGCTCCCCCTTCGGCCGCGCTCTCGGCGACGCCCACCGGAGCATCAAGCGCCGCGGCGAGAAAGCGCTGGGCGACGCCGGCCGTGCGAAAGAGTCCGCCGTGGGCCTGCATGCGATCGATCGCGACGCCTTCGTCGTGCAAGGCGCGCATGCCGAGGCTGAGCGTGGCGAAGACTCCATAAACCTGAGCGCGCATGGTGTTGGCCAGCGTGAGGTCGCTCTCGGGCGTGCGCACGACAATCGGGCGACCCTCGCTCAAGTGGGCGATCGGCTCGCCCGCAATCTGGTTGTAGGCCAGCACGCCTCCCGCATCAGCCGCGCCATCGAGTGCCTCGGCGAGCAGCAAGCGGTAGGCCTCATCGGCGTCGACGGGCGTTCCCGTGAGTTCGGCAAAGCGGCGGAACACACCCACCCATGCGGCCAGTTCACTCGTGCCGTTGTTGCAGTGCACCATCGCGACGGGATGCCCGGCCGGCGTCGCCACAACATCGAGTTCGGCGTGCACGCGCTCGATCGGCCGCTCGAGAACGACCATCGCGAAGATGCTCGTTCCGGCACTGACGTTGCCCGTGCCCGGAGCCACCGCGTTTGTCGCGACCATGCCGGTTCCGGCGTCGCCCTCGGGCGGGCAGAACACGGCGCCGGGCTGCAAGGCACCCGACGGGTCGAGCAGTGCGGCACCCTCGGCGGTGAGCGCACCGGCGGAGGCCCCGGCCGGGAGGATCGCGGGCAGGAGGTCGCGCAGCGGAGCAGCCAGAGCAGTGGGGGCAACGAGCGCGTCATACTGCGCGAGCATCGCGGCGTCGTAGTCAACCCCTGCGGCATCGATGGGGAACATGCCCGAGGCATCGCCGATGCCGAGCACACGCTCGCCCGTGAGCATCTGGTGCACGTAGCCCGCGAGAGTGGTGATGTGGCGAACGCGGCCGACGTGGTCTTCGCCGCTCAGCACCGCCTGGTGCAGGTGCGCGATCGACCACCGCAGCGGAATGTTCACGCCGAAGAGTTCGGTGAGCTCGGCAGCGGCCTGGCCCGTGCTCGTGTTGCGCCACGTGCGGAAGGGAACCAGCAACTCGTCAGCGTCATCGAAGGCGAGGTAGCCATGCATCATGGCCGAGACGCCGACGGCCGCAAATGTCGTCGGGGTAGCGCCGTGACGCGTTTGTGCGTCGGCGACGAGGGCTGCGTAGGCACCCTGCAGGCCCGCCCACACCTCAGCGAGGTCGTAGGTCCACACGCCATCAACGAGCTGGTTCTGCCACTCGTACGAGCCCACCGCAATGACCTCGTTGGGGTTTTCGCCGATGAGGCATGCCTTGATGCGCGTCGACCCCAACTCGATGCCGAGCACGGCGCGGCCGTCAGCGATCACCGCGGCGCTCATCGAACACCTCCGACGGGCTGGCCGTAGACGTTCTGGTAGCGGTCGAAGAGCGCGTCGATGGCGTCGGGTGCGATCGGAACCAGCGGGCCGGCCTGGCGGGCGATGTGCACCGTACGCGCGACGTCTTCAACCATGACGGCGGCCTTGACCGCGTCACGAGCATCCGTGCCAATCGTGAACGGGCCGTGGTTCTGCATGAGCACGGCGCGCGAACGGTGCCCGCGCAAGGTCTCAACGATGCCGCGACCGATCGAGTCGTCGCCGATGATCGCGAACGGGCCCACGGGAATGTCGCCACCGAACTCGTCGGCCATGGCCGTGATCACGCACGGAATCGGCTCGGCCCGCGCCGCCCAGGCGGTTGCGTAGGTCGAGTGCGTGTGCACGACGCCGCCGACCTCGGGCATGTTGCGGTAGACGTACGCGTGCGCTGCCGTGTCGCTTGACGGGCTGCGGTCACTGCCGGGAGTGTTCGGCACGACCTCGCCGTCAAGCGTGCACAAGATCATGCTCGAGGGGGTGAGGTCGTCATAGCCCACACCGCTCGGCTTGATGACGAAGAGGTCGGCACCCGGAACCCGGCCCGAGACGTTGCCGCCCGTCCACACCACGAGGTTGTAGCGCACGAGCTCGGCGTGAAGAGCAGCCACGTCGTCGCGCACACGCGCAACGGCGACCTGCACTTCGGGGCTCAGCACGTTCACGGGACTCCATCGTCGCGGCGGCGACGGGTGGACCCGACGCCGGGGTAGTTCAGGGGTGGTTTCGCTGTGACCGTTTTGTGACCGTTCACATCGCGTGATGGCTATCTAACGGCGAAACGGTCACATGTGTCAACTACGCATGCGGGCGAAACGGTCACAACTCGATAACGCCGGGGAATCCGGGGTGAATCGTTACGGTCGACGCCCCGTCGATTGACGGATGATCAACTCCGGCTGCACCGGATCGTGGTTCATCTCCACTTCGCCACGAAGCTCGCCCAACAAGAGGGCAACCGCACGGCGACCGATCTCGGCAAAGTTCTGCCGCACGGTCGTGAGGGGAGGTGCATAGTGCGCCGCCTCGGGAATGTCGTCAAAGCCGACGATCGACATATCCCCGGGCACGCTGAGGCCCATTTCGCGACAGGCGTGCATGAAGCCGAGCGCCATTTGGTCGTTTCCGACGAAAACCGCAGTGAAGTCGCGGTAGCGCAAGAGTTCGAGCCCGGCGTAGTAGCCGAATGATGCCGTCCAGTCACCCAAGATCGGTGCGCGCGTGCGCAAGTCAGCGTCGCTCAGCTCGCGCAAGAAGCCCTGCATGCGGGCTTCGGCCTCGATCCAGTCTTGCGGGCCCGAAATATGCATGATTTCGGTGTGCCCAAGCTCGATGAGGTGTCGCGTTGCCATGCGGGCGCCCATCACTTGGTCAACCCACAGCGAGTGTGAGGTGTTCAACCCGGTGGCCTCGAGCGTGACGAACGGCACACCGATCTGCAGATCGTTGATGGCCTCGAAAACGCGCACTTGTGGCGCGATCACGATGAGCGCTTCGATCGACTGGCTCATGAGGTAGTCGAGACCGCTCTTGATCGAGGCGTATTCGCTCGAACTGATGTTGGTGATGGAGAGCCGGTAGCCCGCTTCACGCGCTGCCGACTCAATCGCCTGAATGCTCGTGGCGGGCCCGTAGTGCACGGTTTGCGCCGCGAGCACACCGATCGTGCGCGATCGGCTCGTCACGAGAGCACGCGCCGCCTGATTGGGCCGATAGCCGAGCTCGTCGATCGCTTCCCGCACGCGCTGGAGCGTTTCGGGGCGGATGCTCGGGCTGTCGTTGAGCACGCGCGAAACGGTTTGGTACGACACCCCGGCGACCCGGGCGACGTCACGGATGTTCGGCGCGCGCACGCGTTCCGGCTCAGCCGGTCGCTCCGTGTCCGTCATCATCGTCCGTTCGGGGTCGCGATGTGTACGTTCACATCGGCGAGACCATTATGCACGCGAGCGCTCCAGAGAACGACGGCCACCGGGTCAGAGACTCGCCAGTGACTGCTGAACGTCAGCAAGAAGGTCGTCGACGTCTTCGATTCCCACCGACAAGCGAACGATCGCGTCACTCACTTCTAGCTCGGTGCCCCGCACCGACGCGTGGGTCATCTCGCTGGGGTAGTTCACGAGCGATTCGACGCCACCGAGTGACTCCGCGAGGCTGAAGACGCGCAGGCCCTCGGCGAAGGCGCGTGCGGCGGCGGCGCCTGCCGCGAGCTCGAGCGAGAGCATCCCGCCGAAACCGCGCATTTGACGCGCCGCAAGCTCGTGACCCGGGTGATCGGTGAGTCCGGGGTAGTAGACACGCGCGACAGCCGTGTGGCCGACGATCGACTCGGCGATCGCGTGGGCGTTGGCTGAGTGGCGGTCTATGCGCACGGCAAGAGTCTTGATGCCGCGCGTCGTGAGCCACGCATCCATCGGTCCCGAGACGGCTCCCGCGGCGAACTGCAGAAACTGCACCTGCTCGGCCAGCTCGGGGTCGTTGAGCACAACAGCGCCGCCGAGCACGTCAGAGTGCCCGCCGAGATACTTCGTCGTCGAGTGCACGACGACATCGGCGCCGAGCGTCAGCGGCTGCTGCAAGTAGGGCGTGGCGAAGGTGTTGTCGACGACAACGAGTGCGCCGACCGCGTGAGCGATCTCGGCGAGCGCCGAGATGTCGGTGATCTTCATGAGCGGATTGCTCGGGGTCTC
>NZ_JANRKZ010000207.1:0-1993 GCF_033763155.1 Microcella sp.
GGGCCAGTCGAGGTAGCGGCGTCCGGGGTACACCGGGCACGCATCCCCACAGCCCATCGTGATCACGACGTCGGCCGCTCGCACGACGTCGTCGGTGAGCGGTTTCGGAAACTCGCCCCCGAGGGGCACGCCGATTTCATCCAGTGCCGTCACGACCGCGGGGCGAATCGCATCAATCGGGGCCGACCCCGCCGTGCGAACGCGCACCCGACTGCCTCCGAGATGGCGCATGATGGCGGCGGCGAGTTGTGAGCGCCCGGCGTTCTGCACGCACACGAAGAGCACCTCGATGGGCCGGCCGGCCGGCCGGTCGGCGATGAGGTCGGCGGCCGTGGTTTCTTGCGCCGTCAATCGCTCGGCCGCAAACTGCGCGATCGCCGACGGGAAGACGCGACCTCCTTCTCGCGCACGGAGCAAGTCATGGCTGTCGAGCACCACACGTTCTACGGTCTCGCGCGAGAACGTGCCGGCGAATCGCGCACTGAGGTCGTCGGTGATGCGATCCATGAGTGCCTCACTGATCGACGAATCGCCCGAGTCGGGCGCCCACTCTTCGAGCCGTGCGGCCACTACCTCGCTCAGCGAGTACCAGACCTCGCGCCCGCGGGGAGCGCGCTCAACGAGCCCCGCATCGTGCAAGACCCGGAGGTGATGCGACACCGTGGGCTGTCGCAAGTCGAGGGCGGCGGTCAAGCGTCCGACGGTCAACGAGTGATCGGGGGCGTCGAGCAACAGTCGAGCGATGGCTCCGCGAGTGGGATCACCGAGCGCGCCGAGCTCAGGGCTCACCGTGGCGCGGTCTCTCATAGACCCGAGTCTATGCGAGCGGCTACAGTGTGCCCGTGACCGAGCCCACCACTCCAGCCCCCATGCCCTCACTCGCGCGACGGATGCTCGCCGAAGCTCTCGGCAGCGCAGCCCTCATCGCCACCGTCGTGGGCTCGGGAATCATGGCCACTCGCTTGACCGACGACATCGGCGTGCAGTTGCTGATCAACGCCGTGGCAACGGCAGCCGCACTCGTCGTGCTCATCGTCGTGGTGGGCCCTGTGAGCGGCGCCCACCTCAACCCCGTCGTGACCGCCGCGCTCGCGGCGCAGCGACTCGTTGCGGTGCGAGAAATCCTGCCGACCGTTGCCGCCCAACTCGTCGGCTTTGCCGCGGGCGCGATGTTGGCCAACCTCATGTTCGGAGGAGCGGCCGTATCGATCAGCACGACCGTGCGCGCCGACCTCGGGCTGCTGCTCGGCGAAGTCGTGGCCACCGCGGGGCTTGTCGCGGTCATCCTGACCCTCGTGGCACGCGGGCAGCAGAACTGGGTGCCGGCCGCCGTCGGGCTCTATATCGGCAGCGCCTATTTCGCCACGAGTTCAACGAGCTTCGCGAACCCCGGAATCACGCTAGGCCGCATTCTCAGCGACAGCTTTGCGGGCATCGCACCCGAAAGTGCGCCAGCGTTTATTGCCGCACAGGTCGTCGGGGCAGCACTCGGCCTGCTGGTTGTGCGCCTCGTGCTCGCGCCGCAGCACCGCGTCTAGAGCCCGAGGGGGTCGATGCCGTGCTCGATCGCGAGCGCGCGCACGTCGACGATGATGTGATCGCGCGTCGCGCGCATGCCCGCTTTTCCACTCGTGCGGTCGAGCGGGATGTCCCAGCGGCGATACTCACGCCCGGCGAGCGCCTCAAGCTCGTCATTGCAGTTGAGCACCACGATGTGGTCGGCCGCCATGACGAATTCGGGGGCGATCGGCTTGGGATACTCGCCGAACGCCGCGATGCCGAGCTCGTCGAGCGCTTCGGTGACCCCGGGCAAAACGCGCGCAGCGGGTGCCTCTCCGGCGCTCATCACGCGCGCGCCCAGGGGAGCGATAGCGCGCATGAGCGACGCGGCCAGCTGTGACCGGCCGGCATTGCCCGAGCAGATGAACAAAAACGAGGGGGCATCGACGGCCATGGCTCGACTTCGTCGCCACCGCAGGGCCTCGAGGCGATC
>NZ_JANRKZ010000208.1:0-6866 GCF_033763155.1 Microcella sp.
AGCGCCACGGCGTACTGCTGCAGGGCC
Source organism: Microcella sp. (assembly GCF_033763155.1). Classification (GTDB taxonomy): domain Bacteria; phylum Actinomycetota; class Actinomycetes; order Actinomycetales; family Microbacteriaceae; genus Microcella. Next base: position 28 of record NZ_JANRKZ010000208.1, read on the forward strand.
TCGGATTCGCGACGGTGCGGCCCCGCATCCCGATGCCATTTGACGACCGCCTGCTCGCCGCCGCGCGTCACCACGTGCAGCACGCGCGAGAGGCGGTGCGCTCCAGTGTGCTCGGCGACCACGTCGACGGGGCCGAGCGTGCGGTGCACGCGGTCGAGCACCTCGGCGTCGCTCGCCAGGCGCGGGCGCGCGTCGGTGCTGATGGTGGCGCCGACCGCGTCGTCCATCGAACCGCTCACCGCCTCGATGCTCATGGGCCCTCCTGCTGCACGAAACCCCGGTGCGCCGTCAGTGGCGAACCGGGGTCTCGGATGATGTCGTCAGCGTGCGGCTACTGGCAGCTCTCGCACTGCAGCAGGTCCATCGGGTCGACGGGCACGGCGTAGCCACCGACGGTGTCGTTTTCGTTGTCCATATCGGACCTCCTCTGGTGGTGAATCCTCCGCCCGTGGCGGCTGGGGTCTCACTATATAACGGGAATCACACGCGTGTCATTCCCCTAGATGTTGTGTTTTCGGCGTGTCGCGAACGAATCCGACGGGATGCCCGGCCGCCGCTCGCCCGGCGATCGCGCAGGCACGGGCTCTACCCTGGAAGCACCCCGCCCCCTTCGCCGCGAGAGTGATCATGCGCTTCTGGCCCGCCCCCGCACCGGTGGTCGGCGCGCGGCCGGCGGAGCTGCCCCGCGATCTGCGGCACCAGATCGACGAGGGGTACCTCGTGGCGGTGTCGGCCCTGCGGCTGGCCGTCAAGAACGGGGTGATCCTGCGCATCCTGCGCGACGGCGCGGCGTGGAGCGAGCCGCAGGCGATCGCGCTGGCGCGCGAGGCCCTCGAGACGCTTATCGCCGAGCAGCGCGCGGGTGCCGAGCGGCTGTCGGAGGAGAGCGTGCGCGCCGCGCCGACCCCGCGGGAGTCGCGAGCGGCCTCGTCGAAGCGCGAGCGGGCGAAGGTGCGCCGCAAGCGCGACGAGGCCGATCGCCTCGCCGCCCGCAGCCGCACGCTGCGGGGCGTCGTCGAGAAGCTCGAGGCGGCGCGCGACGACGAGGCCTTCCTGCACGAGCTCGCGCTGCGGGCGCGGGCCGAGACCCTCGACGAGCTCATGCAGGCACGGCTCATCCCCCGCGAGCCCGCCATGGAGCAGTCGGAGGAGGAGCGCCGGGAGTCGATCGCCGGCGTGCTCGCCGACCTGCAGCGGCTCATGGACGAGCGCACCGGCTACTGAGCGCGGACGCTACGGCAGTCTCTGAAACGGTAGCGAGGGCGGGACTCGAACCCCGTGGACGCGGACGAGCGTTCACGGCGCCAGCCCAGGCCGCGGAAGTCTCTGAAACGGTAGCGAGGGCGGGACTCGAACCCGCGACACCACGATTATGAGCCGTGTGCTCTAACCACCTGAGCTACCCCGCCGGGCAGGAACTCCGCGCTGCCGCGAGGCCGCGCTGAGAGAACCGGAGCCCCGAGTCAGGATTGAACTGACGACCCCTTCCTTACCATGGAAGTGCTCTACCACTGAGCTATCGGGGCGCTGCCACCACCGCGAACGGCGATTGGCACCAGAGAAGATTAGCACCTGACGACCGAAGGCCCGAACCTCGCATCCGGTCGATTGACGCCCTCAATCGGAGTGGAACCGATTCCACTTTCGCCGAATACCTGTCATAAGGTGGCGGGATGCCGACCGAGACCCCCTCCTCGACTACGTACCGGGCCATCGACCACCAGCACTCCGCCCAGCCGGGCTCTGAGTGGTGGCGATCGGCCGTCATTTACCAGATCTACCCGCGATCGTTCGCCGACGCGAGTGGTGATGGCATCGGCGACCTCGCCGGCATCACCTCTCGCTTGGAGTCGCTGCGCGACCTCGGTGTCGACGCTGTCTGGCTGTCGCCGTTCTTCCGCTCTCCCCAGCGTGATGCCGGCTACGACGTGAGCGACTACTGCGACGTCGACCCGCTCTTCGGCACGCTCGCCGACTTCGACGTGCTCCGCGACCGCGCTCATGAGCTCGGCCTGCGCGTCATTGTTGACCTTGTTCCCAATCACTGCTCGAGCGACCACCCCTGGTTTCAGGATGCCCTCGCCGCCGGGCCCGGATCACCCGAGCGCGACCGCTTCATGTTCCGCGACGGCCGCGGTGACACTGGCGAGCTGCCGCCCAACAACTGGAAGTCGGTCTTCGGCGGCAACGCCTGGACGCGCATCACCGAGGCCGACGGCACGCCCGGCCCCTGGTACCTCCACATCTTCGACAGCTCGCAGCCCGACTTCAACTGGAAGAACCCCTGGGTGTGGGAGCAGTTCCGCCAGATCCTCCGATTCTGGCTCGACCGCGGAGTCGATGGGTTCCGCGTCGACGTTGCTCACGGGCTCATGAAGAAAGACGGACTCCCCGACATCGTTGAGGCTGCCGAGTCGGGCGGGCTTGCCGACGCGATTTCCTCTCCCGACGACGTTCCTTACTGGGCACAGCCCGAGGTGCACGAGGTGTATCGCGACTGGCACCGTGTGCTCGACGAGTACGAGGGTGACCGCGTGCTCTGCGCCGAGGCGTGGGTCGAGCCGCTGGCCAAGGCCGCCCTGTGGGTGCGGTCTGACGAGATGCACCAGGCGTTCAACTTCAGCTACCTCGGCACACCCTGGAATGCGGCGCGGCTGCGCTCGGTGATCGACGAGTCGATCGCGGCATTCAGCGCGGTGGGAGCGCCGAGCACGTGGGTGCTGTCGAACCACGACGTCGTGCGCCACGCCAGCCGCTACGGCCTTAGCGTTCCGGGTGCCCACACCGCGACCGGCCTCGGCCCGAAGTCAGAAGACAAGCCTGACGAAGAGTTGGGCCTGCGTCGCGCCCGTGCGGCGAGCGCGCTCATGCTCGCCCTGCCCGGTAGCGCCTACCTCTATCAGGGTGAAGAGCTTGGCCTGCCCGAGGTCATCGAGCTCGACGACCACGTGCGCGAAGACCCGAGCTTTCACCGCACCAACGGTGAGGTCTACGGCCGCGACGGATGCCGTGTGCCGATTCCGTGGGAACACTCCGCTCCGGCGTTCGGCTTCAGCCACTCCGGGGAGAGCTGGCTGCCTCAGCCTGCCACCTTCGCCGACTACGCGCGCGATCGTCAGCAGGCCGACCCCCACTCAACGCTGGAGCTCTATCGCTCGGCGCTGGCCTTGCGGACGCAGTACGCGCTGGGCACGGGTTCGGTCTCGTGGCTCGACGGCTTTGCGAGTGAGGTCGTTGCGGTGCGCAACGGCGACGTCACGGTGATCGCCAACACGGGAACCGAGCCGATCGCCCTCCCCGCGGGACGCATCGTGCTCGCGAGCGGTCCGCACGACGGCACGACGATTGCGGGCGACACGACCGTCTGGATCGTGACCAACTAGGTGGCACGTCGCGCGAGCGATGGTGCACGCACCGTCGCTCGCGCGCTACCCGGCGTTCGCGACGAGCCAGGCGAAGGGGTCGACGGGAACACTGTCGACGTGAATCTCGAGGTGAAGGTGCGGGCCCGTCGACAGACCCGTATCGCCGACCGCTCCGACGATCTCGCCAGCGACCACGGGTGCCCCGACGGTCAACACCGAACTGTTGTCGATGAGGTGCGCGTAGAGCGACATGACCTTTTGGCCATTGATGATGTGCTCGATCTCGACGCGGTAGCCGAACGAGCTTGACCGACCAACGGCGGTGACGATGCCGTCGGCGATTGCGCCAACCGGAGCACCGTATCCGGCATCGAAGTCAACACCGCGGTGGTACGACGAGCACCCGCGACACGGAGCCACGCGGTCACCAAAGCCTGACGTGACGGGGGCCGCGAAGGGGAACGGCCAACGAATCGGACCGGTGCCCGAAGCGTTGTACGAGTAGTTGGTGCTGCCGTAGCGCAAGCGAAGCATCTCGGCGTATGACGTGACCGTCCACGCGTCGCGCGACGCGGCAGTTGTCGCGATATCACTCGCGGCCTCCGCCTCGATCACTTGACCTTCTACCTCGACTGTTTCCGCAACCTTCGCATCGGCAATCGATGACAGGGCCATCGAGGCGGGCGGGGCATCCGGATCAAAGAGAGCATTCGCCGGAACGGAGGTGCCGACGAGCAGCGATGCAACCGCGAGCATGACCGCGGGAGGGAAGGCCTTCTTGGCAACACGACGACCGAGGGGAACTCGCGTCGAGAGCGCCGCGACGGGACGCGGCGAGGCCTGTGCCGAGGTCGGTCGAGGCGGCGGCGCGGCCACCGCGGCGCGGGCGGCACGGCGAGAAGAAGCAGCGGGGTTCGACACCGCGGGGTTCGACACCGCCGGGCTCGAGGCCGCAGGGTGCGAAAAAGCAGCGTACGACGGAGCAGAGGGCGAGACCGCCGGGCTCGGTGCGCCGGCCGGAACGACGGGCTCTGTGCGCCAGCCGGAACGACGGGCTCTGTGCGCCGGCCGGAACGACGGGCTCTGTGCGCTGGGCCTCGCGCAAGGCGCGGCGGCTCGTTGGAGCGGCCTCACCGGGCATTGCTGGCGCGGTCACCGGGGCTGGGCGACAACGACGCCGGCATTCGATGCGCCCGAATCCGGTGAAGTCGTCGGGGATTCCTCAGAGAATCCGAACCCGAGTGCCCGAAACGGGTCACTCTCGGCGTCGGTCGGTTCGGGGTTCGAACCTCCCGCCAGCCACGGGTTCTCTGCAGTCACGGTCTCAGTCAGCCTCAGAAATCGGGTACGTATCGTTCGGTGCGGGGCCGGGCGGCCGGCACGGTTCGGGCTCCTTCAAGAGTCACGAACCGGCTCACCGCGCCCACCACGATACGCGGCGGATTATCACGGATTGGTAAAGCCTAACCCGGTCTCGCCCAGAGCGAAAGTCGAGCGGGGCCATTCGCGGCTCGTTCAGGGGTGCCGCATCGATGCCGTCAGGGCAACTGTGAGGGGGGAAGCGCGCCGACCTCGGCCAACAGAACGCGAAGGTCGCCCATCGAATCGGGATGCGCCGCAAGCGTGAATCGATGGTCAGCACGAGCGCCGGGCACCCCCTCGACGGCGGCTCCTGCTTCGGTCGCGATGAGTGCGCCGGCCGCGTGATCCCACGGATTCAGCGTGCGTTCGAAGTAGGCGTTCACGCGTCCCGCGGCCACGGCACAGAGGTCGAGCGACGCCGTACCCATGCGGCGAATGTCGCGCACGCGCGTCAGAAGCTGGGCGACCGCGGCGCCCTGCTCGGCGCGGGTTTCGGCCCGGTAGGCGAACCCCGTGGCGAGCAACGACTGCTCGAGCGAGGTCGCCTCGGCGACGCGCAACGGCTGCGCGTCGAGGTGCGCTCCCCCACCCGCAGTGGCGGTGTAGAGCTCGCCCGACGCGGGGTTGACGACGACTCCGGCGAGCGCGCGCCACGACTGCGGGTCGGGCTCGCCCTCGACCACGGCGATGCTCACGGCGTAGTGCGGAATGCCATAGAGAAAGTTGACCGTGCCATCGATGGGGTCAACAACCCAGGTGAGACCCGTCGTGCCCTGCTCCGCCCCCGACTCTTCGCCGAAGAAGCCGTCACCCGGGCGCAGTTCGGCGAGGCGCCCGCGGATGAGCGACTCGGCATCGCGGTCGACCTGCGTGACAACATCCACCGACGACGACTTCGCCGCGGCAACCGAGACGGCGCCGCGACGCGCCTCGACGATCAGCGCGCCGGCCTCGAGAGCAACGGCGCGCGCGATCGACAGCAGTTCGTCGGTCGCGGGCTGTGGTGAAGACATGGTGGCGAGTGAGGGATTCGAACCCCCGAAGTCGAAGACGGCTGATTTACAGAGAACTGCCGGGGGTACCTTTCTATTCCTTACGGTACCGCCTGCCCCGAGATTCTGCGGGCAGGGCGCCCGGTCTGAGAATGCCAGTCCCCTCCCTTCCCCGCGCATCCCGAGCAGTTTGCACACACGAGCGCACACACGAGCCGCTCTTGTTGACATTCCTCGTTATTCATCTTAGTTTGTAGCCATGAAGCCATTCGAGCCCTTCCAGCCGGTGCGCTCTTCCGACTCAGGCAGGGGCGTTCCCACGCTCCGGATCCTCAGCGGCGGGCGCCTCGTGCTCAACGCAGCTGCGATGCGACTCCTCGCTGGCGTTGAGCATGTACGCCTGTTGTGGGATGCGGAGACGAGACGGATCGGGATCGAGCGCGCAACTGAACCGAGCAGCGACACGTTCAAGGTCTCTCGCGCCGCCAGTCAGGCGACGATCACCTCGAAAGAGTTCGTCGATCGCTACGCACTGCCACACGGGCAACGAATGCGGCTCAAGCGCGACGGCGACATGTACGTCGCATCTATAGAGACGCCCGCTCAACCGAGCGTGTGAAGTAAAGATGCCCCCGGCCCGCGGCAACGGGACGAGGGCGTAGCCCCAGTTCAAGAGAGGAACTAGGACACATGCACGGTATCAACATGATCGACTTCGAGTCGGAAGAATTCACACGACAGGTGCGCGGCGCGCTCGTCAACTGCCACGATCGATTCCTCAATTCGGCACCCTGCAGTCACGGCCGCGGAGGGGCTGCGCTGCAGGAAATCCTCGGAGTACCGATCAAGCGCGCGCGAGACCTGTACCACGGCCGAACCACGTACACGCGGTCGGAGGCAATCGCCTTGCTAGAGCACGTCGGTCTGAGCGTCGACGAGATGGCCGAGCGCTGCAAGTCGACAGTCCGAGCTGAGTCGGCCCAGCAATCGAGCCCTGAGCGAAGCCACCAGTTGGGCCACTCGCTGGCCATGACCGTTTGGAATCATGCGGACGACAAGGAGTTCGTGACACAAACCGTGACCGAGCTCCTGCTTGCGGCCGAGAACGACCCTCGAGCAG
>NZ_JANRKZ010000209.1:0-3989 GCF_033763155.1 Microcella sp.
ATACACGACGGTCGCGGTGCGGGTTGTGCGCCTGTTCGCACCGATCGTGGCTGATGCCGAGAGCGTGGCCCTGCGGTGGGTTGCGGTCAGCGACGTGGATGCTCTGCCGCTGCATCCCGGATTCGCAGCGAGTTGGCCGGCGCTACGCGCTCAGTTGCCCGAGCGCTAGCCCAACACGCAACACACAACGAGCCACGCGCTGGCACGCCGCGAGCCCCGCGCCGGCACACAACGAGCAAGTACGCAACGAGCGAGGCGCCAGCACGAAACGACCGCGCGGCCCGACGCGAATCGCGGCGAACCCGCCAAGTGTCGTCCTAGTCGTCGTCGCGCTCGGCGGCTTCGAGGCGCTTGAGGGCTTCCATCGCGTCGTCGGCCGCTTCGCGGAACGGGTGCAGCACGGTCGACACCGTGCCGTCGATGAGCGCCTGTCGATAGAGATGAGCTTGACCGTCGGTGTGCACCGTGACGGCGATGGGGCACGTCGCGCCCGCGCGCCGCAACGCTGCAGCGAGCACGAGGTTGGTGTCAACATCGGGCACCGTGGTGATGATGAAACGGGCGTCGTGCACGGGCAAGGTTTCGGGAAACTCCGGACTGCGGGCATCGCCGAACACGACGTCGACGCGTTCGGCGAGCTCAGCATCCTGAAGCCGCACTTCGGCGAAAGGGTCCCACTCGACGAGCAAGACGCGGCAGCCTTCGCCGACCAGTTCGCGAATGAGTTGGCTGCCGAAGCGACCGTGCCCGAACACGATCGCGTCGTAGTGCTGCTGCTCGCTCGCGCGCGCTTCGCGGGGCGCGCGTCGCTGGAGGCGCGAGAGCACGGGCTCGAGTCGGGTGGCGAATCGCTCTGAGTAGGGAATCAGGTAACTCGAGCCTGCAATGGTGATGAGCGCGACGAGTGTGACAAGCCCGACAACGTCGTCACCCACGAGCCCGATGTCGCGGGTGAGCGCAATCAAGATGAGGCTGAACTCGCTGATCTGTGCGATGGCGAGACCCGCGAGAAACCCGACGCGGGCCGGGTAGCCCATGAGGCTCATGATGCCGATCATGATGATGGGGGTGCCCACGAGCACGAAGATCGACAGCGTGATCGCGAGCGGCACTTGAGCGCCGATGGCGGCAAAGTCGAGTTCGGCGCCGAGCATGATGAAGAAGAACAGCAACAAGAAGTCGCGCAAACCGCTCAGTGAGGCGTGCACTTGTTCGCGATAGCGCGTGGATGCGAGAGCAAAACCCGCGAGAAACGCTCCGACTTCGATCGAGAACCCGAGCACGTCGGTGAGCGCGGCGACGCCGATGGCCCATGCGACACTCCACACGATGAGCAGTTCTTGACTCGTGGCGACGCGGTCGAGCAACCACGGCAAGACCCAGCGCATGGCGACGCCGATGCCGACCAAGAGTCCGCCACCGCCCAACAGGATGCGCAGCGCTTCAGCGCCCAGATCGAACGTGGCGCCATCGGCGGCGCCCGTGCCCACGCTCGTGAGCACGATCATGACGATGATGACCACGACGTCTTGCACGATCAACAGACCGAGCGCGACGCGGCCGTGCAATTGATCGAGTTGGCGATGGTCGGTCAGCAGTTTGACGACGATGATCGTCGACGAGAACGTGATCGCGACGCCGACAACGGCCGCGGCCACCAGGTCGAGCCCGAATAGGAGGGCGATGCCGAAGCCGACGACGGCGGTGACCGCGATTTGCCCGAGGCCGGTGGCGAGAGCGACGGGGCCCACGGATCGTACGAGATTGACGTCGAGTTTGAGGCCGACCAAAAACAGCAGAATCGCGATGCCGATTTCGGCGAAGAGTTCGAGAACTTCTGCTTCGTGCACCCAGTCGAGGGCGCTCGGGCCGACGATGATGCCGACGACAATGAACGCGATGATGAGGGGTTGGCGAGCGCGGTGGGCAAGAAACGCCACGCCAGCTGCGAGCGCGAGAATCAGCGCCGTGACGCCGAAGGTGTCGAGCTCGAGAGGCATGGCTTCACGCTACCGGTCAGCGTGGTCGGGCGGTTGGTGTGGCCGGGTGGTCAGCGTGGGCGGGTGATGAGTGTGCTCGGACGCTGAGCGTCGGTGTGCGGCCACCGCTGTTTGCCCCTTAGCGCAACAAGTCGAGCATGCGTTCGGTCACGAGCGGGGCGATCGCGAGGTCGCCAAACTCGAGCGGATGCACCCACCGCAGCTCATCGATCTCGGCACCCGCAACCGGGGCGCCCCATGACTCGGTGATGGCGGCACGAAAGACTTCGGCTTCGACGAGCATGCCCGCTTCGTTCGCGGCAGGGGCCGTGAAGGTGCCGAGCGGTTCGAGGCTGTCGGGGGAGAGCCTGAGCCCCAGCTCTTCGTGCAGTTCGCGTGCGAGCGTTTCGGCGCCGGTTTCGCCGGGCTCGTACTTGCCGCCGGGTTGCATGAACACGCTCGTGCCGCGCTTGCGGACAAGCAACAGGCGTCCGGCGCTGTCAACGATGAGCGCCGCCGCTACCCGGATGACAGCGCGGTTCACGTGGCCTGCTTCGTTTGTGCCGGCTCTGGTCGCGGTCTCGCTGTTGGCGTTTGTGCCGCCTGCGGTCGCGGTCTCGCTGACGGCGCTCGTGCTCGACGCGCCGCGCGGTGTGTTCTCGCCGTCGCTCACCTAGTGGGTGCTCCCGCCCGGTAGGTCGGCGTCGTCACGCGTTGACAGGGTGGTGGTGATCGCAATGCGGATACCGCGCTCGAGCTCATCGAGCGTGAACTGCGGGCTGCCGCCCAACTGGGGTGTCGCGGGCACGTGGATGAATCCGGCTCTCAACCCTGGCCGTGTGGCCGCAAGTCCCATGAGTTGGTAGAAGACGTGGTTGCAGACGTAACTGCCCGCGGTGAGCGAGACGTCGCTGGGAATGCCCGCGGCATCCAGAGCATGGGCGATCGCTTTGACGGGCAGGCCGGTGAACCGTGCGGCTGGTCCGCCGTGTTCGATCTCGGCATCGCGGGGTTGGGTGCCGTCGTTGTCGGCGATGCGAGCGTCGGCGAGGTTGATGGCGATGCGTTCGGGCGTGATCGCGTGACGCGATTCGGCGAGTCCGAGGGCGATGACGATGTCGGGGTCGTGGACGTCGATCGCAGCGGCGAGCAGGCCGGCGGCGCGGTCGAACGAGACGGGCAACACCTCGCCGACGATGCGGCAGTCGGGATGCCCGAGCTCGGTCAGGCGTCGCACGAGCTCGCCGCTGGGGTTGACGGGTGCTCCGGCGAAGGGTTCAAACCCGGTGACCAGCACGACGGGCTCGTGGTCAGCGCGAGCGTTCATGTGCTCAGCCTGTCACGAGCGCGCACTCACGTGTGCCTGAACTCGCGCGCGCACGTGCACGCGCACTCGCGTGCGCTCTGACGCCTGCGCACTCACGCCTACGTACTCAAGCCTGCGCACTCACGCCTACGTACTCAAGCCTGCACACTCACGCCCGCGCACTCACGCCTGCGCGCTCAGACCCGCGTACTGACGCCCGCGCACTCACGTCCGCAGTGCATCCGTGAGCGCCCGACTGCGCGTCGGCATCTCTCGTGGAGCCCCGCCCGGGTGGTCGGGCGGAATCAGGAGGTACCGCGGCCCGTCGCGCCGAATCTCCCAACCGTTGTTGTGCGCGAGGAGATGGTGATGTCGGCAGAGCAAGACTCCGTCGGCGACATCGGTGCGTCCGCCGTCGCGGTGCCAGTGCTCGATGTGGTGCGCTTCGCACCACGATGGTGGTCGTTCGCACCCGGGCCAGCGGCATCCGCCATCCCTGGCTGCGAGGGCGATGCGTTGTGCGCGGCTGAAGAGTCGGCGTTCGCGGCCCAGGTTGAGTGGTTGACCCGCGTTTTCGGCAGAGCCGTCGACCGTGAGCACAACTGTGCCCGCACTGCAGGCAACGCGTTCGACCGTGGCGATCGACACGGCCTCGGCCTGGCCCTCGAAAAACCCGCGACCCTGTCTCGCGTCGAGGGCCTGAG
>NZ_JANRKZ010000210.1:0-4760 GCF_033763155.1 Microcella sp.
GCGGGCTTCGTAGACCGAGATGCCGTTCATGATCGAGTCGGGGCGTGCCAGGTAGACGTATTCGAACGAGCACGGAATCAAGCGCGGGTTGGCGGCACACTGCTTCGCCACCATGTCACCCGAGGCCGAGATGAACACGGCTTCGCCGGGGGCAACGTCGCGCACGGTCTCGTATCCGCCGGCTTCGAGTACGAGCGACTCGCTCGCCACGACCCACTCGTCGCCCGTGAGGCCCGTCGTGCGGCGGCCGAGCACGAGCGGGCGAATGCCAAACGGGTCACGAAAGGCGAGCATCCCGTGACCGGCAATGAGCGCAATCGCGGCATACGAGCCCTCGACGCGCTCGTGCAGGCGCGTGATCGCGGCAAACACCTGGTCAGGGTCGAAGTCGGCTCCGGTGACTTGCGCCTGCAGTTCGTGCGCGAGCACGTTGACGAGCAGCTCGGTGTCGCTGTTGGTGTTGAGGTGGCGGCGGTCAACCTCGAACAGCTCGCGCGTGAGTTCGCGCGTGTTCGTGAGGTTGCCGTTGTGCACGAGGATGATGCCGTAGGGCGCGTTCACATAGAACGGCTGTGCCTCTTCTTCGCTGGATGCTGAGCCCCGCGTGGCATACCGAACGTGCCCCAGTCCCATGGTGCCCAGCAGGCTGCGCATGTCGCGCGTGCGGTAGGCCTCGCGCACTTGCCCCTTGGCCTTGGCCATGTGCAACACGCGCCCTTCGGCGGTGGCGATGCCCGTCGAGTCTTGCCCGCGGTGCTGCAGAAGCGCCAGGGCGTCGTAGACCTGTTGGTTGACGGGACTCGATGAAACGAGACCGACGATGCCGCACATGCGGAGGGCGCTCCAGACCGTAAGGTTGACGGTGACGCAGGCCAGTCTGTCAGACCGCGGAACGGATGAACGAATGACAAATTCCTACGCGGCAGCGGGAGTCGACACGGCGGCGGGCGACCGGGCCGTTGAGCTCATGAAGGCCTCGGTCGGTGCGACCCACGGCCCCGAGGTGCTCGGCGGCGTCGGGGGCTTTGCCGGCCTCTTCGACGCGAGCGCATTGCTCGGCTACCGCCGCCCTTTGCTTGCCACGAGCACCGACGGTGTCGGCACGAAGGTCGCGATCGCGCAGGCCCTCGACATCCACGACACGATCGGCCAAGACCTCGTGGCGATGGTCGTTGACGACATCGTCGTCGTGGGCGCCAAGCCGATTTTCATGACCGACTACATCGCGTGCGGCAAGGTGCACCCGCAGCGCATCGCCGACATCGTGCGCGGCATCGCCGAGGCCTGCGCCGCCACGGGCACCGCACTCGTGGGTGGCGAAACCGCCGAACACCCGGGTTTGCTCGGGCCGGACGATTACGACGTGGCCGGTGCCGCGGTGGGCGTGGTCGAGGCCGATGAGGTGCTTGGCCCCGAGCGCGTGCAGAGCGGTGACGTCGTCGTGGCGATGGCCTCGAGTGGCTTGCACTCGAACGGCTTTTCGCTCGTGCGGCACATCCTCGCGTCGCGCTCGATCGGCTACCACGACGAACTGCCCGAGTTCGGCGGCGTCGTGGGTCAGACGTTGCTCACCCCCACGGCGCTCTACACCGCGCCCCTGCTCGACGTGCTCGCCGAGTTGCCGGGCGCCATCCACGCCCTCAGCCACGTGACGGGCGGCGGCATCGCCGCCAACCTCGCGCGTGTGCTCCCCGTCGGCAGCTGGGTCGAGGTCGACCGTGGCTCATGGAGCCCGCCCGCCGTCTTCCGCGTGCTCGCCGACCTCGCGGGTGACACCCTCGAGTCGACCGAGGGCACGTGGAACCTGGGGCTCGGGATGCTCGCCGTGGTTGCCCACGACACCGCGAGCTCGGTCATCCGCGCGCTCGAGAGTCGCGGCGTTCCCGCGTGGGTCGTCGGCCGCGTCTCGACGGCCCCCCACGACCTCGCGGGCTTCGAGCAGGGAGCCAAGGGCGTCAACGGCGGAGCCGTCAAGCTCGTCGGCACCTACGCCGGCTAGTTCCAAGGCGGCGGGCCGCCCGCGACGGCCTGTGGGGAGGACAGCACGTGTGGATCAAGAAGTCCGGAGTGATTGGCATTGTTGGCCTCCCGCCGGAGTCGCCGAGCCGCATTGCTTTTGGCTCCGTCGAGGCGTGGATTAAGTCGACGGGCGACGATGAAGCGCGAATCCTCGGTGATCAGCTCGATGCGGCTTGGGAGAGCTTCGCAGTGGAGTTTGACATGCGAGCACCTGCCTACACCGCCGAAGAAGAGGATTTCGTAGCAGTTCCGCTTCCGGTCGCCGTTGCCCAATCGATCGACGTTGCCGCGCTCAGCTCAGGCGGGCTCTCGGCCGAGATTGAGAAGGTCGAGTTTCGGTGGCGCCTGGACGTGATCGGCGCGCTGCAACAGATGCTCGCAGAGCGACAGTGAAGCGTCGATTGCCTCAACGGTTGTCGGCGTTGCGATCTTTTTCGAGAGCCGCCGTCAGGCTGGGCCCCTCGACGGGGTAAGGCAGATCTTCGAGTGATCGCGTCGGGAGCGCCTCACGGCCTTCGCGATCATTTTCTGCAAAGGCGAAAGGCCCGCTGCCGGGAGTGAGTTCTCGTCGGTCACCGGATCACTTCCATGCCGAGTAATCGCCTACGCGGTCTGAGCCGCGGGGTTCTCTGCGTCGTCTTCGTCGTCGAAGTCGTCTTCGTCGTCGTCAACGAGGTGCGCCCACTTGTCTTCGTACTCGTCGGCGTGTGCCGCCGCAGCGAGTTCGCGTTCGAGCGCAGTGAGGTTGGTGTCGGGAGTGAAGTACTTCAACTCTCGCGCCACCTTGGTGTGCTTTGCCTTCTGTCGGCCGCGCCCCATGCGTGACCCCCTCACAGTGTGTTGTCGGGTGAGCTAGGGAGAACCCCAGAATGCCGAGTCGAGACGGGAGAAAAACTGTGCGGAAGTTTAGCACGCACGCTCGTGTCAGCGGCTCGGAGAACATGCCGCAGCATCCCTTGCACCCGGTAGCCTTGGCCGGGTGACGGAACCTGACCTGACGACCTCGTGCGTGGTCATCGGGGCGGGCCAAGCGGGGCTCTCGGTGGCCTACTACCTCAAGCGCCTCGGCCTTGAGGCGGGCCAAGAGTTTGTGTTGCTCGACCGCGGGCCGAGCACGGGCGGCGCCTGGCAGTTTCGCTGGGAGGCCCTGCGGTTGGGCTCGGCCCACCGGGTCAACGACCTGCCAGGTATGGATGCCCTGGGCCTCAGCTTTTCGACCGCCGACCACCATGCTCCCGCCCGCGATGTGGTCGCCGACTACTACCGCCAATACGAAGAGCACTATGGCTTGCAGGTGGTGCGACCGGCGACCGTCACGCAGGTCGAAGACCTCGGTCGCGACCTGCTCGTTCGATTGACGACCGAGAACGGTCCGCTCGAACTCGGCACCTCGACGATCGTCAATGCCACGGGCACGTGGGGTTCGCCTTTCGTGCCGTGGTACCCGGGTCGCGACACGTTTGCCGGCCGCCAGGTGCACACGGGCGACTACGTGGCAGCCGAAGAGTTTGCCCGCCAGAACGTCGTGGTCGTGGGCGCGGGCACGAGTGCTATCGGGTTCATTCTTGAGCTCGAGGGAATCGCTGCCACCGTCACGTGGGCGACCCGTCGGCCGCCCGAGTTCATCGACGAGGTCGACCTCAGTCTCGAGGCCCGCGAAAAGGCCGTGGCCGAGCAAGACGCGGCCGCGCGGGCAGGCCGCGCCCTGCCGAGCATCGTCTCGGGAACCGGGGTGCCGCGCACCCGACGCATCCAAGCAGCGCTCGATCGTGGTGTGCTCGACTTTCGCCCCATGTTCGACCGCATCGAACCGAACGCGGTCGTGTGGAACGACGGCACGCGCTTGCCCGCCGATGCCATCATCTGGGCGACGGGTTTTCGCCCCGAGCTGCGCCACCTCGCCTCGCTCAGACTGCGCGAGAAAGAGGGCGGTGTCTCGGTCGACAGCTACCGCTCGGGTCGTGACCCGCGCGTGTTCTTCGCCGGCTACGGCCCCGCCGCGTCGACGATTGGCGCCAACCGGGCTGGCCGCAACATTGCGCGGCAGGTTGTCGCGCAGCTCAGCAAGATGGGGCGCTAAGTGATCGACCCGGTCTCGATCGTCATTCTCACGGGCGGCGTGCTCGTCGTGCTGTTGGTCGTGCTCGCGGTCATCGCGGCGATCGTGCTCGCGCCGGCCGTGCGGCGCTCGCTCGCCGAGCGCGCCGCGGAGCCCGACGATTCCCAGTCAGCGCTCGACGACTCCGAGTCAGCGCCCGGGCACTCAGCGCAGCGCCTCGAGAACGACGATCGCGGCGGCCGCTGACCACGCTTGCGGGCGGCACGACGCGGGGTAGGGCACGGGTCGCGCCGAGGTGCTCGCGGGGTCGCCGCTGTGCAACTCAGGCATGCGGAAGCCGGCCGACTCGGCCACCCGCAGCAAGCCCTCGGCGAGTGACGCGGCGGCATCCCGATGCCCCGTCTTGGCGAGGCCCGCGATAGCGATGGCGGTGTCGTGCGCCCAGACAGAGCCACCGTGGTAACTGAGGGGCCAGTAACCGGCGGCATCCGTCGACATCGTGCGTAAGCCGTAGCCCGAGTTGAGTTCGGGCGACGCGAGGCGAGCGGCGACGAGGGCCGACTGCTCGGCGTCGAGCAGGCCCGTGCCGAGCAGGTGCCCGAGGTTGCTCGTGACGGTGTCGACGGGGCGCTTGTGCGCGTCGAGGGCGATGGCCGGGTAGGGGCCGAGGTCGCCGCAGCGC
>NZ_JANRKZ010000211.1:0-2327 GCF_033763155.1 Microcella sp.
GTTGTCGACGGCCGCATTGCGGCGGTGGATGCTGACCTCAGTGCCTGGCGCGGCCCCGACACCGAGGTGGTCGATCTGGCGGGCGGGATGCTGCACGCGGGTTTCGTCGACGCGCACATCCATCCCATCCAAGGCGGACTCGAACGGCTCGGCTGCGACCTCAGCGAGGGCTCATCGGCCGAGGACTACGCCCGGCTCATCACCGCATACGCCCAACTCAATCCGCCCCGCGGCTGCGATGCCTCGCGCGCCTGGATCACGGGCGGCGGCTGGGCGATGAGCGCCTTCGCCGGCGGCACGCCCTCCGCCTCCGAGCTCGACGCGATCGAGCCCATTCGCCCCGTCTTTCTCTACAACCGCGACCACCACGGCGCGTGGGCCAACTCGGCCGCGCTCGCCCTCGCGGGCATCACCGCCGACACCCCTGACCCCGCCGACGGTCGCATCGAGCGCCTGCCCGACGGTTCACCGCAAGGAACCTTGCACGAGGGTGCGGCATCGCTCGTCGCCGCGGTCGCTCCCGCCGCAACGCCCGATGACGAGTTTGCCGCGCTGTTCGAAGCGCAACGCTACGCGCACTCGTTCGGCATCACGGCGTGGCAGGACGCCATCGTGGGCGACTACTTCGGCGCGAGCGACACCGCGCTCGTCTACCGCCGCGCCCTCGCGGAGGGGCGGCTGACGGTCGACGTCGTCGGCGCCCTGTGGTGGGATCGCGCTCGCGGCGTTGAGCAAGTGCCCGAGCTCGTCGCGAAGCGCGAGGCGCACGCGGCTGAACTCGGGCCCGGGTATTCCGAAACGCCGCCCCGATTCCGGCTCAGTGCCGTCAAGATCATGGCCGACGGGGTCGTCGAGAACGGCACGGCGGCGATGCTCGAGCCGTACCGGGGAGAGGCGGGCGAGAGCGAGCATCCGACCGGCATCGCGTTTGTCGGCGGTCAGGCGCTCACCGACGCGATCATGGCGCTCGACGCCGCCGGCTTCAGCGCCCACGTGCACGTCATCGGCGACCGCGCGGTGCGCGACGCCCTCGACGCCTTCGAGTCAGCGGCGGCCACGAACGACTGGGCCTCGCGCCCGTCGACGGATGCCCGTCGCCACCACCTCGCCCACCTGCAGTTCGTGCACCCCGACGACGTGGCGCGTTTCGCCGCGATCGGCGTGACCGCCAACATGCAAGCGCTGTGGGCGTGCAACGAGCCGCAGATGCGCGAGCTCACGGTGCCGATCGTCGGCGCCGAGCGCGCGGAGACGCAATACCCGTTTGCGAGCATCCTGCACGGCGGAGCTCATGCCCCGCGTGTCGGTGCCGGTGACGGCAACGCCGGTGAGGGCGCCGCGGCGACGGATGCTCGCCCGCGCCTGTGCGCCGGCAGCGACTGGCCCGTCTCCACCCCCGACCCGTGGCAGGCCATCCACGTGGCGGTGAACCGCACCCTGCCCGCCGACGACCCCGAGCACGACCCCGAGCCGCTGCTCGTGCACGAGGCGCTCACCCTCTCCGAGGCGCTCGACGCCTACACCGCGGGCTCGGCGTTCATCAACGGGCGCGGGCCGGGCGACGCGCTCGTCACCGGCGTCATCGAGGTCGGGGCGGTCGCCGACCTGGCCGCGACCGATCGCGACCCGTTCGCGGGGCCGGCGGAGAGCATCCACGCGACGAAGAATGTCGGCACGTGGGTGGCGGGCCGCCGCGTTTTCTCCTCGGTATTCGAGGCGCAGGATCCGCGGTGATGAACGCCAACGCAATTCGAGAAGGCGTTCTCCGGGCGGCCTTTTCTAGCAGTTAGTAGTAGCAACCCTTCTGGGCCCAGTCGATGTTCGTTGCCGTGATGTAGGTCGCATTCGCACTCTGCATGGTGGATACAAAGGATCGAATCCGATAGACGGCATTTCCAGTCCAGGACGTGCCCTGGTTGTTGCTGGAACTGACCCAAACGTTGTGAGACGTTCCGAAGGTTGTCCTGCTGTTTGTGAAGATGCCCGCACCGTTGCAGCTATGTGAGCCGAGGTTTTGGGTGATCGCGCTGGCCGGGCTGGCACCGCCAAGCACGATGACGATTGCGACGACAACGGCGGCCAAGCCTGATCTTGTCGGTGAATTTTTCATGGTCGTTTCTCCCATAGATTGGATGTTGGAGGAAAGCTCGTGAGACGATGTTGAGCACACTGTCGACGATTTGTCGGAAAGGCAATCATGGTCTCTAGGGTCCTTAAGCGAATCATTCGTCCAGCTCAAGTGACCGCGACGGTGGGTTTGATTTCCCTTGCTTTAGCTGGGTGCTCGGCTGGAGCTGTTTCGAACGCCGTTGATCCCGCCGGTTCGA
>NZ_JANRKZ010000212.1:0-10231 GCF_033763155.1 Microcella sp.
CGCCGCGGCTACATCGTTGAGGGCCTCGGCGCGGCCCAGTTCGCGACCCCCGCCACGATCGACCGCGTGCGCACCTATGGTCGAGACGCGGATGCGGCCCCCGCCCTGGCACCCATCGTTCTCGCCGCAACCGACCCGGCCAACCCCTTCGGTGCGGCCCTCTCGTGGCCGGCGAGTCAGCCCGACGCCGCCGCGGGGTCGACCGCGCACCGGCCAGGACGCAAAGCCGGAGCTCTCGTCGCTCTCGTCGACGGGCACCTCGCGCTCTACCTCGAACGCGGGGGCAAGAGCGTGCTCACCTTCACCGATGAGCCCGCCGTGCTCGAGGCCGCGGCCGTCGAACTCGCAGCGGTCGTGCGCGCGCGCCTGCGGTCGCTGCGCGTCGAACGCGTCAATGGTGCGAGCGTTTTTGGCACGCCGCTGGCCGAGGCTCT
Source organism: Microcella sp. (assembly GCF_033763155.1). GTDB lineage: Bacteria > Actinomycetota > Actinomycetes > Actinomycetales > Microbacteriaceae > Microcella. Next base: position 435 of record NZ_JANRKZ010000212.1, read on the forward strand.
GCAGGCTGCGGGCTTTGTCGCGACGCCGCAGGGCCTGCGCATTCGGATCTAGGAGCGATCGATGCCCGAAGGCGACACCGTTCACCGCGCGGCGGCGCGACTGCACGCCGCGCTCGCGGGGCAGACCGTGCTGCGCAGCGATGTGCGCGTGCCGCGCTTCGCGACGGCCAACCTCAGCGGTGAACGCGTCGACGAGGTCGTGGCCTACGGCAAGCACTTGCTCATGCGCATCGGCGACGTCTCGGTGCACTCGCACCTCAAGATGGAGGGCGCGTGGCACGTCATGCGCCGCGGCGAGCGCTGGCGCCGCCCCGCCTTCGAAGCGCGCATGGTGCTCGAAACGACCGCGAGCGAGGGCACGCCGTGGCAAGCCGTGGGCTTCGCACTCGGAGTGCTCGAGCTCGTTGCCCGTGATGCCGAAGACGAGGTGATCGGCTACCTGGGCCCCGACCCCTTGCGCGACGACTTTGACCGCGACGAGGCGCTGCGCCGTCTCACCGCCGACCCCGAGAGGCCCATCGGTCTCGCCCTGCTCGACCAGCGCATCGTTGCCGGCTTCGGCAACGACTACCGCAACGAGTTGCTCTTCTTGCGCGGCGTGCGGCCCGAAACCCCGACCGGTGAGGTGGATGCTGCCGCCGCACTCGATCTCGGTGTGCGGCTCATTCGTGCCAACCGCGACCGCGACGAGCGCACGACCACGGGCAACACCCGTCGCGGCGAACGCCTGTGGGTTGCCCACCGCGACGGTCGCCCGTGTCGCCGCTGTGGCACGACCGTCGAACGGGGATTACTGGGAGACGATGCGCTCTCCGAGCGCATCACGTGGTTCTGCCCGAGCTGCCAGCGTTAGGGCGCTTATTCGGGACTGACCTCGGTCACGCGCGACGGCCGCCAGGCGACGATGCGCAGGGCCGTCGCCGCGACGAGCGCGATGACGCCGGCGATGACGAGCGGCAGCGCCGCGGCATCGGCAATACGCGGCACGACGTAGACACTGGGGTCGTAGATTCCCGAGGCGGGCGGCACGCTAAACGCGAACTCGGCATAGACCGTCAGCGCGAAGCCGGCGAGAGTCGCGACGGCTCCGACGATCCAGAGAGACCTCAGCCACGGGTTGCCCGCGACGATGAGTTCGAAGTGCTGGCGGTCGGCGGGGACGTCGAGCTGCGCATCCGTCACCCGATCGTTTCTCGCGGGGGTATCGCTGAGGCTGTCGCGCACCCCCGGGGCCGACGCGGGCGCGGGGCGCGACGCCGCGTGCGTGCGCACCGCGCTGGCTCCGTCAACGACAGGGCCTGTCGCGGCGCCCCCGCGTTGAAACGCTTCGGGGTAGCGAGGGTCAATGCCGGGTGAGGGCGACGATGCGCGTGCCATGCTGCTCCTTCGCTGCCGGGCCGCTCAACCGGTCGGCGTTCGCCAGCCTAACCCCGCGCGCGCGACGTGTCAGGGGGCGCCCGGTAGCCTCACAGCATGATTGCCGCCACCCTGCGTCCGCTCGCCGCCCTCGCTCTCGTGGGCCTGCTCGGCTCGATCGACGGCTGCCTGCAGACCGGCGAGCCCAGCGTGCCACTGCAACCGGGAGTTCCCGCAGCGTCGGCCGAGGGAACCGGCACCGTCGTGGGCATCACCGATGGCGACACGCTGCGGCTCGAGGTCGACGGCGTCGAATTGCGCGTGCGACTCGTGGGCATCGACACCCCGGAGGTGTACCCCGACGTCGAGTGCTTCGGCCCCGAGGCCGAAGATGCGCTCGCGGCCTTGGCGCCGCGCGGCAGCACGCTGAGCTACGCCTATGACCGCGACCCGCGCGACCAATACGACCGCGAACTCATGTACCTCTTCACGACCGACGGCACGTTTATCAACTACGAACTCGTCGCCCAGGGCTACGCCGAGGCCCTTGTCGTTGAGCCCAACGACCGCTACTACGACGACTTCGTGATTGCCGAGCGCGAGGCCCAGTCGCAGGGGCTCGGCCAGTGGGGGCAGTGCTAACGCACGGTTAGACCGGTTCGATGAGGTGCGGACCGTCGCCCCGCAATGGAGCAACCGGGTACAGCTCAAGCCGCTCGAGCACCTGCTCGCTCTCGGCCACCACCATGTCGACGAGCGACTGATCGCCCTCGACCGTCGGGTCAAGCCATTCATCCCACACCTCGCGCGGTAGCATCACCGGCGCCCGATCGTGGATGCTCGCCGTCGGCCCCACGGAATCCCGCGTCAGCATCGTGGCCGTGAGCACCCACGGCGTGGGCTCCGCCCCCTCAGCAAACGGAGCTCGCCACCACGAATAGAGGGCGGCCATCGCGAGCTCGCCCGCCTCGGGGTCGGTGATGAAGTGCGGGGTCTTGGTCGTGCCGACGGTGTGCCACTCGTAGTAACCATCGGCGGGCAAGATCGCGCGCGACTTTACGAGCGCGCCCTTGAACGTGTTCTTCTCGCTCACGGTCTCGCTACGCGCATTGAAGGTGGGGTACTTCGAGGTGAGCTCGGGGCTCCACCGCGGCACGAGTGACCAGCGCGCTGTCGTGACCAGGCGGGAGGGCATCCCCTCGGGGTCGTCTTTCGGCACCCGGTCGACGACAATCGGCACCTGCTGCGTGGGCGAAATGTTCCAGCTCGGGGGCATCGCGACGTCGTCGACCTCATCGGCTTCGAAGTACTGCCCCAGCTCTTCGCCACTCTTGGTGTTGGCATAGCGTCCGCACATCAGTGCCCCCTCTCGGCGAGCGCCGCCTGCAAGCGCTCGGCATCCACGCGATAAATGGTGTGTACGTCACCGTCGATGAGCACGACCGGAATTTCGTCCCAGTAGCGATCGTGCAACTCGGGGTCGTCGAGAATCGACCGCTCGTCGAACTGCACCGCGTCGCGCCCGGCAAGCACCGTGGTGACGACCTCGCGGGCGTCATCACACAAGTGACAGCCCGGCTTGCCGATCAGAGTCAGGGTGATGGAGGGCACGGCGGCGGGGGGCACGACCCCAGCATAGGCAGGTGCCTATGCTGGAGGGGATGTCCACCCCCGTCAGCGACGCCGGCCCCGCCGGGCGCGCTCCCGCCTCCGCCCCCGTGATCGCGTTCTTCGACGTGGACAACACTCTGCTGCGTGGCGCGAGCGTCTACTACCTCGGTCGCACGGCCTGGAAGCGGGGACACCTCGGCTGGCGCGACCTCACACGCTTTGCCTGGCAACAGGCCCGATTCACCTCCGTCGGCGAAAACCACCAGCACCAGCTCGCGGTGCGCGATCGCGCTCTCGAACTCATCGCCGGCCACTCGGTCGCCGAGCTCGATGAGATCGCCGAAGAAACGTATGACTCGTCGCTCGTGGGGCTCTTGCACGAGCAGGTCGTCGCGCGGGCCCACGATCACATCGCTCAGGGTCACGAAGTGTGGGTCATCACGGCGACACCGCACGCGTGCGCGCGCGTCATCGCCGAGCGGCTCGGGCTCACGGGCGCCATGGGCACGCACATCGAGAGCGTCGACGGCGTCTTCACGGGCGCGCTCGTTGGCTCGGTCATGCACGGCCCGCACAAGGCCGAGGCGGCCGCCCGACTCGCCGCCGAGAAGGGCGCCGAGCTCGCCGACTGCTGGGCCTACAGCGACTCGCGCAACGACATCCCCCTGCTGGAGCTCGTGGGCCACCAGCAAGTCGTGAACCCCGACGCCGCGCTTGCCCGCTACGCGCAGGCGCGCGGCTGGCCCGTGATGCGCGACCGGCCGCGGTCATCCCGTCGCCGTCGTCGCGATGGCGAGAGCACGCCCCCGCAGGCATAAGCCCTGCACCAGTAAACCCAGCAGAAAGACGAAAGCGCCCGACCAAGTGGCCGGGCGCTTCGTATGGGGCCGATGCCCTACTTCTTGTTGCGACGCTGGTGACGCGTCTTGCGCAGCAGCTTGCGGTGCTTCTTCTTCGCCATCCGCTTGCGGCGCTTCTTGATGACAGAACCCATGGAAAATCCTCTGATCGTCGACTGAACGGGAGCAACGGCCCGTTCAGGACCGTGTCATGTACCGACCGAGTCTAGCCGACGTCGGCGACGGGCATCTCGATGGCCGCAACAACGGCCGATTCGGGGATGCGGAAGCTGCGCCCAAAGCGAATCGCGGGCAACTCGCCGGCGTGCACCATGCGGTACACGGTCATCGTTGAGACGCGCATCATGTCGGCTACCTCGGCAACGGTGAGAAACCGCACGTCAGACAGATCGCGGGTCATGGGCAGTCATCCTGTCGTTCACGCGCACAGCACCCTCGTGGCGCGTGTGCACGAAGTTCAGAGTAGGGGCTGGTGTGACTCGTGTAAAGACGCCCGAAAAGGGGGGTGACGCCTCGTCAGTCTTGGTTCTTCCACGGCAGCCGCTTGCTCACGGCCTCTTGCACGTCGTGCAGTTTCTCTTGCGCTCCCTCGATGATCGTGCGCGCTTGGTGCGAGGCATCGGCGGCAACACGCCCGACCGAGCTGCCCGCGCCCGCCACGTTGGCGCCGGCCCACGCGGCGAAAACGGGAGAGCCATCGTTGTCGGGGTCGAAGTCGGCACTGAGAAAGGGAATGATCCAGTCTTCAACCTCTTCGAGGGGCGCCGAGTCGACGGTGTAGTAGCGGTGCTGACCTTCGTCGCGCACGGTGACGAGTCCGTGATCGCGCAACACCTTGAGGTGCTTTGACACCGTCGGCTGCGTCGCGTCCATGCGGTCGACGAGTTCGCTCACGCTCAACTCCCCTGCGACACCCTCACCCCGCAAAGAAGCGTCAAGCAAGTGCTGCAACAGTTCCCGACGGGTGGCGTCGGCGATCACGTCGAAGATGTCGGCCATGCCACCAGGCTAGTCAGCCCCGGCCGGGAGTACCATCAGGGGCGGTCCGTTGGCCGGTGAGGAGCCCCGATGTCTACAACGAACCGCATTCGCGGCAACCGGCGCGACGGCCAGGCGAACCCCTTCGCTCGCGCGTGGGTGGCGTTTACCGACTCGTTCACCGCGTCTCCCGCGCGATTCGCGATCGTCATCTTCACGGCGCTCATTCTCATCACGACGCTGCTCTTGACGTTGCCGATCGCCAAAGCGGGAGTCGGCTCAAGCGCGCCCCTTGCCGACGCGCTGTTCACCGCAGTGTCGGCCGTGTGCGTGACCGGGCTCGCGACCGTCGACATGGCGACCTATTGGTCACCCTTCGGCAACATCGTGATCATTCTCGCGATGCAGATCGGTGGCATCGGCGTGCTGACCATGGCGAGCATCCTGGGCCTCATCGCGGCTCGACGCATCGGGCTGCGCGCCAAGCTCATCGCGGCGAGCGACACGAATGCCGCGCGCGTGCACGCACGACCCGTTGCCGAGTCGCAAGCGGTTCGCCTCGGCGAAATCGGCGGCCTGCTGTTCACCGTTGCCGCGAGCGCCATTGTCATCGAGCTCGTCATCACCGCGCTCATCGTGCCGCGCTTGCTCATCGAGGGCTTCGACCCGTGGTCGGCCATTTGGCAGGGCTTCTATCTCGCCCTCTCGGCCTTCACCAACACGGGCTTCGTTCCGTTCACGCCCGGCATGGAGCGCTTCGCGAGCGACCCGTGGATGCTCTCGGTTCTCTCGATCGCCGTGTTTCTCGGCGCCATCGGCTTTCCGGTCATCTTCGCGCTCGCCCGCTGGCTGCGCACGCGCGCGCGACTCACCCTGCACGCGCGTGTGACGCTCATCACCACGCTCATTCTCATTGGCGTCGGGGCGCTCGCCATCGGCTTCTTGGAATGGCAGAACTCCGCGACGCTCGGCGGCCAAGACGGCGTCACGCGGCCCATGACCGCGCTGTTTACGTCGATCATGTCGCGCTCGGGCGGGCTCAGCACGGTCGACATCGGCGAGATGAACGGCTCGACCCTGCTCGTGCTCGACATGCTCATGTTCGTGGGCGGCGGCTCAGCATCCACCGCCGGTGGCATCAAAGTGACGACGCTCGCGGTGCTGTTCTTCGCCGCCGTCGCCGAGGCACGCGGCGTCGACGACATGGAGGCCTTCGAGCGTCGCATCCCGAACGACGTCTTGAGGCTCTCGGTGAGCGTCGTGCTGTGGGGCGCCACGATCGTCGCGACCTCGACGGTCATCGTGCTGCACATCACCAAGGCCCCCCTCGATTTCGTGCTGTTTGACGTCATCTCGGCGTTCGCGACGTGTGGTCTCTCGACCGGGCTCACGAGCAACGATCTTCCTGACGCGGCGAAGTATGTGCTTGCGGCCACCATGTGGGCAGGGCGCGTTGGTACAGTGACCCTCGCCGCGGCCCTCGCCGCCAGCCAGCGTCGGCAGCTATTCCGGCGCCCAGAAGAGAGGCCCATCGTTGGTTGAGAGAATTCGCCACGACGCTCCCGTGCTCGTGATCGGCCTCGGGCGCTTCGGGGCGGCGACCGCTGGTCAACTGCAGCGCCTCGGGCGCGAGGTTCTGGCGGTCGACGACGACCCCAACCTCGTGCAGAAGTGGGCCGAGCGCGTCACCCACGCGGTGCAAGCCGACGCGCGGTCTCTGGATGCCCTGCGCCAGATCGGCGCCGACGAGTTCAGCATCGCCGTTGTCGCGACCGGCTCATCGATCGAGTCAAGTGTGCTGATCACGGCGAACCTCGTTGACCTCAAGATTCCGCAGATTTGGTCGAAGGCGATCAGTCAATCGCACGGCAAGATCTTGGCCCGCATCGGCGCCAACCACGTGATCTATCCCGAAGCCGAAGCTGGCGAGCGTGTGGCGCACTTGCTCTCGGGCCGCATGATCGACTTCATCGAGTTTGACGACGATTTCGTGCTGGTGAAGATGTACCCGCCCAAGCCCATTCGCGGGCTCTCGCTCACCGAGTCGCAGGTGCGCTCGAAGTACCGCATCACGGTCGTGGGCGTGAAGAGCCCGGGCAAGCCCTTTACCTATGCCACCGAGCAGACCGTGGTCTCAAACCACGACCTCATCATCGTCTCGGGCACCGAAGCCGACATCGATCGGTTCGCGTCGCTCGACAACTGAGGCGGAGGAAGCCCCGGCGAGAACGCGAACCGATCGCTGTCGTGGGGGGCTACTCGGTGGGCTCACCCGGCATCGGCGGGCCAGGGATCGTGCTGGGGTCAATACCCTGCTCTTCGAGCCACTGCTCGAACTGCGCGCGGCGCTCCTCACGATTCTCGGCGCGCTGGTCACGGTTCTCGGCCCGTTCATCCATGCGGTCGCCAATGCGCTCGGCAATCTCGCCGCGGTCGCCCCGCGGGCCCATGGCCGAGTCGCTGCCCTGGTCGCCATGACCACCCGGGCCGTCGGGCAACACGCGGCCGAGGGCCGTGCCGCCCGCGAAGGTCAGGCCCAGCACCAGCACTGACCCCACGGCAATGCCGGTGATCGCGAGTGCCTTCGGGGCGCCCGAGCGCTTCGCCGCAGGCGCGGCGGTCGCAGTCGGTTCGGGGGTCACCGTCGCGTCAGCGGCCGGCTCGGGGGTGATGTCGTCGTTCTTCGCCATCGGGATGCTCCCTCTACGTCAGGGACCCGCGACGGTTCGCGGATCAACGGCATCACCCTCGGCCGCGACCCTATGCGAACTCTATGTGCGCCCTATGCGCCAGCGGCCAGTTGCCTTGCGCGTTCCTCGGCGGCGCGCGCGGCCCGCTCAAAGAGATCGTCGAGGCGCGCCTCCTGGAGCACGGCAATGGCGCGCTCGGTCGTGCCCTTCGGACTGGTAACCCGCCGCCGGAGCTCGGCAGGGTCGTCGCCCGTCTCATCAAGCAACATCGCCGCACCGATCACGGTCTGCTGCACGAGCACTGCCGCAACGTGTGACTCGAAGCCCATCGCCTCGGCCGCGCGGGTGAATTCTTCGACGAGCAAGAAGAGATACGCAGGCCCCGAGCCGCTGATCGTCGAGAGTGCGTCGATCTGCGCTTCGGGAAGCTCAACCACGGTGCCCACCGTGCGAAACACGTCGTCAGCGAGCGCGAGGTGGGCTGCCGTTGCCCGCGATCCGCCACTGATTCCCGTGACGGCACGGCCGATCAACGCCGGAGTGTTCGGCATGGCGCGCACGACGGGGTTGGGCACGACCGACTGCATGGCCTCGGTCGTGATGCCCGCCGCGACGCTGACGATGAGCGCATCGGGGTGCAGGCTCGGGCCGAGTTCGGCGAGCACGGCCGTGATCTGCGCGGGTTTCACGCCGAGCACCACGATGCGGGCATCCGTCACCGCCCAATTGTTGGCCTCGGTATCGTGCTCGGTCGCGCGCGCCTCGATGCCCTCGGCACGCCAGGCCGCCGCCGACGACTCGGTGCGCGTGGTAACGCGCAGCTGAGCGGCACCCTCCGGCACTCGGTGGAGTCCGCGAGCGATCGCACCGCCCATCGAACCGGTGCCGATGATTGCGATGGCCGGAAGAGTTGCGCTCATGGCACGAGTGTAGGTTGGTGGCGAGTCCGCAACCGAAGTTCAGCGCACGGGGAGGCAGTCATGACCGAGTCCACGATCCGCGACGCGCTCATCGCGACGGCCGGTGTTCAGTCGGTTGGCGCCGTCGCGGTGCACGAGCTCGCCGACGGAGCCGTGCTGGTCACCGCTCGCCTTGGCTTCGCCCCCGCGACTCCGACGGCCGACATCGTCTTCATTCTCGAGGTCGCTCGCGCGCGCATCCGCGACGTAGCGCCCGACGCATCCGACATCGTTCTCGAACCCGAGCTCGCTGCGCCGCGCGACGATGCCAACCCCCCGACCGACGTCTTTGTCATTCGGGGCGCGGACTAGCGAGATTGCCGCTCGTCGTCACTACGCTGTGACGCGGCACGGTTCTGTGTCGCACCGTTGCACTGTCGTTCTAGGAGAGACTCGTGGACGTTCTGCACTCCGTCATTCTTGTCGGCCACTTCATCGGCCTCGCCGCCATCGTGGGCCCGTTCCTCATGCAGGCACGCTGGAAGGGCCAATTCGCGTTTCCCGTCGTGTTGGGCGGAGCAATCACCCAGCTGGTGACCGGACTGACGCTCGTGGGCCTTGCCGAAATGGGCGGCGACGATGACGACCTCAACTACGCCAAGATCGGCGTCAAGCTGACGATCGCGGTCGTGATCTTCGTGGTCGCGCTTCTGGGCTTCCTCAAGCAGCGCAAGACTCCCGGCGGCGGCGGCCGCGAACTGCTGCCGTTCTTCCACACCGCCGGCGGCCTCGCGCTCGTCAACATCGCGCTCGCCGTCTTCTGGTGATCTCTCGCCGCGGCCCCGTCGAGGCCTTCTCATGAGTGCATCCGGCGGGGCCAAGGCGATCATTGCGGCGTTGCTCGCCAACACCGGAATCGCCGTCACCAAATTCGTCGCCTTCCTGGTCTCGGGCTCCAGCGCGATGCTCGCCGAAAGCGTGCACTCGGTTGCCGACGCGGGCAACCAACTGCTGTTGCTGCTCGGTGGGCGACGCGCACGCAAAGCCGCTGACAGCGAGCACCCGTTCGGCTACGGCCGCGAACGCTACGTCTATGCCTTCGTTGTCGCGATCATCCTGTTCTCAATCGGTGGAGTGTTCTCGCTCTACGAAGGCGTCAGCAAGCTGCAAGAGCCACACCCCCTCGAGAACGCGTGGCTGCCGATTGTCGTGCTGCTCATTGCCATCGGTCTCGAGTCGTTTTCGTTGCGTACGGCCGTGCGAGAGTCGAACCACGTGCGCGGCACCCAGGGCTGGATTCAGTTCATTCGCCGCGCTAAAGCCCCCGAGCTTCCGGTCGTGTTGCTCGAAGACGTCGCGGCGTTGCTGGGCCTCGTCTTCGCCCTGCTTGGTGTGGGCCTGAC
>NZ_JANRKZ010000213.1:0-12588 GCF_033763155.1 Microcella sp.
ACGGCTGGCTCAAGCAACTCGAGAAAACGGTCGAGCACACTGCGCTGCACGAGCAGTCGCGACCGCGCACAGCAGTCTTGCCCGGCGTTGTCGAACACCGCGCCCGGGGCTCCGGATGCTGCTGCCTCGAGATCAGCGTCGGCAAAGACGATGTTCGCACTCTTGCCGCCGAGCTCGAGCGTGACAGGTTTCACCTGCGCCGCGCATCCGGCCATCACGTGCTTGCCAACCTCGGTCGAGCCCGTGAAGACGACCTTGCGCACCTGCTCGTGCGTGACGAATCGATCGCCCACGACAGAGCCGCGACCCGGCAACACCTGGAACAGGTTTTCGGGAAGCCCCGACTCGAGCGCGAGCTCACCGAGACGGATGGCCGTCAGCGGGGTCCAGTCGGCGGGCTTGAGCACCACGGCATTGCCCGCCGCGAGCGCGGGAGCGAAGCCCCATGCCGCGATCGGCATGGGGAAATTCCACGGCACGATGACGCCGACGACACCGAGCGGCTCGTGGAAAGTCACGTCGAGGCCGCCGGCCACGGGAATCTGCTGGCCGATCATGCGCTCGGGCGCTCCGCTGTAGTAGTCGAGCACGTCACGAACGTTGCCCGCCTCCCAGCGAGCCGCGCCGATCGGGTGGCCCGAGTTGCGCACTTCGAGCTCAGCGAGTTCGTCGATGTGCGCGTCGACCGTGGCCGCAAAGCGCCGCAGCGCGCGAGCGCGATCAACGGGAGCGAGCGCAAACCATGCCTTCTGCGCGACGACGGCGCGCGCAATGGCCGCGTCCACCTCGTCGAGCGTCGTGTGCCGCACGGTGCCGATGACGGTCTCGTCGGCGGGGTTGACGAGCGTGGTCTCGCTCATGCCATGGCCTTTCGGGTTTCTCGGTACTGCACCGCGGCCTCGACGAGACCCGCAAAGAGTCGCGCGTCTTCGGCTGCCGACTCTTCGGGGTGCCACTGCACGGCGACGCCAAAGGTCATGGCGTCAACATCGACAGCCTGAATGATGCCGTCGTCACCGCGCGCGCTCACCGTGAGGCCGGGGGCCACTTCGTCGATCGCCTGGTGGTGGTAGCTCTGCACGGTCACGCGATCCCCGAGCAGCGCGGCCGTCTTCGTGCCGGGCTCGATGATTGCCGGGTTCGCGGTGAATACTCCCCCGCCCGCGTTGTAGCGGGTCGAGCCGATGGCGTCAGGCAAGTGCTGAATCAAGCTGCCGCCGAGCGTGGTGTTGAGCACTTGCAAGCCGCGGCAGATGCCGAGAAACGGAATGTCGCGGGCGATCGCTCGCGAGAGCAAGACATCTTCGATCGCGTCGCGATCGAGCCGAGGGGCATCGTTCGTGGGGTGCGGATCTTGTCCGTAGCGCCGCGAGTCGACGTCTTTGCCGCCGGTCAAGATGATGCCGTCGAGCCCGTCGAGCACGGCGTCGGCCCCGGCCTCATCCAGTGGTTGCGGGGGCACCAGCACGGCGATGCCGCCCGCACGCGAGACCGCCTCGAAGTAGACCTTCGGCAAGAACGCGGCGGGAACATCCCACACTCCACACTGCGTCTGCTCAAGATAGGTCGTCAGCCCAATGACGGGACGACGACCCGCGACGGCACCCGACTCAGAAGCGTTCGAAGCCACGGATGCGCTCCCAGTCGGTAATCGCCGCGTCAAAGGCCGACAGCTCAACGGCCGCCATGTTGAGGTAGTGCGCCATGACCTCGTCACCGAACGCGGCGCGCGCGAGTGCGGAGCCCGAAAACAGCTCGGCCGCGTCGCGCAGCGTCGAGGGCACACGCGGCAAGTCGGCCGCGTAGGCGTTGCCCGTGAAGATCTCGGGCAGCGTGAGCTTGTTCTCGATGCCGTAGAGACCAGCGGCGATGATGGCCGCCGTCGCAAGGTAGGGGTTGACGTCGCCTCCGGGCACGCGGTTCTCGATGCGCAGGCTGTGGCCCGAGCCGACGACACGCAAGGCGCACGTACGGTTGTCGAAGCCCCACGCGATGCCCGTGGGCGCAAAGCTGCCGGGCACGTAGCGCTTGTACGAGTTGATCGTGGGCGCGAAGAAGAGGCTGAGCTCACGCATGGCGGCAAGCTGACCGGCGAGCCAGTGCTCCATGAGCGGCGAGAAGCCGTGTGCGCCGTCGCCCGCCATGACCGCCGACCCATCGGTGCCGCGCACGCTCAAGTGAATGTGGCAGCTATTGCCCTCTCGCTCGTTGAACTTCGCCATGAAGGTCAGCGCTTTACCGTGCTGGTCGGCGATCTCTTTCGCGCCGTTCTTGTAGATGACGTGGTTGTCGCACGTCGCGAGAGCGTGCGCGTAGCGGAAGGCGATCTCTTGCTGACCGAGGTTGCACTCGCCTTTGACACCCTCGCAGTACATGCCGGCGCCATCCATGCCATTGCGAATGTCGCGAAGCAGCGGCTCCATGCGGCTCGAGGCGAGCAGCGCATAGTCGATGTTGTAGTCGCTCGCGGGGGTGAGGTTGTCGTAGCCCTTGGCCCAGGCCTGGCGGTAGGTCTCGTCGAAGACGATGAACTCGAGCTCGGTGCCCACGTAGGGCACGAGGCCGTGCTCGGCGAGGCGGTCGATCTGGTGCTGCAGAATCTGGCGAGGGTTCGGGGCAACGGGGCCGCCGTCCATGCGCTTGAGGTCGGCGATCACGAGCGCGGTCGCCGGCAGCCACGGGATGCGTCGCAGCGTGCCCATGTCGGGCTGCATGACCATGTCGCCGTATCCGGTCTGCCACGACGACAGTGCGTAGCCCGCAACCGTGTTCATCTCGACGTCGACAGCGAGCAGGTAGTTGCAGCACTCGGCGCCGTGAGCGGCGACCTCTTCACGGAAGAGGCGAGCCGATACCCGCTTGCCGACGAGGCGGCCCTGCATGTCGGCAAAGGCGACGATGACGGTGTCGACCTCCCCCGCATCGATGAGGCTTTCGAGCTCAGCGATCGTCAGATTTCCCGAGCGAACCGTCGTCGGTGCTGCAGACATGGAGCCTCCCTTGGCGCGAGTGTCGACCATTAGTACCACAGGGCCCCACTGCTGACCCAAGACTCGACGGAAGTTTTCGTTTCTAATGGTGGACAAGGGCGACCTTTACGGCCATGCTCATGTGCCAAGGCGCATCGTGGCGCTCTCGCCCGCGTGCCGACCCATCCCCACCACCCCCCAGGAGGAATGAATGGCGGAAACAACCAAGGCGACCGGCGGTGTCTCGTACACCAGTGTCGACCAGTCGTACTTCGAGAAGCGCGGGTTGCGCCGATCGGCTGGAGTGTGGGGCCTCTGGGGCCTCGCCGTAGCCGCGGTCATCTCGGGAGACTTCTCGGGGTGGAACTTCGGCATTGACTTCGCGGGCTTCGGCGGCATGCTTATCGCCTTCGTCGTGCTCGTCGTCATGTACTACGGTCTGACCTTCTCGATCAGCGAAATGTCGGCGGCAATGCCCCACACGGGCGGCGCCTACTCGTTCGCTCGCTCAGCAATGGGTCCGTGGGGCGGTCTCGTCACCGGTGCCGCTGAGACCATCGAATACGTCGCGACCACGGCTGTCGTCGTGTTCTTCTCGGCGCAATATCTCGATGGCGTCACAAGCGGTTTGCTGAACTTCTCGCTCGCCGAGTCGAACCTCATGTGGATCTGGTGGATCGTGCTTTACGTCGCGTTCGTCGGCCTCAACGCCGCCGGTGCGCACATTTCGTTCCGCTTTGCGATCATCGTCTCGATCATCGCCATCGCGATCATCGTGGTGTTCTCGGTCATGGCGCTCGCGTCGGGACTCTTCTCGTTCGACAAGCTGTGGGACATGGCGCCGAACCCTGACGTCGCCGGATCGTCGGTGTTCTTGCCGGAAGGCTGGCTCGCCATCCTGTTCGCGCTGCCCTTCGCCATGTGGTTCTTCCTCGGCATCGAAGAGCTGCCGCTCGCCGCTGAAGAGTCGCACACCCCCGAGAAAGACATCCCCCGCGCCGGCGTCATCGCGCGTGGCACGCTCATCATCACGGGTGTTCTCGTGCTGTTCCTCAACACGGGCGTTTTGGGTGCTGAAGCAACCGGCGTGTCACTCGAGCCGCTGCTCGATGGCTTCCGGGCCATCGTGGGTGACGAACTCGCTGCCCTGTTGGCGATCTTCGCGCTTATCGGTCTGCTCGCCTCGCTGCACGGCATCATGTTCGCCTACGGTCGCAACATGTACTCGCTCTCGCGGGCGGGCTACTACCCCAAGTTCTTGTCGCTAACCGGCAAGAACCAGACTCCGTGGGTGGCACTGACCGTCGGCGCCGTGATCGGTTTCGTCGCGATCGTCGTTCTCGACGTTCTCGCGAAGCTCGACCCGGAGGGCGTGGGCCTCGTTGCCGGCGCGATCATCCTCAACATCGCTGTGTGGGGCGCGGTTGTCGCGTACTTCTTGCAGATGGTGTCGTTCTTGATCCTGCGTCGTAAGTTCCCCGACGCAAACCGCCCCTACAAGAGCCCGTGGGGCACGTTCGGCGCCTACAGCGCCGCAGCGATCGCTGCCCTCGTGTTCGTCGGTCTGCTCATCAACCCCGCCTTCCAGGCAGCGATCGTGGCGATCATCATCGTCTACATCCTGATCCTGCTCGGCTTCGGGTTGCACTACCGCAAGCGCCTCGTGCTGTCTCCTGAAGAGGAGTACGCCATGAGCGGCGGAACCCACGAGCTGACCAAGGAGTAACTACTCCGATTCAGACCGGCGCGGGTCGCGAGCTTCGAGCTCGCGGCCCGCGCTGCTGTATGGGGGTGGGATGCTCGCGCGAGCATCCCGCCGTCACGCCGTGGTCGCGACCAGGGTCGGAGCGAACGCGGCGAGAGCATCCCGTCGACGCGCGCGACCCACGGCCAATCGCGCCACGATGAGCGACCCCGCGGCGAGCAGCCCCATAACGGCGACGGCCGCAACGACGCGCGCGGGATCTCCACCCGCGAGCAGCGCCTGCATTCCATCGACCGCATAGGTGAGCGGCAAAACCGTGCTGAGAGCAGGGAAAGGATCAGCAAGCGCAGCAATCGGCACAATGCCGCCCGTGGCGACGATTTGCACCGCAAGCAGCAGCAGCGACACGACCATTCCAGCCCGACCGAGAGTAAGGGTGAGAGCGGCGTGGAATGCGGTGAACGCCAGCGCGATGACCGTCGTAAACGCGAGAGTCGCCGGCGCGAGCGCCCAGTCGACGCCGCTCACGAGGTGCACGAGCACGGTCACGAGCGCCGCTTGTGCGAGGGCGATGAATGACGCTCGACCCATCGCGCGGCGCACGATGATGCCGCCCGCGGCTGAGGTGCCGATGACACCGCGGGCTGCGGGCCGCAGCGCCAGGAAGGTCGCGAGCGCGCCGATCCAGAGCCCAATGGGCACGAGGGTTTCGGCAATCACCGAGCCCACACCGGCGACGGCGTTCGTGCGCGTCGACTCGACGACCACAGGCTCGGTCGCAACCGAACTATCGCCCGCTTCGGGCACCTGGCCGGCGCCCGACGACAAGCCCGAGGCCAGCTCATCCACGCCGCTCGCGAGGCTCTCTGCACCCGACGTGATGTCGCTCGTGCCTCCCGCGAGAGCGCCGAGTCCGCTCGCGAGGTCTTGAGCGCCGCTGCGCAAGGGCGCTCCGCCGGCAGCCAGTTGGGCCGCGCCACCCGCGCTCTGCGCGAGGCCCGACTGAATGCCGTCGAGTCCGCCATTGAGCTGCGGAATCACCGTGCCGGTCGTGCCGGCCAACACCTGGGCGGCACTCAGCGCGTCGACGAACGCTTGTTGATCGGCCGGGCTGAGGTTCGACGCGGTGATCGCCGCACTGAGCGCAGACAGGTCACCGGCGAGGGTACCCGCGCTCGCGGGAATGCCGGCGGCTGCTTGTTGCAATGGTTCGAGCTGCGTGGCACCCGCCCGCAGTTGCGTTAGGCCCGTCGAGAGGCCGCTGACGCCCACCGTGTAATCGGTCACGCCGCTCGCGAGCTCTCGGGCTCCCCCGGCCGAGGCGCTCGCGCCGGCGCTCAAGTCGACGAGCCCCGAGCTGAGTGCACTCGCGCCATCGCCCAATTGCGTGGCACCGTCGGCGGCGGTGTCGAGTGCGGCCCCGAGTTCTCCGAGTCCACTCGTCAACCCATCGAGGTATTGCGCCGTGATCTCAGCGCCAAACTGCTGGGCGAGGCCACTGCCGACCGCCTGCACAACCGAACCGGCCAGGTAGCTGTGCGCGTCATCCGTCACGACGTTCAGTTGCGCTTGCACGGGGTCGGGCGAGCCGATGGTCAGCAACGACGCCGAAAAGTCACTCGGAATCGTCAAGACTGCATAGACCTCGCCGCGTTCGAGAGCGGCTTGCGCTTCGGCCGAGTTTGTCACGTACCAGTCAAAGCCCGAATCGCTGCCACCCGTCAGTTCGGTCACCAGCTGACGACCGGCGAAGACGATCTGGTCGTTGCCGTCGGCATCGGTCGTCGTCAGCAGTTCGTCGTTGTTGACGACGGCAGCGGGAATGCGCTCGAGGCCGCTCGTTCCGTCGCCGACCGCGGCGAGCGCCAGGCCCACGAGAGCCAGGGGCACCGCGACGGCAGCCGTGATCGTCAGCCAACGGCGCAAGCGGCCGCGGTGGGCGAGCGGCGTCGTGACGAGAGCACTATCGACAGCGGTCGTTTCTGAGCTCAGGGTCATGAGCCGCTCCTTTCGGTCAGAACGGATGCAGAGTCAAGGGTCACGGTCGTCGCACCCTCGGCGACCGGGCTTCCGGGGTCCCGCCCCCAGACCCGCACGACGGGAACGGGTGCGAGCCGCTGCACGAGCACGTCGAGCAGATCGAGGTCGTCGGCCGTGAGCACGTCGTCGCGGTGGTCGAGCACGATGACCGGCGTGCCGTCGAGCGTCGCGACCGCAGCAAGAACGAGGGCGCGTCGCCGCGCATCGAGGCTCGCCACGTGGGTCTCGGGGTCGGCGATGCCGCGGGGTTCGACGCCCAGCGCGGTGAGGGTTGCCGCGAGGCGGGCCATCCACCGCCGCGTGCGACGCACCCCGCGCGGGTAGCCGGCGGCGAGAGCGATGCGCTCGCTCACGAGCGCCGCCATCGTGATGGTGGGCGCCAAGCGGTCGCCACTGACATCGACGAGCGTGACGCGTCGTGACGCACGACCTGCCTCAGAGGGCAAGACGGCATCGGCGACGACTGCGCGACCTGAGCGAGGGGCCACATAGCCGGCGAGGGTGGCGCCCGCGAGGCGCCGGTCAGCAACGTCGCCCACGAGATCGACGCGTGATCCCGGTGCCGCCACGAGCGAAAGCTCGGTTTCGGTGCCCGCCAAGCCCAGGCGATCGGCCACGATGACGGCGTCGCCATGCGTCGCCGCCCAGGCGCGGTGGTCGCGGTGGTGACGAAGCTTCTCGCCTTCCACATCGAGGTCAGGAAGCACTCGGTCGAGCGCACGCGGGAACCACCATGCGGCCTTACCAAACAGCGTCATGAGCGCCGGGCCCAGGGTCATGCGAATCAGGAACGCGTCGATCGCAATGCCGACGGCGAGGCTCAAGGCGATGGGCTTGATGAGTCCAGCACCCTCAGGCACGAAGGCGGCGAAGACGAAGAACATGATGAGAGCCGCAGCCGTGACGACGCGAGCGCCGTTGGCGAAACCGTCGTCGATTGCCTGCCGCGCATCGCCCGTGCGAACGAACTCTTCGCGCATGCCCGAGACCAAGAAGACCTCGTAGTCCATCGCGAGGCCGAAGAGCACGGCCATGAGGATGATCGGCATGAAGCTCAAGATGGGGCCGGGCTCGGCGTGCAGCAGCTCGGCGCCCCATCCCCATTGAAAGACCGCGACCGTGACGCCCATGGCGCTGCCGACCGAGAGCAAGAAGCCCACGGCCGCCTTGACGGGCACGAGAACCGAACGGAACACCGCCATGAGCAAGACGACCGAGAGGCCCACCACAACGAGGCCAAATGGAATCAAGGCGCCCGTCAACCGGGTCGAGATGTCGATGCCGACAGCCGTGACGCCCGTGACGGCCATGGGCGTGCCGAACTCGGCCTCGATGGCGTCACCCGCCGTGCGAAGGTCGGCAACGACGAGCTTGGTTGCGGGGTCGTCGGGCGCCGTTTCGGGTGCGACCTGGAAGATCGCGGTCTCGAGGCCGGGTGACGGGATGCCCGGGCTCACGCTTGCGACGCCGTTCACCTGCTCGAGCTCGCCGCGAATCGCCGCGAGGTCATCAAGAATGTCGGTCGTCTGCGTGATGTCGAGCGTCACGAGCAGCGGCCCAGCTGTGCCGGGGCCGAAGGCATCGGCAATGAGGTCGTAGGCCTCACGCTGCGTCGAGCCCGCGGGCTCGCTGCCGCCGTCGGGCAGGTTGAGGTCGAGCGAGAAGGCAGGAATCGAGAGCACGCCCAGCAGAGCGATGACCGAGATGCTCGTGAGCACCGGCCGCTTCATGACGCCACGCACCCAGCGACGACCCATCGTGGGGCCGGTCGTCGCGGCGGGGTGAGCGCGCTTCCACGCCCGCGACCCTTCGCGCGGGGCAAGCTTGGCGCCCGCGACGCCCAAGAACGCGGGCAGCAGCGTAAGGGCGGCCGCAATCGCAATAAGCACGGCGAACGCCGCCCCAACGCCCATGACCGACAAGAACGGCACGCCCACAACCAGCAGGCCCAGCAGAGCAATAATGACGGTCGCACCGGCGAAGACGACAGCACTGCCCGCCGTGCCCACGGCGACCGCGGCAGACTCTGCCGCATCCATGCCGCGCGCCAGTTGCCCTCGATGTCGCGACACGATGAAGAGGGCATAGTCAATGCCGACCGCGAGGCCGATCATGACGGCGAGCAAGGGCGCCGAACTCGAGACCGGCAAGAACGCCGCGAGAGCGAGAATGCCCCCCATGACGATGCCCACGCCGATGAGTGCGGTGGCCAGCGGCATCCACGCGGCCCGCAGCGATCCGAACGTGACGACGAGTACTGCGCCGGCGAAGAGCACTCCGAGCACCTCGGTGACCGTCAGGCCCACGGTCGTGTCTTGAAAGACCTGACCGGCAAACTCGACGCGAACATCCACCGTCTCGGCCGTCGCGAGCAGTTCGGCGATCGTGGCCTCGCTGACCTCAGACGACGCGCTGTCGAGTTGAACGCGCACGATCGCGATGGTGCCGTCGTCACTCACTTGACCGTCGGCGAACTCGTCGAACGGCCCCGTCACCGAGTTGACGCCGTCGACCGTGGTCAGGGCACGCTCGAGCGTGTCGATCTCGTCACGGATGCTCGCATCCGTCACCTCTGACCCCTCGGGCGCCACCACCACGGCCTGGGCGCTCGCCCCTGACACGGCCGGAAACAGCGCGTTGAGCTGATCGAGCGCCACTTGCGACTCGGTGCCCGGAATGCTGAAGGTCTCATCGGTCTGGCCACCGAGAGCCACCCCTCCGCCGATGACCGCGGCGAACAGCATGAGCCACGCAACGATGACGAGACGCGCGCGCGCGTATGAGAACCGACCGAGCCGGTAGAGCAGCGTAGCCAACGAGGGTCTCCTTAGGCGATGGGATGTTCGGCGGGCACGAGCAAGTCGTGCAAGATCTCCAGAAGCGCAGAGCGCACTTCGTCGATCGGGAGCTCGCCGTTGAGTCCCAGTCGCTCGGCGGCCGCCAGGGTGTAGGCGACGCCGCCGAATGCCACGCCGAAGCGCAACTTTTCGAGTGTTGAGCCGCTCGCGAGCCTGAAGAGCTCAGAGACGCGGCGCATGAGAAGAGTGGCCCGGTGCATGACGGGCACGTCGTCGAGGGTCGCCCCCTGGTTGATCACCAGAGGCACCACTTGGCGGTGAAGCAGCAGCAGGTCGACGAATCGCTCGACAAAATCGCGGTGGCGGAGCGCGCCGGCTTCGTCAACCGACACGATCAGGGCATCGAGGTCATCGAGCGCCGGATTCACAATTTCGGCGAGCAGCCGCTCTTTCGATTCAAAGTGGTAGAGCACGCTCGCTTTCGACATTCCCGCGAGGTCGGCAATGCGCTGCAGCGAGGTCGCCGCAAAGCCAGATGTGGCAAATTCGGCGAGCGCGATGGCGCGAAGCTCTTCGTGGCGGGACATGCTCACCACGGTACTGACCGATCGGACAGCTTTCTGACCATCCGGTCAGTTTCGAAGGATGCTCTATGACTCTTCCCAGGGACGGCGCACGGGGCCGCCACACGCGCTAGCGTGGGAGTCGACGTAAGGAGCCTCCAGTGCGCAAGTTCTTGTTCAACGGCGCGGTCTTGAGCGCGGCATTCTCTGCCGTCGGCGTCGTCAACGCAACGCGCAACGGCCCGCGCGACTGGCGCCTCGCCCTCATGTGGGTGAGCTGGGGTATCAGCGTGGCCATTGCCGTCGGCACGGTCATCGAAGAAAACCGCGAGCACGACCCGCTCGAGCTCGACGACTAGCTCTCTCACTCCTTTCTCGCGCGTCTTTCGGCGCGCCGTTCGCGTGCGAACTGGGGCCGCGAATGGCGTTCATGTTCGCAATGCGAACACTCCTGGGCGAAGCCGTCGCAACCCCTGTCTTTGGTCCCTATTCGGGGCTCTTTCGACGCGAGCACACTGTGGGCGATTGCACGAATCGCATTCAGTTCGGCTCATGCCTTCCACCCCGGTCAGGCAAGCCATGCGAGTAAGCGAAGGAGCACGACCATGAACAACAGAACCCGAGCGGTCATCGCTCTCGGTCTCGGCGCCACCCTCGCGGTGGGCCCCAGCCTGGCAGCATTCGGCGCAGGGGGAACCCTGACGAATGGTTCATTCGAGGCGGATGCCGTTGGCTCGTCGTCGATCACGGGCTGGACGAGCATGAACCAGCTGATCGACCTGGGCACCACGTCGATCGCCGGCTGCACGACGTCAGACACCTCGAACTACGCGAACCTGCGCGACTACGCCAGCGAGGCCGAGGGAACTTGGAACAACACCTACGCGAGCGTTCCCGGGTTGAGCGACATCTACTACGTTCACGACCTCAACGGCGACCCCGTGACCATTCTCGGCAATCGGCTCGTCTGGGACGACTGGGATGGCTACTACTACATCGAGATTGAAGATCTCATCATTACCTCGGCCGACGCCGCGCTGTCGAGCGTCGTCGAACAGCCGGTGACGGAACCTGCGCCCACCGAGCCTGCGCCCACCGAGCCCGCGCCCAGCGAACCGGCACCCGAGTCAACGACCCCCGCCGAGCCCGCGCCCGACGAGCCCGCTCCTACCGAGCCCGCGCCGAGCGAGCCGGCTCCCGTCGAACCCGCTCCTGTCGAGCCGCCGACCCCGACCTTTGAACCGGCCGAGGCGACGTATTCGTACCTCATCGAGTGGGACTGGTCCAGCGAGCAGTGGGATGCCTTCTACGCGGCGAGCGCTGCCGCCGCGCCCGACCCCTCGGTGCGTGCCGATGACCCCGCTAACGCTCGCCTCAACTCGGAGGAGTACACGGTCACGGTGATCGACGGTGTCGATGTCGACCGCGAGGGCAACGTGCTCGAGCTCTACAGCGACCTCGATGGAGACATTGATGGATACGTCGCGCACGGCCCCGCCGTCTACAGTGACCCGTTCACCGTCGACGCCGGACGCCAAATCAGCCTCGACTGGAAGGCCGTTGACGAGTCCGATGACTTCCACGTCTTCGGCTACCTGCTCAACACCGCCACATGTGCCCAGACCGAAGTGATCGACGCCACGGGAGAGTCGCAAGACTGGACCACCATTCAGGTCGAGATTCCCGCCGCGGGCACCTACCGCTTCGTATTTGTCTCGGGCAGCTACGACTACAGCTGGGGCGGCGCCGCCGGGGCCTACATGTACATCGACAACATCGTGCAGACCCCTGTATTCGGTGCCCCTGGCGTCGACGTGGCCCTCGCGGCCGGCGTGGGCGACTACTTGCCGGGCTCTGACGTGCAGGTCTCAGGTGGCGGTCTCGTCCCCGAAACCGAGTACGACCTCGTGTTGCGCTCGACTCCGGTGACCGTTGTTCAGGGCGTGACCGACGCCGACGGCAACTTCGTCAACGTCGTCGCCTTGCCGACAGACATCGAGCCGGGTGCGCACACGATCACGCTGACGGCACAGGGCCCAAGCGGCCCGGTGTCGGTCGTCGCCTACATCACTGTGGGTACTGACGGAACCCTGCAGTACTTCTCGCTCTCGGGTCCGCAGGCGCTCCTCGCCTTCACGGGCCCGGCCGAGAACGCGGGCATCATCGCCCTCGCTCTGTTGCTCACCATCACGGGTGCCGCGGCGATCGAGTTCGAGCGCCGGCGCCGCAGCCCGTTCAATGCGGTGTACGTACGGTAGGGCATCCACGAATCGACGCCCCGTCGCTGGCACTTGCTGGCGGCGGGGCGTTCGTGTGCGACGGATGCCCTACACCTGCCAGGGCAGCAACACGCCAATCAGCACGAACAGCCCCCCGGTTGCCCGGTTGAACCAGCGGCCCGCCCGCGCGAGCAACGGTTGCAGCGACTGCGACAGTGCTGCGACCACGAGCTCGAAGATGAACTCAATGACGATGAAGGTGCTCGCCATGATCGCGAACTGCACGCCCAAATC
>NZ_JANRKZ010000214.1:0-2262 GCF_033763155.1 Microcella sp.
CGCCGACCAGAACGGCAGCACGCCCACGATGAGCAGCAGCCCGGGCACGAAGATCGCCACGAGCGCTACGCCCGCGAGCAGCAGGCCCTCGACGCCGGGCGCCATCGCCGCTCCCAGGTAGGCGGCGAACGTGAAGAGCGGCCCCGGCACTGCCTGCGCAGCGCCGTAGCCGGCGAGAAACTGCGACTCGGTCACCCACCCCGGCGTCACCACGGCGGTCTCAAGTAGCGGCAGCACGACGTGCCCGCCGCCGAACACAAGGGATCCCGCGCGCGCGAACGCGTCGGCAACTGCGAGCGTCTGACTCGGAACGATTGCCGCCAATACGGGCAGCGCCACGAGCAGGGTCGCGAGCACCGCGAGGCACGCGGCCCCCGCGCGACGCGAGATCGGGATGCTCAGCGCCCGCACCTCGCCCGCCCCACCCTCGCGGCACAGCACGAGACCCGCGGCGGCGCCGAGCGCGATCGCCGCGAGTGTTGCCCAGCCCGCGCCGACGAGCAGCACGACCAACGCCGCGGCCACGGCAATTGCCGCGCGGCGCAGGTCAGGAGTGAGCGTGCGCGCCATGCCCCACACCGCGTGTGCCACGACCGCCACGGCGACGACCTTGAGGCCCGCGATGAGCCCCTCGGCGAGCGGGCCCTCGAGCAGGGGTGCCCCGAGAGCAACGAGCACGAGCAGCACCGCGCTCGGCAGCGTGAACGCGACGAACGCGGCAAGGCCGCCGAGCAGCCCCGCCCGTTGCAGCCCCAGCACGAACCCCACTTGGCTCGACGCGGGGCCCGGCACGAACTGCGCCAGAGCGACGAGCTCGCCGTACGCCTGCTCGGTCATCCAGCGACGGCGCACCACGAGCTGCTCGCGAAAGTAGCCGAGGTGCGCCACGGGTCCACCGAACGACGTGAGGCCGAGCGCCGTGAACGCGCGCAGCACTTCGAGCGGGGTGCCCTTCGGCCGCGCGGGCTCGACGGCGTCGTCGGGCTCGGGCGCAGCATCCGTCGGCTGATCGCTCACACCGCGAACCCTACCGAGCCGTCGTGAACGCACCTACACGAGCGACTCGCGCCAGGCCGCGTGCAACTGCGCGAACTTGCCCGTGCCCGCGATGAGCTCGGCGGGCGTGCCGTCTTCGATGATGCGGCCGTGCTCCATGACGAGCACGCGGTCGGCGATCGCGACCGTCGAGAGCCGGTGCGCGATGATCACCGCCGTGCGGTCGGCCAGCAGGGTCTGCAGGCCGCGCTGCACGAGCCGCTCGCTCGGGATGTCGAGCGAGGCCGTCGCCTCGTCGAGGATCAGCACGGTCGGGTCGGCGAGGAAGGCGCGCGCGAACGAGATCAGCTGCCGCTGCCCCGCCGAGACGCGACCGCCGCGCTTGTTCACGTCAGTCTCATAGCCCTGAGGCAGTGACTCGATGAAGTCGTGCGCGCCAACGGCTTTCGCCGCCGCGACGATCTGCTCGCGGCTTGCCTCGGGGTTGCCGAAGGCGATGTTGTCGGCCACGGTGCCCGAGAACAAGTAGGCCTCTTGCGTCACCATGACGATCGCGCGCCGCAGGTCTTTCGGGTGCAGCTTGCGCAAGTCGACGTCGTCGAGCGTCACGGCGCCCTCGGTGGGGTCGTAGAAGCGTGCGATGAGCTTGGCGAGCGTCGACTTGCCCGCACCCGTCGTGCCGACGAGGGCGATCGTCTGACCCGCCGGAATCGTCAACTCAAGGTCGGGCAGCACCACGGCGTCGTCGTTGTACGAGAAGCGCACCTTGTCGAAGTGCACGGTGCCGCGCGCCTTCCACAGGTCGATGGGCGTCGTGGGGTCGGGCACGCTCGGCTTCTCTTCGAGCACGCCCGAGATTTTCTCGAGCGCGGCCGCGGCCGACTGGTACGAGTTGTAGAACATCGCCATCTCTTCGGCGGGGTCGAAGAACCGCCGCGTGAAGAGAAGGATGGCGAGCAAGGATCCGATGGGCAGTGCGCCATCGATGACGCGGAACGCCCCCACCACGAGCACGGCCGCCACGGTCACGTTACCGATAAGCACGAGCCCCGGGTCGAAGATGCCGAACAGTCGAATGACGCGCGCGTTCGCGTCACGGTACTCCTCGACGTGGCCGGCGAACTGCCGCTCGTTGCGCGGCTCTTTTCTGAAGGCCTTGACGGCACGGATGCCCGTCATGGTCTCGACAAAGTGCACGATCAGGCGGGCCGACGCCACGCGGGTCTGGCGAAACAGGGTTTGCGAGCGCACTTGAAACCACCGCGT
>NZ_JANRKZ010000215.1:0-4170 GCF_033763155.1 Microcella sp.
GCTGAGCGTTGATGCGGCCGACGTCATCGCCCGCGCGCTCGGTCACCCTGACTCCCACGTCACCAGCGCTCAGCTCAGTGCCGCCGCCGCCCAACTCGTTGCAGAGTCCGTCGTTCTCACCCTCGAGCAACTGGGCGTGCGTGCCCGCACCGCTCGCGCTCTGCTCGACTTCGACGGTCAGCCCGAACAGGCCGCCGGACGTGAGCAAGCGCTGCGTGATCGTCGCTACCTCTCCTTGCACCGCCAACCCGATGGCATGACCCGCCTTAGCGGATTACTCGACCCCGAGTCCGCCGCCCTCGTGCGTGAGGCGGTTGACGGCGCAACGTCTCCGCGCCGCGGAGGGCCGAGCTTCGTCAGCGCTGGCGATCGCGAACGCGCCGAGCGCATCACGCGCGACACCCGCACCACCGAACAGCTCGCGCTCGATGCCCTCGTCGACCTCGTGCGCATCGGCGGTGACGTTGCGCCGACTGACATCATCGGCACTCGCACACCCGCCGTGCAGGTCATCGTTGCCGAACGCGACCTCCGTGCCGGTCGCGGGCTCGCCCGCATCGAAGGGCAGACCGAACCGGTGAGCATCCAGACCGCCCACCGGCACGGATGCTCCTCCGGCGTGATCCCAGTCGTCATCGAGCCCCGGGGTGATGTCGTGGCGCTCGGCCGCGAAGCGAGACTCTTCACGCGCCGCCAGCGCATCGCTCTCGCCGCCCGCGACGGAGGCTGCCGGTTCCCGGGGTGTGATCGACCACCCTCATGGACAGAAGCGCACCACATAGTCCCCTGGTCAGAAGGCGGAACCACCGACCTTGCCCACGGGGTGCTGCTCTGTCGACATCACCACCTGTTGCTGCACAACAACGGTTGGAGGTTCGAGCGGCACGACGGCGAACTCATGCTGATTCCGCCCGCGTCGATCGACCCCGAACAACGGCCGATTGCCGCGCCCAGCAAGAGTCCGATCATCGAGCGCGAGCGCGCCCTCGCGGGTGTGGTGTAGAGAGGCAGCGGGCCAGCGCGACGAATCCTGCTGGAGCGCGGCGCAGCCTGACTAGCGCGGCGCAGCCTGACTAGCGCGGCGCAGCCTGACTAGCGCGTGGGCAGCTCCGGTGCTTTCGCCCACAGCGGCCCGCCCCACTGCGCCTCGAGCAGTTGCTCGATCGCCGCACCAGCGGTGTAGAGCCGCGCATCCTCCCGCGCGGGCGCCATGAGCTGCAGCCCCACCGGCAGACCGTCCTCGGGCGCGAGGCCCATCGGCAGACCCATACCGGGCACACCCGCCAGGTTTGCCGGAATCGTCGTCACGTCGTTAAGGTACATCGCCAGCGGGTCAGCAAGCTTCTCCCCAAACCGGAACGCGGTCGTCGGGGCACTCGGCGAGACGAGAATGTCGGCCTGCTCGAAGCACGCCGCAAAGTCACGCTGAATGAGCGTGCGCACCTTCTGAGCACTGCCGTAGTACGCGTCGTAGTAGCCCGCCGACAGCGCGTACGTTCCCAAGATGATGCGACGCTTCACCTCGGGCCCAAAGCCCGCCTCGCGTGTTGCGCCCATGACGTCTTCGACCGTTCCGCCCGGAACCTCGGTGCGCAAACCGAAACGCACCGAGTCGAACTTGGCGAGATTGCTCGACGCCTCCGCCGGCAAGATCAAGTAGTAGGCCGCGACCGCATACTCAAAGTGCGGCGCACTGACCTCAACGATCTCGGCCCCCGCAGCAGCCATGAGTTCGAGCGTCTCGTGGTAGACCGACTTGACGCCCGCCTGAAATCCGTCGCCCTCGAGTTGCTTCACCACGCCGACGCGCACACCGCGAAGCGCGTCACCCGACTGCCCGGCACGCGCCGCCGCGGCCATCGACGGCCATGCGTCAGGAATGCTCGTGGCGTCACGCACGTCGTGCCCGCCGATGACGTCATGCACGAGCGCAGCATCCAGAACCGACCGCGACACCGGACCGACCTGGTCGAGCGACGACGCGAGCGCAATCGCGCCATACCGACTCACGCCACCATAGGTGGGCTTGACGCCGACCGACCCGGTGACGGCAGCGGGCTGACGGATGCTCCCGCCGGTGTCACTCCCGAGTGCGACGGGCGCCTCAAAGGCCGACACCGCCGCGGCCGAACCGCCGCCCGAACCGCCGGGAATGCGCGTGAGGTCCCACGGATTCTTCGTCGGCCCATAGGCCGAGTGCTCAGTGCTCGACCCCATGGCGAACTCGTCCATGTTGGTCTTGCCGAGCGGAACCATGCGAGCGGCCCGCAAACGGGCGACGACCGTGGCGTCGTACGGCGGAATCCAGCCCTCGAGAATCTTCGAGCCCGAGGTCGAGGGCATGTCGAGCGTGCAGAGTACGTCTTTGATGGCGATCGGCACACCCGCGAGTGCGGGCAAGGCGATGCCCGCAGCGCGGTCAGCGTCAACCTGCGCGGCCGTGTCGAGCGCGGCAGCGTTGATGTGCAAGAAGGCGTGCACATCGCCGTCGACCGCCGCGATGCGGTCGAGGTGAGCGCGCGTAACCTCGACGCTCGAGACCTCGCCCGCGGTGAGCAAGGCGGCGAGGTCAGCAGCAGAGGTGCGGGTCAGGTCAGCGCTCGAGCCTGCGCCGGAACCGGTGCGCGGCGTGGCGCTCGAACCCGCGACCGCGCCCGTGTTCGACGCGGCGTGTGACTCGGCGGCCGAGCCGGCGCCCGGCGTTGCTGCGGCGCTCACTGCTCTTCTCCCAAGATCGCGGTGACGCGGAACCGGCTGCCGTCGTGATCGGGCGCACCTGCGAGGGCCTGCTCGGTCGGCAGGGTTATTCCGGGCTCGTCGGCCCGCAGTCCACCCGTGAGCGGAATTGGGTGACTCGTCGCCGGCACCTCGGACGTCGCGACCTCTTGCACCTTGGCGACCGAATCAACGATGGCGCTGAGCTCGCCCGTCAGCTGCTCGATCTCGGCCTCAGTCAGCGCGATGCGCGCGAGCGAGGCCAAATGGGCCACCGCTTCGGGGGTGATCTCAGACATACAGCCTCTCCGACGGGGTCGACCCGCGTGGTGCGCGTGCGGTGCGCACGGGGTGTGCACACGGTTGTGCAGGGGATTCTTCATTCTACTGAGCGCGCCCGGCAGGGTTGCGCGCGCGGGTTGCGCACTCGGGTTGCGCGCGCGGGTTGCGCTCCAGTTGCGCGCTCGCCCCAACGATCTCGGGTCGACACGCGTCTATACGGGTGACAGCATCAGCGCGACGCACCGCGCGCCACCCCGCCCCACGGCGCCCCGCGACGCACACCGCGAGACAGGAGTCAGCCCATGCGCAACCGCCCCCGCCCCACACTGGTCATGATCGGGATGCTGGCCGCGAGCATCCCGCTGCTGAGCGCCTGCGCCGGGCTCATGAGCGGCACGACGGCGCTGCAGGGCGAATGGGTGCTCGCGAGCGGAAGCGACACACAGGGTGCGTTCATCGACTCGGCTCAACCCGTGACCCTCACCTTTGACGGCGACTCCGTCAGCGGACAAGCACCGTGCAACGCCTATAGCGGCTCGGTGGCGCGGGGGCCGGGTGCGGGGTCGACGGGTCCGCTCGAGATTGGTGGGATCACGCGCACAGAGATGGGGTGCGCCGAACAAGAACAGAACGAGCTCGAGGGTCGGTATTTCGCCGCCCTCGAAGCGGCTGACAGCGTGAACGTGAGCGCCGACGGCGAGATTCTCGAGCTCACCGGCGACGGCGTGTTCGTGCGCTTCGAACGCAGCGAAAGCCGCGAAGGGTAGGCCGGCGAGCAGGCCGGTCGGCGAGCAGGCAGGCGGGTCGGCAGGTCGGCGGGTCGGCAGGCGGGTGGGTCGGCGGGCGGGCCCGTCGGCGAGCAGGCCAGTCGGCGAGCGGGCCGGTCGGCGAGCGGGCCCGTCGGCGAGCGGGCAGGCGGGCCGGTTGGCTGGCAGGCAAGCACTACGACGGGCCTGCCCGCGCGCACCCGCCCCTGTGCCCGTGCGCTATCCCGCCGACGACGCGGGCGGCAGAGCGTCCGGACCCTCCGTCACGAGAATCGCGAACTGCGCCGCATCGATGATGCGCACTCCCAGCTCTTCGGCCTTGGCGAGCTTGGACCCCGCCCCCGGACCAGCAGCCACAAAGTCGGTCTTCTTCGACACACTCGATGCCGGTTTGCCGCCCGCCGCA
>NZ_JANRKZ010000216.1:0-3530 GCF_033763155.1 Microcella sp.
CCCCAGTCAAGTGCGCTACCAAGCTGCGCCACAGCCCGTGGCCGTGCCCCTGGGCACGAAGAGAGAGTCTAGCGCGAAAGGCGGGGTGGGTCGTGCACGGGCGAGGTGCGGCTGGGCATCCGTCGACCATGGGTTGCGCGGTCACCGAACGTGATTATTCTGGGCGCGTGGAGAACGACGACACGACCCCCGAAGCCAGTGAGCCGAGTGCCGAACAGCAGGCGCACGAGCAGGCGAACGGCAACGCGGCCGCACGCGGCGCGTGGATGGCCGTGGGCATCACGTTCTTCTCGGTGGGCGTGACGTTCTCCGTCGTGATGCCCGACAACATTGCGCTGGGTATCACCTTCTTGGGGCTCGGCGTGGTGTTCTTCTCGCTCGCCGGGTCGGCGAAAACGCCCTAGCTACTGCGGCGTCTGCGCGAGCAGGGTGGCGAGCGCTCCTCGGTCGTGCGCCGCGAGCACCGTCAACTCAGGGTGCTGCACCTGCAGGTCGGCGATGACGCGCGCGGTCGCGAGCTGCGCGGCGCGGTCTCCGACGTCGGGCACGATGCCGCAAGCCAGCAAGGCGGGGTCATAGGTGACGTCGCCGACGAGCAGCAGGGGTGCAGCATCCGTCGGGCTGACCATGAGGCTCATCGAGCCCGGAGTGTGCCCGGGCGTCGGCAGCATCACGAGCGTGCCGTCGTCAAATAGGTCGAACTGAGCGTCGGCATCGAACGCAACCGGCGTCAGGGCAACACCGGCGGGCGGGATGCGCCGCGACAGCACTCCGTGCAGCTCGGGCGTCTTCTGCTCGAGCAGCGCGAGCTCATCGGCCGAGGCATACACGGGCACCGCGGCGAACGGCGCGAGGTTGCCCGCGTGATCTTGGTGCAGGTGCGAGAGCACGACGTGGGTGATGTCGCTCGCGGCGAATCCGAGCTCGGCGAGCTGGGCATCGAGCGTCTGCTCAGCGGGCACCCGAAACTGGGCCTGCCGGTGATAGACCCAGCCGAGCAGCCCACCCGGGTAGTAGTCGGGGTCGGTAAGCGAATCGGGGCTCTGCCCGGTGTCGAAGAGCAGGAGCCCGCGCTCATGCTCGATGACGAAGGCGTGCACGGGCAGCCAGGGGCTCCAGGTGCGGGCGGTGAGGGTCCACCACAGCATCGGAGTTCCCGTGCCCTCGATGTTCTTCGGGCGCACCCGCACTTCGCCGAGCGTGATGCCGTGCACGGCGCGCACGGGGCCAGCAGAGTAGGTGCGGGATGCCCTGGTCATGAGGGCCAGTCTGCCAGGGCCGTCATCTCAAAAAGGCGATAGGTGCGGCAGCACGAGCCGGGCGGCCTGTACGGCGTCGATGGCGACAGCGATCGCGTCGTCGGCCTCGCTCGTCGATGCCAAGAGAGTGGCAACATCGGGGTACTCATTGTCGTTGCGCAGACGACGAATGCGATCAACCTGGCGGCCAATGCGGTTCGGTGGGTCAAGCTGTGCACTTGCCGCATCGGTGACCGCAATGTGCCCACCTCGGCGAGTGGGTCGCAACCCCTGCGCGAGAAGCATCGCTGCGAGCGCCTTTCGTGATGCGTCATAAGCGAGCGAAACCGCACCGACCGGATCCGCTGTCAGAACAACCTGCGCTGCAGCAATGTGCTTGTCGCACAGGTCGAGCGAGGCCGAAGCGAACTCAGGGTTCGGTGCGACCTTTTCGAGTTCGCCGTGCTGCAGAAGCCGGTCGATGACTGCTCTGCCCTGCTGCCACGTCATGTACGCCCCCTGTGCCGATCTGCAGATCGACCAATGGTCGCGCACGCACAGTAGAGACGAAGGGGTCATCCACAGCAACCCATCGCTCCGGCGTCACCGTGGTGACATTCACCTCGCGACGCAGCACCCCTTCAGCGCGCCGAATCGCGTCGTAGACCTCATCGAGATCGGGATTGCCCACGACGAGCACATCGATGTCCCCAGGAGGCAGCCCGGGTTCGCCGTCACGACGCGCTGCCCACGATCCAAATATCGCCGCCATTCGAACACCCGACATGCCGGCGAGTTCGCGCGCGATGACCGGCTGAGGTCCGTAGGTGAACAGTGCAATCTCGCGCACTGCATCACTCAGCGGATGCTCACGATTCGGTCGATAGACCGCTCTGCGCCCCACCCACTCGGTTGACAAGAGACCTGCTTCGGAAAGGCGTGCGAGTTCACGGGTGACCGTCGGAAGACTCGTTCCGACGAGACGTGCCAGCTCAGTTGCGGTTTCGCCTCGTGTACTCAACTCAAGAGCCGCAAGCAGCTGGCCCTGAGTGTCAGAGCGCAACAACGGAAAGAGCGCCGAAGCCTTTACTTTCATAAAAAGAATGCTAGCAAACGTTTTATGAAAGCTGCGTCTCTTCCTTCACGCGCTTCGGCCCGAAGGTCGCCGTGATCGCCGCGGTGATGACGAGCACGACGGCCGCGACGAGCAGCGCGCTCGTCACGCCGTCGAGAAACGCCTGTTTGGCGGCGTCGATGACGGGCTGGGCGGCGGCTCCGAACTCGGCGACTCGGGGTGATTGAGTGAAAGCGATTGACGATTCGACGGCCGAGCCGATCGCGGGCGGGAGGCCCGCGATCGCATCCTGAACCCCCGCCTTATAGGTCTGCGTGAGCACACTGCCGAGCACGGCGATGCCGAGGGCGCTGCCGAATTCGCGTGCGGTGTCGTTGACGGCCGAGGCCACGCCTTGCTTGCCCGCGGGCAGCGATTGCGTGATGGCCGTCGTCGAGGGCGCACCCGAGAGAGCCATGCCGATCGCGAAGAGTACGATGCCCGTCCCGAAGACGGCGTAGTTGAGCTCGACCTCGAGCTGCGAGAAGACGACGAACGCCGTGGCGATCAGCACGAGGCCGACGGGGGCGACGCGGCGGTATCCGAAGCGTTCGGCCAGCCGGGGCGAGAACCGCGCGAGCGGAATGAGGAGGAACGGCATCGGCAGCAGGCAACTGGCCGCCCACAGCGGGCTCAGGCCGGCGACGAACTGCAGGTATTGCAGCGCGGCGAAGAAGAAGCCGAACGCCGCGAAGAACTGCACCGAGAGCGAGAGGCTGCCCATGCCGAAGCCGCGCACGGCGAACAGGCGCGGGTCGAGCAGCGGAGCGGGCGAGCGCCACTCCCACGCCACAAACACCACGAGCGCCGCGAGGCCAGCCGCGAGCACCCCGACCGCGAGCGGGTCGTCGATGCCGCGCTCGGGAATCTCGATGATGCCAAAGACGATTCCCCCGACGGCGAGCAGGCTCAGCACCGCGCCGAAACCATCGAAGCGGGGCGGATGCTCGTCTCGCCCCTTCGGAACCACCAGCATCGTGCCCACAAACCCGACGGCCGCAAGGCTCACGTTGAGCCAGAAGAACGCGGGCCACTCAAACCACTGCAGCAACACGGCCGCGGCGAACACGCCGATCGCCGCACCTCCGCCGGCCACGCCGACCCACACGCCCACGGCTTTGCCGCGCTCTTCAAGCGGAAAGGTCGTCGTGATGACCGAGAGCGTCGTGGGCATGATC
>NZ_JANRKZ010000217.1:0-4532 GCF_033763155.1 Microcella sp.
GCCGACCTCGAGCACGGGCTCGGCGGGCAGCAGCGCCGCGGTCTGCACGATGCGGCGCACGGTGTTGGCGTCGTGCACAAAGTTTTGGCCCAGCTTCTTGGTGGGCATGACGTCGAGCAGTGCCGCGAGGTCGCGCACTTCGGCGGGGCCGAGCAGGGCGCTCACTGCGCACCCGCTGGGGTGGGGCCCGCCGCCGCGCCGAGATCGAGCGGGTCACCGGGCACGTCGGTCGTCGTCGCAACGGGGTGCGCGTCCCACGAGCCGTAGACGAGCTCGGTCGTCGCACTCAATTGCGCCGCGAACTCGTCGACGTCGACGCCCAGGTGCTCGGCGATCGCGCGCACCGTGTGAGGCAGCAGGTAGGGCCCGTTCGGCCGGCCGCGGTGCGGGTGCGGCGTCAAGAACGGCGCATCGGTTTCGACGAGCAGCAGCGAGCGCGGCAGCACGTCGAGCGCCTCGCGCAGATTGTGCGCGTTCTTGAACGTCACCGTGCCGGCCATGCTCGCGTACCAGCCGTGCTCGGCGCACAGGGTCGCGAGCTCGACGCCTCCGCTAAAGCAGTGGAACACCGTGCGCTCGGGGGCGCCCACGCGCAGCAGCGTTTCCACGATGTCGTCGTGCGCATCGCGGTCATGAATCTGCAACGCCAAGTCGTGCTTCTTGGCGATGGCGATGTGGGCTTCGAAGGCGGCGAGCTGGGCGTCGCGTCCGCTACCCGGCTCGGTGCGGAAGTAGTCGAGGCCCGTCTCACCGACGGCGACCACGCGGGGTTGCGCGGCGAGGTCGTCGATCACGGCGAGAGCGGCATCCAACTCGCCCGATTCGGCGAGCGCCGGGGCCTCATTGGGGTGGATGGCGACCGCGGCGAGCACCCGAGGCTCGCGCGCCGCGACCGCGGCCGACCAGCGACTCGTGAGCACGTCGGTGCCCACTTGCACCACGCCGCGCACGCCGACCGCGGATGCTCGATCAAGGTGCTCGCGGTAGTGCATCGGGTTCTCGCCGTCGGCGATCTCGAGGTGCGTGTGGTTGTCATACACGGGCACCGCGAGCGGCTCAGGGTTGGGCGGATAACTGAGGTCGCGCGTCGAACCCTCCATGGTCGCGCGGGCGCGCACATGCGCGTCGAGCGCTGCCGCGTCGTGCTGATCCGTCACCGTGTTGCCTCCCCCACGACCGTACCGCGCGCGGGGTGGTCGAGCGGCGGTCGACGCGGACGGCGGCTAAGCCGAGGCGGGCGGTTGCTCGTCGGTCTGCTCGGGCGACGGAGACGGCGACTCGGCCGGCGACGCGGCCTGCTCCTGCGAACCTTGGAAGGCGGAGCGCAGAATGCTGAACGCTCCGAGAGCACCGAAGGCCAGCGCGATCAAGAAGTCGACGGTGTAGGCCTCAAAGACCACCGGAAGCCCCGCGTGGAACGAGCTCCAGAACAAGGGCTGGCCCAGCGCCTCGAAAGGGCTGATGTCGCGCTGCATCGCGATGACATTGGCGAAGTCGCTGACGAGGCCGGCGTAGAAGCTCAGCAGAACGGTCACGACCACGATGCCGGTGACGACACTCGCGCCGACCTTGCTGACAACGCCGCCCGAGCCGAGGCGATAGAGAAACGCGGCGCCGAGCGCTACGACGAACGACACGATTGCAGCGAGATACCCGAGGTTCCAGATCACGAGCCACAAGGCAACGCCCACCGGCACCGCAACAAGGGCCAGCAGCGTGCCGCGAAGAACGTTTTCGCGGGCGGGAATCGGCGCAGAAGAAGGCGACGTCGTCATGGCTACCTCGGGGTGGTGGGTCGATGTTTGCTCAACACTATCGAGCGCTCTCGACACCCGCCGACGACACAACCGACGAAGAACTACTCGGCCTCGATGCGGGGGAACAGCGCCTCGAGCGGCTGCGTCTGCGTGCCTGCGGGCAACTGACCCCACGTGCCC
The DNA here is from genome assembly GCF_033763155.1 of Microcella sp. GTDB lineage: Bacteria > Actinomycetota > Actinomycetes > Actinomycetales > Microbacteriaceae > Microcella. The sequence goes on from NZ_JANRKZ010000217.1 coordinate 1,938, forward strand.
GCGCTCGGGATGCTCTGCTCACGCAACCCACCCAGCGCACCCTCGGCCCCGAGCGCAACCCACAACTTCTGGGCGGCCTGAGGAGTCACGGGCGAGAGCAACACGGCAAGAGCCCGCAGCCCCTCGGCCGCGGTGTACAGAATCGTGTGCAGCCGCTCCTCGAGAGCGGGATCTTTCGCGACCTTCCACGGCTCTTGCAGCGTGATGTAGCCGTTGAGCTCGTCGACGATCGTCCACACGGCCGCGATCGCATCGTGGATCGCGAAGGTGTCGATGGCCCGCTGGGCGGCGACCACCGCATCCGCCACGGTCTTCTGAATACCTCGTTCGGCATCCGTCGCCTCACCAGAGGCGGGCACGACGCCATCGCAGTACTTGCCGACCATCGCGATGACGCGCGAGGCGAGGTTGCCGAAGCCGTTGGCGAGCTCGGCTTGGTAGCGCGCCGCGAGGTCTTCCCAACTGAACGAGCCGTCTTGACCGAAGTTGATGGCGCTCATGAAGTAGTAACGGAAGGCGTCGCTACCGAACACGTCGGTGATCTGGTGCGGAGCGATGCCCGTGAGCTTCGACTTCGACATCTTCTCGCCGCCGACGAGCAGCCAGCCGTGGCCAAACACACGCGCGGGGGGCTGCAGGTCAGCAGCCATGAGCATGGCCGGCCAGATGACGGCGTGGAAGCGCGCAATGTCTTTGCCGACGAGCTGCACGGCCGGCCAGCGGCGCGAGAAGTTCTCGTCGTCACTGCCCCAGCCGATGGCGCTGATGTAGTTGAGGAGGGCGTCGAACCATACGTAGGTGACGTGGCTGTCGTCCCACGGAATCCGCACACCCCAGTCGAAACTCTGCCGTGAGATCGAGAGGTCGTCGAGACCGCGCCGCACGAAGCTCATGATCTCGTTGCGCAAGCTCGGCGGCTGAATGAAGTCGGGCTGCGATTCGTAAAGGTCGAGCAGCTTCTGCTGAAAGGTGCTGAGGGCGAAGAAGTAGTTCTTCTCCTTGAGCACTTCGATGGGGCGACCGTGGATGGCGCACACCTGCTGCCCGACAAACTCACCCGCGCCCGGCACGAGGTCGTCGGCTTGCTTGTATTCCTCACACCCGACGCAGTAGTAGCCCTCGTACTCGCCCTCGGTGATGAAGCCGGTGTCGTAGAGCTTCTGCAAGAACTGCTGCACAACCTTTTCGTGGCGCGGCTCGGTCGTGCGAATGAAGTCGTCGTTGGCGATGTCGATCGTGTCGAGCAGGGGCTTCCACGCCGACTCGACGAGCTTGTCGGCCCACTCTTGCGGGGTGACGCCGTTGGCCACCGCGGTGCGCAGAATCTTCTGGCCGTGCTCATCGGTTCCCGTGAGCGACCACGTGTCGACGCCCGACTGCCGGTGCCAGCGCGCGAGCACGTCGGCGGCCACCTCGGTATAGGCATGCCCGATGTGGGGAACGTCATTGACGTAGAAGATCGGGGTGGCGATATAGAAGCGGTCGGCTGCGGCCATAGTGGTGCCAGCCTACCGGCGCGCTCGACCCCATTTCGCGATACCATAGCGCCCGTGAGGATCTCTAGATTCTTCGCAGGGGGGCTCGTGAGCGCGGCGGTCGTCGCCACGCTCAGCGGGTGTGTTGGCGCGCCGCCTCTCACGATCTTCGGCGGGCTCGCTGACCGCTGCTTTCCGACGCGCACGGTCGACGGCGGCTACTTCGCGCTCATCGGCATCACGGTGACGAACGACACCGGCCGCAGCATCATTCTTCGGGATGCCCGCATCGACGAACTCGACAACGCCACGGTCGCCGAGATGAGTGTCGTGCCCGTGCCGAGCGCCTACTCAACGTTCGGCGTTGCCCCGGGCGGCGAGCTGTCGACCGAGCAAGTGGACCTCTGGCGCGACCGCGCGCCGATCGAGGGCACGGTTATCGAGCCGCGGTCGACCGTCGAAATCGTCGTTGAACTGCACGCGAAGGACTACACCGACTACGCGGGCCTCCGCGGCCTACGCTTGCGGTACGACGACGGCTGGTTCTCGGCCACGAGTGTGGCCGAGGCCACCGTCGGCTTCGTGCCGCCGTGGTCGCGCTGCGGCGCGCACCTCGGCTGAGCGCGTAGCGTGGCAGTCGTGCATCCCCGTCGCGCTGTCGTCGCCCTCGCCGTGCCCGCCGCTGTTGCCGTGCTATTGGCCGGGTGCAGCGGGTCACCAAGCGATCCGCTCGGCAACCTCTCGGGCTGCATCGCGGACGAGTCGGGAACCATCGCCATCGGCGTCTCGAACTCATCCGACGAAGCGATTGTGATCGCGGGTGTCGAACTACTCGAATCGTCGGGAGTCGAGATCATCGACCGCTTTATTGCAATCGACGAGGATGCCCGCTCAACCGCCGTGCTGTTCGAGTCGAGCGGCCGCGAGAGCGTCGGCGGAGGCGACCTCGGCCAGACTGCTATCGAGCCGGGCGAAGCGGCTTATGTGGGCGTCGAGGTCGAGCGCACCGGTTCGGCCGAGGGCCGCGTCGACGGCCTGCTGCTCACGGTCGACGGTGAAGAGCAGGGCGCTCCCGTCACGCTCGACCTGCGCGACTCCTGCGACTAAGTCAGCGCTGTCA
>NZ_JANRKZ010000218.1:0-3065 GCF_033763155.1 Microcella sp.
GCCAACAACCGCATCGGCACCGAGAGCGACGAGTTCGGCGACCTCGCCGTGACGTTCTACGGCAGCTCGTATTTCGTCGACCCGCGTGGCAACTACGTCGGTGACGTGGCGAGCCAAGACCAGACCGAGATCGTCGTGCGCGACATCGACTTCGACGTCATTCGCGAAGTGCGCAACAGCTGGCAGTTCTACCGCGACCGTCGCCCCGAGTCGTACACCGCAACCGTCAAGCCCTAAGGAGAGTCGACCATGGCTACCACCCTCATTACCGGCGGCACGGTTGTGTCGGCCACGGGCCGCGGCGCGGCTGATGTGTTGATTGACGGCGAGACGATTGTGGCGGTGCTCGCGCCCGGGTCGACGCTGCTCGGTCACGACCTGGCGGCATCCGTCGACACGGTCATCGATGCCACGGGCAAGTATGTGATTCCGGGCGGCATTGACGCCCACACCCACATGGAGCTACCGTTCGGCGGCACCGCCGCGAACGACACGTTTGAAACGGGCACCATCGCGGCCGCGTGGGGCGGCACGACGAGCATCATCGACTTCGCCGTGCAGACCACGGGCCAGAAGGTGTTCGACGGCCTCGCCGCGTGGCACGAGAAGGCCGGCGGCAACTGCGCGATCGACTACGGGTTCCACCAGATCGTCGGCGGGGTCGACGACGACTCGCTCGCCGCGCTGCCCAAGCTCATCGACGAGGGCATCACGAGCTACAAGATGTTCATGGCCTACCCCGGCGTCTTCTATGCCGACGACGCGCAGATTCTGCGCGCGATGCAGGTGGCCGCCGAGCACGGGCTCATGACGATGATGCACGCCGAGAACGGCCCCGCCATTGACGTGCTCGTGGCGCAGTTGCTCGCGAAGGGAAAGACCGACCCCTACTACCACGGGGTCGCGCGCGCCTGGCAGATGGAAGAAGAAGCGACCCACCGGGCGATCATGCTCGCGAACCTCACGGGCGCCCCGCTCTACGTCGTGCACGTGAGTGCGAAGCAAGCCGTTGAGCAACTCGCGGCGGCGCGCGACATCGGCCAGAACGTGTTCGGCGAGACGTGCCCGCAGTACCTCTACCTGTCGCTCGAAGAGCAACTCGGCGCAGTGAGCGAGAAGTACGGAGCCTTCGAGGGCGCAAAGTGGGTGTGCTCCACGCCCCTGCGCTCCCGTGCAGAAGGCCACCAAGACCACATGTGGCAGAGCCTGCGCACGAACGACATTCAGATGGTTTCGACCGATCACTGCCCGTTCTGTATGAAAGACCAGAAAGAGTTGGGCCTCGGCGACTTCTCGAAGATTCCCAACGGCATCGGCTCGATCGAGCACCGCATGGATCTCATGTACCAGGGCGTCGTCACGGGCGAGCTCACCCTCGAGCGCTGGGTCGAAATCACCTCGACCACGCCCGCGCGCATGTTCGGCCTCTACGGCAAGAAGGGCGTGATCGCTCCCGGAGCTGACGCCGACATCGTCGTCTACGACCCCAACGGTCACACGTCGATCGGCATGCCCGTCGACGAGAACGGCAACCCCACGGGCAAGAAGCACCACATGAACATGGACCACGCCGCGTGGGAGGGCTTCGAGATCGACGGCAAGGTCGACACGGTCATCAGCCGGGGTTCGGTAGTCATCCAGAACGACCAGTTCCACGGGCGGGCCGGGCACGGGCAGTACCTGCGCCGCGGCCTGAGCCAGTACCTGGTGTAGACGAGCGAACGACGAGAGACGAGCATCCATGGATTTCGGCGCTGTTCTGCAGACCAACCCGCCCGCCAGCCGCACGGTGCACCTCGCCAAGCTGGCCGAGCAGTACGGGTTCAGCCACGTGTGGACCTTCGACAGCCACATCTTGTGGCAAGAGCCCTACGTCATCTACTCGAAGATCTTGGCCGAGACGACGCGCATCACGGTCGGGCCCTTCGTGACCAACCCAGCGACGCGCGACTGGACGGTCACAGCGAGTGTCTTCGCGACGCTCAACGAGCTCTACGGCAACCGCACGATTTGCGGCATCGGTCGCGGCGACTCCGCCGTGCGCGTCACGAACGGCAAGCCCACGACGCTCGCCGAGCTGCGCGAGTCGATTCACGTCATCCGCGAGCTCGGCAACTCGCGGGCGGTCGAGTACAACGGCTCGACGCTGCAGTTTCCGTGGAGCCACGGCAGTGAGCTCGAGGTGTGGGTCGCCGCGTATGGCCCGCTCGCCCTCAAGCTCACGGGCGAGGTGGGCGATGGCTTCATCTTGCAGCTGGCCGACCTCGATATTGCGACGTGGATGATCGAGACCGTACGTACAGCGGCCGACAACGCCGGGCGCGACCCGATGTCGATTAAGTTCTGCGTCGCGGCGCCCATGTACATCGGCAGCGACTGGGATCACATGCGCAACCAGACCCGCTGGTTCGGCGGCATGGTCGGCAACCACGTGGCCGACATCGTCGCGAAGCACGGCGCGAACAGTGACGTGCCGAAGGCGCTCACCGACTACATCGCGGGCCGCGAGGGTTACGACTACAACACCCACGGCAAGGCCGGCAACGACCACGTCGACTTCGTGCCCGACGAAATCATCGACCGCTTCTGCGTGCTCGGCACGGCCAAAGAACACATCGAGAAGCTCGAGGCTCTGCGTGACCTCGGCGTCGACCAGTTCGCCGGCTACCTGCAGCACGACAACAAAGAAGAGACGCTGCGCGTCTACGGCGAGCACGTCATCCCGGCGATGAAGGGCAGCAAGGCCGCCCGCGTGTGATGCACCGCACCGCGACGCGGTTGATGCCCGCAGTTCAGGCGTCGAACGTTGGAAGCTCGTCGTCGTCGAGGTAGCTCTGAAGGTCGCGCGCGTCGTGGAGTACGCGAAGCACATCGACGGTAGGCCCGACAATTCGGAAGAAGACGATGTGTCGCGGGTCGCTCACCCCGGAGCCTTTCGCGCTTGCGCTGAGGTGTCGCGCGATGATCCCGTCGCCGAGTTCGGGCCGTTCTCGGCTGCCAATGCTCAGCGGATCGGATGTGATGTCGTCAAGTGCACGGGCAATCAACCGTGCGTAACGCTGTTT
>NZ_JANRKZ010000219.1:0-12740 GCF_033763155.1 Microcella sp.
GTGCTTCCGGCTCCGCTCGCCCTCGCGATTGCCGTGCCCCTCGCGGCGCAGCTCGCGTGTCAACCCGTGCTCATTCTGCTCGCGCCGCAGGTGCCGCTCGTCGGGGTGATCGCGAACGTGCTCGCGGCACCGGCCGCTCCGGTGGCCACGATCGTCGGCATGATCGCGTGCTTGCTGGCGCCGATCGTTCCTCCGCTCGCGACGGTCGTGGCGGGAATCGCGTGGTTGCCCGCGGCGTGGATCGCGGGCGTGGCGCGCGTGTGCGCCGACCTTCCCGGTGCGGTTGTGCCGTGGCCCGAGGGGGCGCTAGGTGCCGTATTGCTCGCAGTTCTCACCGTGGCTGTGCTTGTTGCTGCGGGAGTACCTGCGCCCATCGGCTCGCCCCGGCTGCGCCGACACGTCGCCTTCATTGCCGCATCCACCCTCGTCGTGGTCCTGGGGGCGACCGCGGGAACCGCAGCACTGCACGCGATCGGTCGACCCGACGATTGGCGCGTGGCTCAGTGCGACATTGGTCAGGGTGATGCCGTAGTGGTGCGCAGCGACGCATCGGTGGGCCTGATCGACACCGGGGCGCATCCCGAGTTGCTCACGGAGTGCCTCGACACCCTGGGCATCGGCCGAGTCAACCTGCTGGTGCTGACTCACTTCGACCTCGATCACGCCGGGGGTGCTCCCGCTCTCGTCGGACGGGTCGACAGAGTGCTCGTCGGGCCGACGGGTCGACCGAGTGACGAGCAGCTGGTCGATCACCTCGCCGCGGGCGGGGCCACGATCGAGCAGGTCACGGAAGGCGCCCGCGGAGTGCTCGGCGACTACCGCTGGCGGGTGCTGTGGCCACCCGCGCATCGCGGAGTCGAGCCCGGCAATGACGCGAGCATCATCATTGACCTGCGCGGCCTGCCCGGGTGCACGGCGTGCCCGAGCATGCTCGCCCTCGGCGATCTGGGGGCGGATGCCCAACGCATGCTCGCCGCCACCCACGACCTCGCTGCCGTCGACATCGTCAAGGTCAGCCACCACGGGTCAGCCGACCAGTTCGCCGACCTCTACACCGACCTCGAAGCGCCGCTCGCGCTCATGGGTGTCGGGGCGGACAACACCTACGGGCACCCCGCGCCCGCGACGCTCGCGGTGCTCGAGGCGTCTGGCTCGACGATCGTACGCAGCGACCAGCACGGCCTCGCGCTCATTTCGGCGAGCTCGGATACGACGGGCGATGGGCTTGCGCTGCGGGTTTGGGTCGAGCGGGGCACCGTCGGCGGGGCTGGGTAGGCTGAGCCTGCCGCGTTCACCAACCACGAGGAGCCCCATGGCTGCGCCGAAGAAGCCCGCGGGGTCTGCGCGGGTTGCGGCGAGCATCCCGCAGGTGGCATGGCACCAGATTCGCTCGGCCCCGGTCATTCTTGTCACGGGACCCGAAGATTTCTTGGCCGAGCGTGCGAATCGTTTGCTGCGGGATGCCCTGCGCGAGCGCGACGCGAGCCTCGAGGTGCACGACCTGCGTGCCGACGCCTACACGCCCGGAGAGCTCATCACCCTGGCAAGTCCGTCGCTCTTCGGCGAACCGCGACTCATTCGCGTCGACGGTGCCGCCACCATGAACGACGCATTTCTCGAAGAAGCCCTCGAATACATCGCGGCGCCCGCCGATGACGTCGTCGTGGTGATTCGCCACGGCGGGGGAGTGCGCGGAAAAAAGCTGCTCGACGCCATTCGCCAGGGAACAGGCGGCGGCATCGAGGTGCTCTGCAGTGAGCTCAAGCGCGACAGCGATCGTGCCGACTTTGCGGCGGCCGAGTTCCGGCACGCGGGTCGGGCCATCGCGCCCGCTGCGCTGCGCACGCTCGTGAGCGCCTTCACCGACGACCTCGCCGAGCTCGCGGGCGCGTGCCAGCAGTTGCTCGCCGACACCGAGGGTGAGATCACCGAGCAGACGGTGGCCAAGTATTACGGCGGCCGTGTCGAGACCAATTCGTTCGCTGTTGCCGATGCCGCCATCGCGGGTCGGCACGGCGAAGCGCTCGGGCTCTTGCGACACGCGCTCGCGACGGGTGCCGACCCCGTGCCGATGGTGGCCGCGTTTGCCATGAAGTTGCGCACGATGGCCAAGGTGGGCGGCACGCGTGGCTCGGGCGCGCAGACGGCCGCGCAACTAGGTCTTGCCCCGTGGCAAGTTGATCGCGCGCGGCGCGACCTGCAGGGTTGGACCGAAGAAGGCCTCGGCCGCGCGATTCTCGCCGCCGCCGAGACGGACGCCGCCGTCAAGGGCGCGGCCCGCGACCCGATCTATGCGCTCGAGTCGCTCGTGCGCATCGTTGCCGACCGCGGCGTCGCCGTCTAGTTCTGCGACACCAACAACGCCCCCGCCGGCGAACCGGCGAGGGCGTTATGTGAATCGGGGTGTGGCTAGAGCGCCGCAACCTTCTTGGCGATCGACGACTTGCGGTTTGCCGCCTGGTTCTCGTGAATGACGCCCTTGCTCACGGCCTTGTCGAGCTTCTTGGTCGCGTTCTTGAGGGCGGCCTGCGCGGCGGCCTTGTCGCCCGAGGCCACAGCCTCGTTGGTGCGACGGATGACCGTCTTGAGCTCGCTCTTAATCGCCTTGTTGCGCTCTTGCGCCTTGAGGTTGGTCTTGATGCGCTTGATCTGCGACTTGATGTTTGCCACGTGGGTGCTTTCTTCGAGATGAACGGTGTGTTTGAGCGGCCGGGGTGGGGTGCCGGTGCGATGCGAACATCGCGGCGAAAATCCCAGCCGCATTCCGTGTCGAAAGAGAGAGGGCTTTCTGACACGCAAGCCAACCGCTTACGTTACCAGGTGCTCTGTGCTGTCGGCCACTCGACTGTCTGCCGGGGGCTCGGTCGCATGGGAGAATGGCACCAAATGTCTCCTCGCGCCCTCACGCCGCTCGCCCCCGCCGCGACCGACCCGACGCTGATTCGCAACTTCTGCATCATCGCGCACATCGACCACGGCAAGTCGACCCTTGCCGACCGCATGCTCGGCATCACGGGAGTCGTGAGCGACCGCGACATGCGCGCGCAATATCTCGACCGCATGGACATCGAGCGTGAGCGCGGCATCACCATCAAGAGTCAGGCCGTGCGTATGCCGTGGGCCGTCGCGCCCGAGGAGGGCGGCAAGCCCGTCACCTACGCGCTCAACATGATCGACACCCCCGGCCACGTCGACTTCACCTACGAGGTGAGCCGCTCGCTCGCCGCGTGTGAGGGTGCCATTTTGCTCGTCGACGCTGCGCAGGGCATCGAGGCCCAGACCCTCGCGAACCTCTACTTGGCGCTCGAAAACGATCTGACGATCATCCCCGTGCTCAACAAGATCGACCTCCCGGCGGCCGACCCCGAGAAGTATGCGAAAGAACTCGCAGGGCTCATCGGCGGCAACCCCGACGACGTGCTGCGCGTGAGCGGCAAGACGGGAATGGGCGTCGAAGGCTTGCTCGATGAGGTGGTGCGACAGATTCCCGCGCCGGTGGGCGACCCGAATGCTCCGGCCCGCGCGATGATTTTCGATTCGGTCTACGACTCGTATCGCGGCGTCGTGACCTATGTGCGCATGGTGGATGGCCGGCTCAGCCCGCGCGAACGCATCCAAATGATGTCGACCAAGGCCACGCACGAGCTGCTCGAAATCGGCGTGAGCGCGCCCGAGCCGACCCCCAGCAAGGGCTTGGGTGTCGGCGAGGTGGGGTACCTCATCACGGGAGTGAAAGACGTGCGCCAGTCGAAGGTCGGCGACACGGTCACGAACGCGCAGAAGCCCGCGACCGAAGCGCTCGCCGGCTACACCGACCCGAAGCCCATGGTGTTCTCGGGGCTCTACCCGATCGACGGCAGCGACTACCCGGTGCTGCGCGAGGCGCTCGACAAGCTCAAGCTCTCTGACGCGTCGCTCAACTACGAGCCCGAGACCTCGGTGGCGCTCGGCTTCGGCTTCCGCTGCGGATTCTTGGGCCTGCTGCACCTCGAGATCGTCACCGAGCGACTCGAGCGCGAGTTTGGCCTCGACCTCATCTCGACGGCGCCGAGCGTGACCTACGAGGTCACGACCGACGACAAGAAGCAGTTCACGGTCACGAACCCCAGCGAGTTTCCGACCGGGGCGAAGATCGCGGCCGTCAGTGAGCCCATGGTGCGTGCGGCGATCTTGGCGCCGAAAGACTACGTCGGCACGATCATGGAGCTCTGCCAGAGCCGTCGCGGCACCCTCATCGGCATGGACTACCTCGGCGAAGACCGTGTTGAGATCAAGTACACGATGCCCCTCGGCGAGATCGTCTTCGACTTCTTCGACAACCTCAAGAGCAAGACCGCTGGTTACGCGAGCCTCGACTATGAGCCCGCGGGTGACCAAGAAGCCGACCTTGTCAAGGTCGACATTCTGCTGCAGGGCGAAGCGGTCGACGCGTTCAGCGCGATCGTGCACCGCGAGAAGGCCTACGCCTACGGCGTGCTCATGACCGAGCGCCTCAAGAAGCTGATTCCGCGGCAGCAGTTCGAGGTGCCGATTCAGGCCGCGATCGGCGCGCGCATCATCGCTCGCGAGTCGATCAGCGCCATGCGCAAAGACGTTCTCGCCAAGTGTTACGGCGGTGACATTACCCGCAAGCGCAAGCTGCTCGAGAAGCAAAAAGAGGGCAAGAAGCGCATGAAGATGGTCGGCCGCGTCGAGGTGCCGCAAGAGGCCTTCATCGCCGCGCTCTCGGGCGACGTCGAAAAGGCGAAAGAGAAGAAGTAGGGCAGGGCCGGTGGATGCTGTGGCGCGACCTGAGCTGAGTTACGCGCCCACCGGCGGCAGCCTGAACCTCGAGCCCGAAGGGGTGCCCGCGGGGTTCCGGGCGTTTCGACACGCGGCCGCGATCGGCTCGGGTGCCGAGCGGTGGGCGGCGGCCGCGGACGAGATGCTCGCGTGGGGGCTGCAGCGCGGGGCGGGCATCCATGTCAGCACACCGCGGGTGGTCGTGGGCGACGACGTGACGCTGACGATTCCGCTGCTGGGCGTTGTGCCGGTCAAGGCCTACGCGCGCGTGCTCGCGGTGGTGGATGAGCCGGCGCGGCGGGGGTTCGTCTACGGAACCCTGCCGGGGCATCCCGAACGCGGCGAAGAAGCGTTTCTCGTGACGATCGACGACGCGGGCATCGTGCGCGTGGTCGTTCAGGGCTTCTCGCGCCCGGCCCCCGGCATCTGGATGCTCGGCGCCCCCGTGCTACGCCTCGTGCAAGCGATCTACACGCGCCGCTATTTGCGGGCTCTCGCGCATACGCCACACTGAGCACATGACTACCGACCGCGCCGCGCGCGAAGCCCTCATCGCCGAGGTCATCGCGCAAGAAGAACGCCTGCAGTTCACGACGTTCAGCCACGATGACGCGTGGATGCTCGGCTCGAGCCTGCGCGACCGCGCCCTCGCTCGCGGCCAGGCCATCACGATCGACATCGCACTGGGTGAGCAGCGACTCTTCCACTGTGCGCTGCCCGGCACCTCGGCACACAACGACGTGTGGATTGAGCGCAAGAAGCGCACGGTGCGCGAGTTCGGTGCGTCGAGCTACCTCGTCGGTTTGCGGTTCCCGATTCTTGACAATCACGAGCTCGAGGCGGCCCCGTGGATGGATCCGCGCCAGTTCGCGGGCCACGGCGGAGGCTTCCCACTCGCCATTCGCGGCGTCGGCGTCGTCGGCACGATCGCCGTCTCGGGCCTCCCGCACGAGATCGACCACGGTCTCATCGTCGAAGCGCTCAGCGAGCACCTCGGTCTCTAGCGCGCCCCGCGCCGCACTCGCGCGCGCCGCGCCCCGCCCCGCGCCGCCCGCGCGTGCCGCGCTCTGCGCTGCCCTTCCGCGCGCCGTGCTCGGCGCCCCTCTTGCCCGTGCAGCGCTCGGCGCAGGAGTCTTCTTGCGCGTACTCCCGAATCGCAGGAAAACCGCCCGACTTTGCTCGTTTTCTTCCTGCGATTCAGGAGCGCCGTCAAAGAGGTGGCCCGATGCTCACGCGTCTGAGTGGCCGCTCCAGCCGACGCGCTCGATGCTGAATGTCCAGCCGTGAAGGTCTGGCAGGGCGCGCGGAAATGCCGGGGCGTTACCGTGAGACGTGCAGTCGAGTTCAGTGAGGTGACCGTTGCGCACGCTGAACCCTGCATACAGCCAGCCGTCGGGCGAGAAGGCGTCGGGGCGACCGGCGTGGGGCATTTTTCCACGGTAGCGGGCCGTACGCTGGGGTATGTGACCGCCGACAGCACTCGCGACAGCGCCCGCCAGCAGCAGTCGGTGACCTACGCGGCCGTCGGTGCGACGCAGGCGCCCGATCTGATGCAGTATCCGCCGCAGGGGTATCGCCCGCTCGAAGTTCGCGGACGCATCGGCCATGGCGACGAGCGCTGGCTTTACGCCGTCGATGAGTTGCTCACGGGCGGGGTCTATCGGGGAGCGGGCATGGGTGTGCGCATTACCCCCGTCAGCGCGGGGGATGCCGAGCTCACCTACCACCACGTCGAGTACGGCGCCGCCGGTGAGCCCGTTGAGGCGGCCCAGGTCGGTGCAGGCGACGAGGTCTACACCGCGAGTGGAGAGCGGCACGTGCGCCCGGGCGACATCATCGTCGTCGGTCTCGAGGTGGGTCGAGCGCTGTGGCTACCGCTGCCGACCCGCGTCGTGTTGCTCGAAGAAGATGAGCAGCGCGTCATGTACGCCGTCGGAACCCTGCCGGGGCATCCGTTCTCGGGCGAAGAGTCGTTCACTCTCGAGCAGACGGCCGACGGCTCGGTGTGGCTCACCGTGCGCAGTTTTGCCCGGCCGGCGGCGTGGTGGGGGTGGCCCCTGTTGCCCGGCTTGTTGCTCGCCCGCACACTTATCGCGCGACGCTTCGTGCGGGCCCTTATGGGTGCAATTTCCCTTCAGCAGGGCTGACTTAGGCTGGGCACGATGAGCGACGACCTTCGATCAACAAGCTCCGGCATCGGCCGCGTGCTGATTGCCGTCTACGGCATTCTCGCCCTCGCCGCGCTCGGTCGATCGGCGTACCAAATCATCACCAAGTTTGACGAGGCCCCAGCGGCATACGCACTGTCGGCGCTCGCCGCCGTCGTCTACGTGGTCGCGACGATTGCGCTCGTGGCACGCGGCACGGTCTGGTTTCGCGTCGCAGCGATCGCCATCGCTTTCGAACTCGCGGGTGTGCTCATCGTCGGCACGCTCAGCATCATTGACCCGGCGCTGTTTCCTGATGACACGGTGTGGAGCCAATTCGGCCGCGGCTACGTCTTCATTCCTCTCGTGCTTCCGGTGCTCGGCTTGCTGTGGTTGCGTCGCGTCGCCCGAGCGCGTCGCGCCGCGCAGGAGGTCGACGCATGAGCGGCTTGGTCGTGCACGGCCTCGAGAATCTGCCTCGGGATGCCCGACCGAGTGCCGTCACGATCGGCAAGTTCGACGGCGTGCACCGCGGACACCGCGCCGTGCTCGAGCACCTCACCGCCGAAGCGCAGGGTCGCCGCACCGTCGTCGTGACGTTCGATCGTCACCCTGCCGCCGTGCTGCACCCCGAGAGCGCTCCCGCTCCCTTGCTCAGCACGGCGCAAAAGACCGAAGCACTCGTTGCCGCGGGCGTCGATCTCGTGGTGGTCTTGCCGTTCACGCCCGAGCTTGCGGCACTCTCGGCCGACGAGTTTGTCGACGAGGTGCTCGTGCACGGGCTATCCACCGAGCTCGTGCTCGTGGGCGCTGATTTTCGCTATGGCGCACACGGAGCGGGCACGGTCGAGACGTTGCGGGCCGCGGGGGAGCGCGCGGGGTTTGCCGTGGCGCTCGTCGACGATGTGTGCGAGCTCGATGGAACGCGGGTGTCGTCGACGGGCATCCGTCGACTGCTCGATGAGGGCCGCCTCGATGAGGCGACCGAGGCTCTGGGCCGCCACCACCGCATCCGCTCGCTCGTAGTGCCCGGTCATCAGCGGGGTCGTGACCTCGGGTATCCGACCGCTAATCTCGCGCGCGATGCCGAGGGCTTTATTCCGGCCGACGGGGTGTACGCGTGCTGGCTGCACGTGAATGGCGCGCGCTACGGAGCCGCGGTGTCGATCGGCAACAACCCCACGTTTGGTGATGTGCCCGAGAAGACGGTCGAGGCGCATGCGATCGACGTGACCGTCGACATGTATGGCTCGACGATCGAGCTCGAGTTCGTTTCGTACATTCGCCCGATGCACAAATTCGATTCGGCGGATGCCCTGGCCGAGCAAATGGGCCGCGACGAGTTGCGCATCCGCACGATTCTCGGGTTGCCCGCACCCGCATGAGCGAGCTGACCCGACGCCAATTCGGCGCTGTGGTGGTGGGGTCGACCGCCGCGGCGGCACTCGCAGCCTGCACGCCGCTCGGTGCTCAGTCGAGCACGCGCGGCGAGGGGCTCACGGTCATCGTGGTGGGCGCGGGCGTCGCGGGTCTCGCGGCGGCGCGGGATCTGCACCGCGCGGGCGCAGAGGTCATCGTGCTCGAAGCGCGCGACCGCATCGGCGGTCGCACGGCGACGATCGTGCGGGAGGGCTTCGCCCTCGACCTCGGGGCCTCGTGGATTCACGGGCTCGATGGCAACCCCGTGACCGAGCTCGTCGAGGAGGCGGGCTTGGGGCTGATCGACACCGACGTGGAGTCGGCCATCGGGTTCGATGCCGCGACCGCTGACGGGCTGCTCGATGACGCCGCGCTCGCGCGCGCCGGGGCACGGCTCGACGCCGCCGTCGAGGCGGGCTACGACACCGAGGTTGACCAGCCTCTGCAGCGCGTGGTTGATGCGGCCGCGAGCGGAGCTTCCGCGAGTGAGGCCCGGCTCATCCGCTACCTCGCCGCGAGTGCCATCGAGAACGAGTATGCGGGTCCCCTCAGCGAGTTGTCGGCGTGGTGGTTCGACGAGGCCGGCGGATACGACGGCGGAGACGCCATGATCGAGGGCGGCTATGCTCAGGTGCCCGAGGTGCTCGCGGACGAGCTCGACGTGCGACTCGGTGCCGTCGTGACCGGTGTGAGTTGGGGCGACGACGGCGTGCTCGTGCAGACCGCCGCCGAGTCGTTCGAGGCTGACGCGCTCATCGTGACGGTGCCGCTGGGCGTGCTGCAGTCCGGCGCAATCGCGGTCGACCCGCCGCTGCCCGAAGCCCAGCAGGCCGCGATCGCGGGCCTCGGCATGGGCGTGCTCAACAAGGTCTTCATGCTCTTCGACGAGGTCTTTTGGGACGACTCGGTCGACTGGATCGGCATTGTTCCGCCCGACGGTTTCGACCCGTGGGTCGACTGGGTCACGGTCGGGCGTGCCGACGACGTGCCGGTGCTGCTCGGATTCGCGGCGGGCGACCTCGGTCGCCGCGTGGATGCGATGAGCGACGAGCAGGTCGTGGCGAGCGCACTCGCGACGCTGCGCAGTGCGTACCCGGGTGCTCCCGAACCCGTGGAGGTGCTCGTGACGCGCTGGGGTGCGGACGAGTTTGCGCGCGGCTCCTACTCGTTCGCTGCGGTGGGCTCCGACCCTGCGATGCGCGATGACCTCGCGGCAGGCGTGGGCGGGCGAGTGCACCTGGCGGGCGAGGCGACGTCGCGCGAGCATCCGTCGACGGTGCACGGGGCTCTGCTCTCGGGCCGCCGGGCCGCCGAGAACGTACTCGGCGACCTCGGCAGCTGAGTGAGGCTTAGCCCTGAAGTAGCGACTTCAGCGGAACCTTCGCGCCGTCTTTGAGGTTGTCGATGACGTCGTCGGGAAGGTTCTCAAGCAGCGGCAGGTCGAGGTCTTTCGCCCACGAGCCGATGGTGTCGAGAATCTGGTCGGTGTCGAGGCCCTTGAGCGTCGGCTGCACCTGCTCCCAGATGGGCTGCAGAGCGGCGAGGTCGAAACCCTTGCCGCTGATGAGGTCGCCGACCACGTCGCCGATGTCGCTGAGGTCGAAGCCGTCGTTCTGTGCCATGAAAGATTCCTTGTCGCGGTCGTGCCGGGTCGTGTACCCGGTCGACGCTCAGCCTAGAGCGGAGGAGCCCTCAGCGTCGGGCTGCACCTCGGGCGGCACGCCCGCGCGGCCGGCAAGAAACAGCACGATCGCGGAACCCGTTGACCGCAGCTCGGGGCCGCGCCCCACGCGCCAGTCGCCATCGGTCGCGACGAGCGTGCGCGCCGTGACGAGGCTGCGCTGCGGATGCCGCGCTCGCAGCGCAAGATCGAGCGCCACGGCTCCGCTCGAGAGCGGGTCGACGGTGAGGGGTGCTGCGTGCGTCGCCTGCAGGTCGAGGGCGACCGCAACGACGAGTCCGAGATCGCGGATGCTCACGCGAGCACTGGGCGCTGCCAAGGTCTGGGCGCGCTCGCGCACGGCGCTCGGCAGCGCGGCATCGTCGAGTGCGGCGACACTTGCGCTCGGGGTCGGCAGGATTCCCCAGACTCGCGCCCATCGCGCGTACCAGGGTGAGCCGAGTCGAGTCAGCAGATCGCGCACATCGGCGCCGACCGTGACCTCGGGTCGAAGGGTTGCGGCGGTGAGGAGCGCGGGGTGGGCATCCAGCACCCCGGCCATCGCCTGCAGCAGTTCGGCCGCGGGGTGCGCCCACGCGCCGACGGTGCCGCTCTCGTCACCGCGGTCGCGGTTGCTCAGGGGGAGGAAGCGGGCCAGGTCACTCACACCCGTCAGCCTAGGATGACGAGGTGACCGATGCCGCGCCGAGCCGCCGTTCTGAGCTCGCACTCGGGGTGGTCGCCATTGTGCTCATCGCCGCGACCATGCGGTTGCCGGTGGCCGCGCTCTCGCCGCTCGCGGGCCGCATCGACGCGGAAATTCCCCTTAGTGCGCTCGCGCTCGGCGCTCTGGGCACGGCGCCGCCAATCGCCTTTGCTCTCGCCGGAGCGCTCGCCCCGCGCCTCGCGCGTCGGCTGCAGCTCGAGCCGACCCTGTTGCTCGCCATGCTCGCGATGATTGTCGGTCACCTCGTTCGCGCCTCGGCCGTCGACTTCACGATGCTGCTCGCGGGCACGATCGTCTTGCTCCTCGGGGCGGGTTTCGGCAACGTCTTGGTTCCGGCTGCCGTCAAGAAGTTCACGCCCCACCGCATCGGGGCGATGACGGCGGCCTACGCCATGATCATGTCGATCGGCGCCGCGGTGCCCCCGCTCGTTGCTGTGCCCGTCGCCGAGTTGGTCGACTGGCGGTTCTCGCTCGCCATCTGGGCTGCCTTCGTGGCCGCCGCGGCGGTGCCGTGGATCGCGCTCGCGGTGCGCGAAGTGCGCGCACACCGCGCTCGTCGGGCGGCCGATGATCTGCCCGTGCTTGCCTCGCGCCCGAGGCCGTCAGCCTTGGTGCGCTCACCCACCCTGTGGGGCATCGGTATTCCCTTTACGGTGTCGAGCGTGTTGGCCTATGCCGGCTACGCGCTCTTGCCGCCCATGTTGCGCGAGATCGCGGGTGTCGGCGAGGCCGAGGCGGGCGCCTTGCTCGCGTTGTTGGGCTTTCTCGGGCTACCGCTCGCGGCGGTGGGGCCGGTGCTCGCGGCACGATTGCGCACGCCGACCCCCTTGCTCGTCGCCTCAACCGCGCTCTTCGCCACGGCCTACACCGGGCTGCTGGTCGCGCCGCAAGGGCTGACCCTCCTGTGGATGATCTGCCTCGGGCTCGGCTACATCACGTTCCCCATGTGCCTTGCGCTCTTTGCCGTGCGCAGCCGCACGCCTGCCATGGCGAGCACCGTGAGTGGTGCGGTGCAAACCGTGGGCTACGCCATCGCGGCGTTCGCGCCCCTTGTGCTCGGCGCGCTGCGCGACAGCACGGGAAGTTGGAGCGCGGCCATCATCGTGCTGATCGTGGTCTCGTTTGCCAACCTCATTGCGGTTCCGCTGCTTGCCCGCGGCGGCATGGTCGACGACGAGCTCACGCGTTAGCGGATGAGTCGTCGGCGTGAGCCGATGAGGCGTCGGCCTTAGCCGATGAGGCGTCGGCGTTAGCCGATCAGTCGTCGGCCTTAGCCGATCAAATCGGCGCGGTGCACGAGGGCCGCGGCGCCGACGAGCGGTCCGTCGCCGCTGAGCCCCGAGGCCACGACGCGCGTCTTCGTCACGAAGCCAAAGTCGCTGTGGTGTGCCACCGCGGCGCCGACGAGGTCAATGTAGTCGTCGCTCACGTGGCTGAAGCCTCCGCCGATCGCCACGACGTCGATGTCGACGAGCGCGCTGGCACTCGCGATGGCGCGGCCCACGGCCGTCGCCGAGCGCTCGATCGCGGCGCGGGCCACGGAATCGCCCGCGGCAGAGGCGGCGGCGAGCTCTTCGCCCGACTCGCCCGTGAAGCCGTTCTCCCGCGCCCACGCAACCGTGCGGGGGCCCGACGCGATGGCCTCGAGGCACCCCGAGGCGCCGCACGCGCACACGTCGACGAAGCCGGCGATAGCGACGTGCCCGATGTGACCGGCGTTGCCGGTCGGGCCTGCGATCACGCGGCCGCCGAGAATCAGCCCACCGCCGACACCCGTCGAGACGATCATGCCCATGACGTTGGTCTCGCCCTGAGCGGCGCCCATCCACACTTCGGCCACGGCGATGCAGATGCCGTCCATGCGCAGGGTCACGGGCAGTCCGGGCACGAGCTCGGCCACGAGGTCGCCGAGAGGGTAGTTGCGCCACGCGGGCAAGTTGAGGGGTGAGACGTCACCCGTGGTGCCCGCGATCGGACCCGCGCTGCCGATGCCGACGCCGAGCAA
>NZ_JANRKZ010000220.1:0-1543 GCF_033763155.1 Microcella sp.
ACCGCCGAACTCGTTCGCGCGGCAGCGGCAGGGCTCGACGCGGCTGTCTCGGTTGAGTCTGCTCTCGACGGCTGGGAGGGTCTCGTCAAGTGCGGCGCCCTGAAGCCCAGCCTGCTCTTTCTCGACATCATGATGCCGGGCATTGACGGGCTTGAGGTTGCTCGTCGCCTGCCGTCGGTTGACGGTCTCGATCACTTGCGCGTGGTGTTTGTCACCGCATCCCAAAGCCCTGACGTTCTCGCCCGCGCCCGAGCGCTCGGCACAGCCGTCATCGGCAAACCCCTTGAGCTCGACACATTGACAAGTGTCATCGCAGAATCGCTAGACACGGTAGCCGCGAAGTGAGTGACCAGCAGTCGACCGTGCTTGGCGAACTTGTCGCCGGGCTACCGGCTGCGGTGTATCGCACAACGTCAGACGGCAAGTGGGTCGCGGGCAATCGCGCGCTCGTTACCCTTCTGGGTGCTGACTCGTTTGAGGCGCTCGCGGAGCTCAGTGTTCGCGACATCTATGCCGACCCGTCGCGTCGAGATTGGCTTGTCCAGCGCGCGGCCGAGGGCCTAGAGATACCCGTCGAAGACCTTCAGATTCGTCGCCTCGACGGCGAACTGCGCTGGGTTCGCGTCACCTCCCACCCTGTGCACGATGACGACGGCTCGGTCACGTATTTCGAGGGCGTCATGGAAGACGTCAGCTCGCTGCACACCGTCGACAGTCGCCTCCAGCAATCGAACACATTGCTTGACTCACTCACCCGCATGCAAGACCAGTACATGGCGGGCGTTGACGTCGGCGAACTGTTCGACGCCCTTCTCGACGAGCTCTTGCAGACGACCGGCAGTGAGTATGGCTTTATCGCCCAGCTCTTGCACGATGACAACGGGCCGTTCTTGCGAACGTGGGCCATGTCGGACATCTCCTGGAACGACGCCACGCGGGCCATGTTTCAGCAGTACGGCCCCCGCGGCATGGAGTTTCACAATCTCGACACCTTGTTTGGGCGCGTCGTCACGGGCGATGCTCCGATCATCGCGAACACGGTCTCCAACGACCCGCGCGCGGCGGGGCGCCCCCACGGGCATCCCCCGCTCGACACGTTCTTTGGCCTGCCGATTCGCAAGGGCGGGGCCGTCATGGGGATGCTCGCCCTCGCCAATCGGCCGGGCGGATTCGACGACGAGCTCGTGCACTTTCTTGCGCCCCTGGCCTCGACGGTTGGCAGCCTCATCGAGGCCGCGACCGCCGACCGAGAGCGAGCGGAGGCCCACGCGCGCAATGAGCGACAGGAGGCCTTGCACCGATCGATCATTGAACATGCCGCCGACGCGATCCTGACGTTTCGTGACGTTGGAACCATTGTGCTGGCGAACCGTGCCGCAGCGGATCTCGTGGGTCTCGAGCCGAGTGACGTGGTCGGGGAGCGCCTTCGTCGGTTCATTCCACGAGAGCTGTTGCGCGACACCGTCGAGCAGGCAACCCGCGCCTTGGCACGTGGAGTAAGCGTTGAGCTGACCGTTCTGCGTGCCGATGGAACCGAGCGCCC
>NZ_JANRKZ010000221.1:0-21251 GCF_033763155.1 Microcella sp.
CGGCACCGCCCCCGAAGGAATCGGCTCGCTCGCGCGGCGCATGACCGGCAGCGCCCACGTCTTCGCGCATGACCGCGGTCCCCTTGCGAGCGTCAACTTCATCACCGCGCACGACGGCTTCACGGTTGCCGACCTCACGGCCTACAACGGCAAACACAACATCGGCAACGGTGAAAACAACCGTGACGGCACCGATAACAACCGCTCGTACAACTTCGGCGTGGAAGGCCTCACCGACGACCCGGCCATCACGACCGCCCGTCGCAAGGCCATGCGCAACCTCATGGCGACGCTGTTGCTCAGCGCGGGCATGCCCATGATCACCGCGGGTGACGAGGTGGGGCGCAGCCAGCGAGGCAACAACAACGCCTACTGCCACGACAGCGAACTCACGTGGCTCGACTGGAACCTCGAGGGCTGGCAACACGACCTGCGCCGGGTTGTTCAGCGCCTGTTGCAGTTGCGACGCGAAAACCCCGCGCTGCGTCCCGTTCGCTATGGCCGCTGGGGCGAGACGGTGCCGAACGCGACGCAAATGGACTGGTTCAACAAAGAGGGCCTGGGCATGACGATGGAAGACTGGGATTCGCCCGCCGAGCGAACCCTGCAATACCTCGCGGCGTCGACACCCGAGTTTGAAGAGTTCAACCGCATCTTGCTCATCGTGCACGGCATTGACGAAGCCACCGAGGTCACGTTGCCCGCGCACGAGGGTGTCGACGGCTACACCCTGCTCTGGGATAGCTCGCACGACGACATCAGCGACCTGGTGAGCGAGCACGTTCCGGGCGAGACGCTCGCGGTGGGGCCGACGTCAATGCTGCTGTTCCGCGCGCACGGCTAAGTGGAGGCGGCGCGATGAGTAGGCACGGCTCTGCACTGGTCGGCACAGCACTGGTCGCGGCACCGTGAGCAAAGGCAGTTCGGCGTCGGGGCCCGGCACACCTGCCACCGTCGCGCTCGTGGCGGCGGGCATCCCGTTTACCGCCCACACCTACGTTCACGACCCCGCGGCCACCAACTACGGCCTCGAAGCGGCCACCGCCTTGAATCTCGACCCCGACCGCGTCTTCAAGACCCTGCTCGCCGAGGCTGACGGGCGACTGGTCGTGGGCATTGTTCCGGTCACGGGGATGCTCGATCTCAAGCAACTCGCCGCCGCCGTCGGCGCCAAACGTGCCGTCATGGCCGACCCTGCCGTGGCCGAACGCAAGACGGGATTCGTCGTCGGAGGCATCTCGCCCATCGGCCAGAAGACGGCCTTGCCCACGGTGCTCGACGAAACCGCCGCGCTGTGGGACACGATCTACGTTTCGGGCGGGCGTCGCGGCTTCGACATCGAACTCGCGCCCGATGACCTGCTCAGCATTACGGGCGGCCAGCTGGCAGATATTGCCCGCTGACCGCCCGTGAGTGCGTGATTGCTGAATTCGCGACCGCGGAGTTCGCGACCGCTCAGTTCACGACCGCGGAGAGCGCTGACTAGTGCGCCACCGCGACCAGGCCGAGCTCGGCCGGGTTGGCGAGCAGAGCGTGCCGCGGAGTCACGCGCACGTTGTAGCCGAATGATCCCGAGCGGCCGAGCGGCACCGTGCCGACGAACGTCGCGGGCTGGCCCAGTTCGTGCTCGGCCAGTTCGAGCGGCTGGCGGTGAACATCCACGAGGTCATCGCCATTGCGGGCGCGACCAAAGGCGACCTCAACGAGCACGTCGTCGGGCGAGAGGCCCGCGAGCTGCACGTGCGCGCGCACGTTGAGCTCGTCGCCGACCTGGGGCGACTGCACGCCGCCCGACTCGACGTGCGTGACCGAGACGTGCGGCCATTCGGCGGCCACGCGCGACTTCCACGCGGCGAGCTCGCGCGCCGGGCGGTTGCCGTCGGCCGTGATCGCGCGCTGAGCGTGCGCGGCGGGCACGTAGAGCCGCTCGACATACTCGCTCACCATGCGGTCGGCCGAGAGCTCGGGCGAGAGGGTCGCGAGCGTGTGGCGAATGTTCTGCAGCCAGCGCTTCGGCAGGCCGTCGGCATCACGGTCGTAGAAGCGCGGAGCGATCTGGTGCTCGATAAGGTCGTACATCGCCTCAGCCTCGAGCTTGTCGCGCTCAGCACCGTCGCCCGCGGCGTCGGCGGTCGGAATCGCCCAGCCGTTCTCGGCGTCGTAGTACTCGTTCCACCAGCCGTCGAGAATCGACAGGTTGAGCGAGCCGTTGAGGGCCGCCTTCATTCCGGATGTTCCACACGCCTCGAGCGGACGCAAGGGGTTGTTCAACCAGATGTCGGTGCCCGGGTAGAGCAACCGCGCCATTCCGATGTCGTAGTTGGGCAAGAACACGATGCGGCGACGCAGCTCGGGCTCAGAGGCGAACTGGACGAGCTTTTGAATCAGCGCCTTGCCGCTGTCGTCGGCGGGGTGCGACTTGCCGGCGATCACGAGCTGCACGGGGCGCTCGGGGTGCGTCAGCAGCGCGCGCAACCGCTCGGGGTCGTGCAGCATGAGGGTGAGGCGCTTGTAGGTGGGCACGCGGCGAGCGAAGCCGATCGTGAGCACGTCGGGGTCGAGAATCTCGCCCATCCAGCTCGGGGCAGCAACGCCCGGGTTCTGCTCGGCCCATGCGGCCGTCACACGCTGACGTGCATCGGTGACCAGCTGCTGACGCATCGCGCGACGCACCGACCACAGGTCGCCGTCGGTGATCGCCTCAGAGTTCCAGTCGCACGACGAGGTCTCGTAGGTGCCGAGCTTGCTCTTGGCGAGCGCCACCATGAGCGGGTCGGTCCACGTGGGGGCGTGCACGCCGTTGGTCACCGAGGTGATCGGCACGTCGTCCTGATCGAAGCCCTCCCACAGCGCACCGAACATGCCGCGTGAGACATCGCCGTGCAGCTTGCTCACGCCGTTGGCCCGCTGGGCGAGGCGCAGACCCATGACCGCCATGTTGAAGACGGCGGGGTCACCCCCCTCGTAGTCTTCGGTGCCGAGCGGCAGCACATCGGCGGCCGAGACTCCGGGAAGCAAGTCGGTCGAGAAGTAGCGCTCGATGAGGTCGCCATCGAAGCGGTCGATGCCGGCCGGCACGGGAGTGTGGGTCGTGAAGAGCGTGCCGGCGCGAACGATCTGCAGCGCCTCGGTGAACGAGAGGCCCTCGGCGATGAGGTCGCTGATGCGCTCGAGGCCCAAGAAGCCCGCGTGGCCCTCGTTGGTGTGAAAGACCTCGGGTGCGGCCGTGCCGCTGAGGTCGACATAGCGCTTGATCGCGCGCACGCCGCCGATGCCGAGCAGCAGCTCTTGCAGCAAGCGGTGCTCGCCGCCGCCGCCGTAGAGGCGGTCGGTGACGCCACGCAATTCATCGTTGTTGTCGTGAATGTCGGTGTCGAGCAGCAGCAAGACCACGCGACCAACCTGCATCTGCCACACGCGAGCGTGCAGGGCTTCGCCACCCGGAAGGCTCAGCGTCACACGAACGGCGCTGCCATCGTGCTCGCGCAACACCTGCATGGGCAGGCCATCGGGGTCGATGAGCGGATAGGTCTCTTTCTGCCAACCGTCGCGGTCGATGGCCTGGCGGAAGTAGCCGGCACGATAGAAGAGACCGACACCGATGAGCGGAAGACCGAGGTCGCTCGCGCTCTTGAGGTGGTCACCGGCGAGAATGCCGAGACCGCCCGAGTACTGCGGAATCGCCGAGGCGATTCCGAACTCGGGCGAGAAGTAGGCGATTCGTGCGGGGGCGTCGGGCAGCGACTGGTACCAGCGCGGCTGCTCGAGGTAGGCCGTGAGGTCGGCGCGCAGCGCTTCTGCCTCGGCCATGAACGACTCGTCTGCGGCGAGCTCGATGAGGCGCTCGGGGTCGACGGCGCCGAGAAGCGCGACGGGGTCGTGGTCGAGGGCATCCCAGCGCTCGGGGTCGATGCGCGCAAAAAGCGCCTTAGTGGGTTCGTGCCACGACCACCGCAGGTTGGCGGCGAGCGCCGACACGGCGCCCAGCGACTCGGGCAGAACGGTACGAACGGTGAATCGGCGGATCGCCTTCACTCTCATCACTCCTCGGCGTTGGGGGCGTGGTGGGGGTACCCCAAGCACCCCACTCTAGGCGAGCAGAACACCAATAGGGAACCGGTTCCAGAAAGCGCGTCGAGAGAACCCTCACCGCCCCCTAGACACCGGTTGCACGCTCGACGACATCGGCGGCACGCCCGACGGCGCACACCTGCCACGCAAGACGCGCGGGCCCGGCGTATGGTCACTATGTGGCATCGACGCAGACCTCGCCCTTCACCCACCGCATTGGGCGCATCCCGATTCGCTATTTGAGCCCCCAGCAGCCCGAGAACCGCTGGCCGAGCACCGCGTTCGTCAGTGAAGTCGTGCCGTTCGCGGCGACCGTGTTTCGCGAGGGTCACGATGCCCTCGGCGCCGAACTCGTGCTCACGATGCCCGATGGCACGGTCGAGCGCCACACGCTCACGCAGGGTGCTCCCGGCACCGACCGCTGGCACGTTGACGTTGCGCTGACGCAGGCCGGCACGCACACCTGGCACGTTGAGGCCTTCGCCGATGACTGGGCGACGTGGTTGCACGCGGCATCGGTCAAGATCGCGGCGGGCGTGGATGTTGAACTCATGTTGCTCGAAGGCGCCCAGTTGCTCGCCCGCGCGGCGGCCCTCGCCGTCGATACTCCCGCGGCGGCCGTGCTCACTGACGCCCGCTCGGTCATGCGGAAGATGACACTGACCCCAGCAGCCCGCCTCGCGGTCGCGAACGATGCGCGCGTCGCCGCGGCCCTCACGGCCCATCCCCTGCGCAGCCTGCTGACCCGCAGCGAGCAGCTCGTCATTCGCGTCGAGCGCACGCGCGCTGCCGTGGGCAACTGGTACGAGTTTTTTCCCCGGTCAGAGGGCGCCAAGCAGCGCAAAGACGGGTCGTGGCAGAGCGGCACGTTTGCGACCGCAGCCAAGCGACTGCCCGCGATCGCAAGCATGGGCTTTGACGTGGTGTACCTGCCGCCGATTCATCCGATCGGCCGCATCAACAGAAAGGGCCCCAACAACACGTTGACGCCGGGGCCGCATGACCCCGGCAGCCCGTGGGCGATTGGCTCGAGTGAAGGCGGGCACGAGGCCGTGCATCCCGATCTCGGAACCGTCGCTGATTTCGAAGCGTTTGTCGCGACGGCGGCCAAGAACGGCATCGAGATCGCCATTGACCTGGCTCTGCAATGCGCGCCCGACCACCCGTGGGTCACTGAACACCCCGAGTGGTTCACGACGTTGCCCGACGGCTCGATTCGCTACGCCGAAAACCCGCCGAAGAAGTACCAAGACATCTACCCGCTCAACTTCGACAATGACCCCGAAGGGCTCGCCCACGAGGTGTTGCGCATTGTGCGCTTGTGGATCTCGCGCGGCGTGCGCATCTTCCGCGTCGACAACCCGCACACCAAGCCCCTGCACTTCTGGGAGTGGTTACTGCACGAGGTCAACACCGAATACCCCGATGTGGTGTTTCTCGCCGAGGCCTTCACGCGACCGCCCATGATGCAAGCGCTCGCCGGGGCGGGCTACCAGCAGTCGTATACCTACTTCACGTGGCGCAACACCAAGCCCGAGCTCGAGACGTATCTCACCGAACTCAGCCACGAGTCGAGCGCATACTTGCGCCCGAATCTCTTCGTGAACACCCCCGACATCCTCACCGAGTATCTGCAATTCGGCGGCGTTCCGGCCTACAAGATTCGTGCGGCGATCGCCGCGACCGCGAGCCCGACCTGGGGTGTCTATAGCGGTTACGAGCTCATCGAGAACATTGCGCGCCCGGGCAGCGAAGAGAACATCGACAACGAGAAATACGAGTACAAGCCGCGTGACTGGGCCGCTGCCGAAGCGGCCGGCAAGTCGATCGCGCCGTACATCACGACGCTCAACCGCATCCGTTCTGAGCACCCTGCCTTGCGGCAGTTGCGCAACCTTCACGTGCACGCGAGCGACGACGAGGCGATTC
Organism: Microcella sp.; assembly: GCF_033763155.1. Lineage (GTDB taxonomy): Bacteria > Actinomycetota > Actinomycetes > Actinomycetales > Microbacteriaceae > Microcella. The sequence goes on from NZ_JANRKZ010000221.1 coordinate 6,001, forward strand.
TCGTCTACTCGAAGGTGCTACCCGGCCGGTTTGTACGCAGCGGTCGCACCGACGGCATCATCGTCGTCGCCAACGTCGACCCGCACTCGGCGCGCGCGACCACGGTGCACCTTGACCTGGCCGCACTGGGTCTTGCGCCGGGCGCCACGTTCGACGTGAAAGACCTGATTACGGGCGACCGTTTTCGCTGGGGAGCCGACAACTATGTGCGGCTCGACTCGTTCGTCGAACCCGTGCACATTCTGCGCATCGAATACCCGAAGGGCACCTGATGGCCGAGAAGAAGACGTCGCCGAGCACGACACCGGGCACCCCGCCGGCGCTGCACCCCGACCATCGACGTGCACTCGTCGAGGGTCGACACCCGCAACCGCACGCGGCACTCGGGCAGCACCCCATCGACGGTGGCTGGCTCGTCCGCGTGATTCGGCCGCTCGCCGCGTCGGTCACGGTCGTGCGCGCCGACGGCTCGGAACACGCGCTCGCGCACGATGCCGACGGTCTGTGGCACGGCGTTCTGCCGGGAGGGCCCGACGAGGGTCAGGCCTATAGTGTGCGCACGACCTACGACGGCGGACCCGACTGGCACACCGATGACCCCTATCGCTTCGTGCCGAGTGTCGGCGAGGTTGACCTCTACCTGTGGGCCGAGGGCCGGCACGAGCAGCTCTGGCACGTGCTCGGCGCGCACCACCGTGCCCACGAAGATGTCGACGGCACGAGCTTCAGCGTGTGGGCGCCCCATGCCCAGGCCGTGCGCGTCGTCGGTGACTTCAACAGCTGGAGCGGCCTCGGCCACGCCATGCGTCGCCTCGACGACAACGGGGTGTGGGAGATCTTCGTCCCGGGGCTCGGAGCCGGGTCGACCTACAAGTTCGAAATTCTGACGGCCGATGGGACCTGGGTGGTGCGCGCCGACCCGATGGCGCGCTACACCGAGACTCCCCCGGCCACGGCATCCGTCGTCGGCGACTCGCACTACGCCTGGGGCGATGGCGAGTGGATGGCGAGCCGTGCGGCTCGCAACCCGCACAACGCGGCCATGAGCGTCTATGAGATGCACCTCGGCTCGTGGCGCCCCGGCCTCGGGTATCGCGACATCGCCGACCCGCTCATCGACTACGTCACGCAGCTCGGATTCACCCACGTCGAATTCATGCCGCTCGCCGAACACCCCTACGGGCCATCGTGGGGCTACCAGGTGACGGGCTACTTCGCCCCGACGTCACGCTTCGGGCACCCGGATGACCTCCGGTACCTCATCGACCGGCTGCACCAGGCCGGCATCGGCGTCATCATGGACTGGGTGCCCGCGCACTTTCCGAAAGACGAGTGGGCGCTCGGTCGGTTCGACGGCGTGGCTCTGTATGAGCATCCCGACCCGCGACGCGGTGAGCACCCCGACTGGGGCACCTACATCTTCGACCTCGGCCGCAGCCAAGTGCGCAACTTTCTCGTCGCCAACGCGCTGTATTGGCTCGAAGAGTTTCACATCGACGGCCTGCGCGTCGACGCCGTCGCGAGCATGCTTTACCTCGACTATTCGCGTTCTGACGGTCAGTGGCTGCCCAACGTGCTCGGGGGGCGCGAAAACCTCGAAGCGATCGCGTTCTTGCAAGAGGCGACCGCGACCGCCTACAAGCGTGTGCCCGGCATCGTCATGATCGCCGAAGAGTCGACGTCGTGGCCGGGCGTCACGAAGCCCACGAGCGAAGGCGGCTTGGGCTTTGGCATGAAGTGGAACATGGGGTGGATGCACGACACCCTGAGCTACGTGGCCCGCAACCCCATGTGGCGCTCGCACCACCACAACGAGATCACCTTCAGCTTCTTGTACGCGTTCAGCGAGAACTTCATGCTGCCCATCAGCCACGACGAGGTCGTGCACGGCAAGGGGTCGCTGCTCGCCAAGATGCCCGGTGACCAGTGGCAGAAGCTCGCGAACGTTCGCGCGTATTTGTCATTCATGTGGGCGCACCCCGGCAAGCAATTGCTCTTCATGGGCCAAGAGTTCGGGCAGCCGAGTGAGTGGAGCGAAGAGCGCGGCCTCGACTGGTGGATTCTTGACCAACCCGTGCACCGCGGGCTGCACCACCTCGTGAGCCAGCTCAACCGTGTGTATCGCGAGACGCCCGCACTGTGGGAGCTCGACAACTCGCCCGAGGGCTTTTCGTGGCTCGAGGGTGGCGACGCTGGCAACAACGTCATCGCCTTTGAGCGTCGTGACGCGCACGGTGCCCCCCTCGTGGGCGTGTTCAACTTCAGCGGCAACCCGGTTGGGCCCTACCGCCTGCCGCTGCCGTCAGCGGGTACGTGGCGCGAAGTCATCAACACCGACGCCGAAGAGTTCGGCGGATCGGGAGTGGGCAACTATGGCAGCGTGCACGCGACCGACACCCCGTGGGGTGGGCGGCCGGCCTCGGTTGAGCTCACGCTGCCGCCGCTCGCGGGGCTCTACCTGCAGCGCGAGTAGCGCCTGCGGCAGTAGGGCAGCGTCGCCGGCGCGCGGCGCGCTCGAGGGGGGTCTCGCCGGAGCCCGGCGCGACCGCGCGAGCTCCCTCGCGATCTCGCGGCGCGATTGCGCGATCTCCCTCGCGGTGGCGCGGCGCGATTGCGCAAGCGCCCCGGAGATCGCGCGACGCGATCAGTACAGCAGCGTCGTGAGGGCGCGGCGCGCGGCGATCGTGCGCGGGTCGTCGGTGCCGACGATCTCGAAATAGTCGAGGAATCGCGTGCGAATCGCGGCCTTGCCCTCGGCGCTCTGGGTCGGGAACACGCGCAACAAGCGAGCGAACGCGTCGTCGACGTGGCCGCCGCTGAGGTCGAGGTCGGCGACCGCGAGTTGGGCATCCACATCATCGGGCTGTGCCGCCGCCGCAGCGCGCACCTCGGCGGCGACGAGGCCGTCGAGTCGCTGCAACAGCAAGACCTGAGCGAGACCCGCCACGGCGAGCTGGTCGCGAGGGTTTTGCGCGATCGCGGTGCGATAGGCGGATGTTGCGGCCGCGTAATCGCCGTCGCTGATCGCGTCGTAGGCCTCTTGATGCAGCGGCGGCAGCGGCGCCTCCGCGGTGTCAGCCTCACTCGGCTCACTGTCGCCAGCCGGGATCACCCCGACAATGCCGTTCTGCGCAGCCAGCTCGAGCACTTGGTCGAGCACCTGGCGCACCTCGGCGTCGCTCGGAATGCCCACGAAGAGCGGCAGTGGCCGCCCGCCCACGAGCGCGACGACGGCGGGCACCTGGTGAATCTGAAATGCCTGGGCCAGTTGCGGGCTCGCGTTGCCATCGACGGTTGCCAGGGCAAGGCGTCCGTCATAGGCGGCAATGATCGAGCCGAGCACGGGGGCAATGCCATCGGCGTAGAACTCGACGATGACGGGAACGGTGCGCGAGAGCTCGACGACATCGCCGAAAGTCGCCTCGTCGACGTCGCGAACGAAGGCCGTTGTTGCCGAGGCTCCCGCCGTCCGCGGCGTTGCCGCAGGCGCGTTGGCCGCGCGCACGAGGCCCGAGAGGTCGACGGCACCGCGGAGTGCGGATCCCGACAGGGTGGGGTCAGCCACTAGATCTCCTTCGCAGCGATGAGTCCTTGCGTGTAGCCCAGCAAGACCACCTGAGCGTCGCTTCCGACAGGGGGCACCGAGAACAGAATCTGCAAACCGTAGGTCGCCTGGATTCCCGTGGTGCTTTGCGCCCGACCCGCGAGCGCGGCGACAGCCGCGGGCGCGTTCACCGCGGCACCGGCTTCGGTAGGTGTCACGCGCTCCGTCTCGGCAATCGTCAGCATGACGAGCGCTCCCCCATCGTTCGTAACGAACGAGAAGATCTCGTGGTCGCCGACGACGTTCGAGAAGGCGATGGCAGCCGTCGTCGGCAAAGCGGCACGTCGAGCAGCCTTCGCTGCCGCACCGATTTGCTCGACCAGGGTGTCGCCCTCGGCCTGGAAGAGATCGAACGATTCGCTCTCTTCGCCCTTCAGGAGCAGATCGGCATAGCCAAGCGCCACATCGTCGGGAGTGACTGATAGCAAGGGTGTCGTGCTCGGCAGGAGGGGGGCGCCGAGCGACGCGGGAGCGACTTCGGGTCGTTCACCGTCTTCGGCGAGCGTCACCGTGATCGCGTAGTGCACTTTGTATTGGCTGCGGGGGTCATCTTGCACCAACAGCAACGCGAGCGGAGGAGTCTGAACCGCTTCGCCCTCAGCGTCTTCGGTGGCGGGGGCTTGCACGATGGCGAACACGCGGCGCGGCCACACATCGCCTTCTTCGGGAAGGCGCTCGGGCAGAATCAGCTGCACATCGCCCGAGGGGATCACCGGCGCAACCGCAAAGTCGGCGACTTTGCTCTTGATCGTGTAGCTCGCCTGCCGCAGTTCGAGGGCAGGGCCGGCCAGGCGCGTCTCGGCGAGAGCAACGTCGCGATCAGCGTCTGCCTGCTCCAGTGTTGATCCCACGCGAGCGACAATGCGCTCGAGCTGGTTCTCGGTCACGGCAACCTCGGGAGTCTCGGCAACATCAGTAGGAGCCGACGTGGGCATGACACTCGTGGCCGATCCAGCACCCGTGCAGCCCGTCAAAATGACCGCGCCGAGGGCGAGCACCGGCAGCAGCGCCACCCGCCGCGCCGCACGGCGACCCTTCGGGCGACCAACGCGCGTGCGGGTCGAGGCGGGTCGATAGCGCGACGGACGAGGCACCTTCGGCATCTTGGGCGACTTGCGGCGCGGACCCCGCTGGCGGCGCATGTGTAGCAAGGCCCACAACAAGAAGAGCAAGCCGATGACGAGAGAGCCCACGCCACCGAGAATCAACACGGTCGAGAACGGTGTGCTGTTGTCGAGCGGCCACGTGATCGACAGCGCCTGCGGCGCCGGCAACGTGCCATCCGACACGACGAGCATCGACACCTCGTCGGGAACGTTGACCGTCAGCCCGAGTTCGCCTTCTCCCTCGAGATCACCGAACCACAAGTCACTGCCCGCGGGGTTGGGCACGATCATTTCTGAGCCGGCGATGCGCTCACTCACGAGGGATGCGGTTTCGTCATCGAACGTGACGAGGTTGTAGGTGGCCGAGCCAACCCACGCGAGCACATCGCTCGTTCGACCGTATGCCGCCACAATCGCATCCGTCTCGGTCGCCGCGTTCGGATCGGCTGTCGGCGCCGTCGTCTCGCCGACAACGGGAGTCTCTGACGACTCAGGCTCTTCTGCGGGCGGGGCCACCACTCCGCCGATGATCTCGAGCGTCTGACGACCGTCATAGGCGTTAAGAGCGGTGCCGTCGATGACGGTGACGGTGGCCGTGGAGTCCAGCTGTAGTTCGGCAGTAACGCGGTCGGGCGGCGCCCACAGAGTGCGCTGGGCAACGCCCAAACCGACGCCCACTACGGCGACAACGAAGAACACGATCGCTACGACAAATCGCACGGGTCTACTCCTCTCGTGCTGGCGCATCGCGGTCAGGGATGACCGCGGCCCAAGAACGTTTCACGGTGGAAACCTCGGTTCGACGCGTCTCGCATCGATCCACCTGCGCTCGACATCGGGCGAGTTCCGTCTTCGGAAGACGGGCGTCCAGCAGAACAAAGACATTCCAGAATAGCCGACGCGCGCTGAAAGGCCCATTTGGCCTGCGTCGAGCGCCGACGCTCGGCCCCGCCGACACCCGGCCGACGACTACACTCGAACCCGATCATCCCCACCCAATACCGGGAGACGGCACGTGGCAGACACTGAGTACGACTTCGGCAGCGAAATGCGCGGCTACAAGCGCGAAGAGGTCGATCGCGCCCTGCAAGAGATTCGCCGCGAACTCATCAAGGCGAATACCGATCGCGCAGAAAGCGCGAAAGAGGTGGGCAGGCTGCAGGCCGTTATCGACGATCTGCAGGCCGAACTCGACGAGGTCGGGCGCCCCACCTACGCGGGACTCGGCTCGAAGCTTGAGCAGACTCTGCGCGTCGCCGAAGAGCAGTCGACGCGCCTCATCAGCCAGGCCGACATTGACGCCGAGAAACTGCGTGCCGCCGCCCAAACCGAGGCCCAGCGCCTGCAGTCAGAAACCGCGGAACGCACCGAGCGCATGGTCGCCGATGCGGCCGCGCGGTCAAGCCAACTGACCGAGGCCGCGAGCCGACAGGCGGAAGAGACGATCGCGCGGGCCCGCGCCGAAGCCGACGCGCTCGTGCAAGAAGCCGTGCGTGAGGCCGCGGCGATTCGCGGTGCCGTCGCCACCGAAGCAGCCGAAGCTCGCGCCACCGCCAAGCGTGAGGCCGCGGCGTTGCGCGCCGAGACCGAGCGTGAACTGGCAGAGCTGCGCGTCGTCGCCGACCGAGAGGTCGCCGAAGCGCGTGAAGCCGCCGGGGCGCTCGCGCGCGACACCGAACAAGCGCGCACGACGTTCGAGAGCGACGACGCCACGCGTCGCGCCCAGCTCGACGCCGACCTTCGCGCGGGCCGCGCTGACCTCGCCGCCGAACTCGCCGCGAGCCGCGAAGAGGTCGAAACAGAATTGGCGCGACGTCAGGCAGAGTGGGATGCCGAAGAGGTGCGTCGCCGCAGCGAGGTCGAGCAACTCGAGGCACGCAGCCGCGCGGCCCTCGAACAGCACATCACCGCAAGCCGCGCATCACTCGAACTCGAGATCGAAGCGGCACGCACCGCCCTCGCCGAAGAACTCGCAAGCGCCCGTGCCGCCGTGGCCAATGAGGTCGCAGATGCTCGAGCACAGGTCGAGCGGGAGGTTGCCGACGCGCGAGCGCTCGCCGAGCGCGAGATCGCGGCCCAGCGCGCGAGCGCCGACGAGTCTGCCGCTGCTCAACGAACGGCCCTCGAGCGCGATGCGGAACGTCAGCGTCGTGCGCTGGCCGACGAAGCGACGGCCGCTCGTGCGCAGCTGAAGCACGAAGCTGACGAACACCGTGCGCGGTTGGCGCGTGAAGCCGAGCAAGCGCGCGTCGACCTCGACGTTGAGCTCACGGCTCGGCGCGACGAGGCAGAGCGCGAATACCTGGTGCGCCAGCAAGAAGCGGTCGCACAGACGCAGAAGTACCTCGATGAGGCCACCGCACAACTCGCAACCGCTCAAGAGCGTGCGAGCGCCGTTCGCGCCGAGTCAGAAGCTCTCGAGCGTGCGGCGAAAGACCAGGCTGAGGCCGTTCGCGCCTCCGCTGATGCGACGGCGCGATCGGTGCTCGAGAACGCCGAAACACGGGCGGCGGCACTGCTGCGTGACGCCGAAGAGCGCACGACGGCCATGGTTGCTGAGGCCGAAGATCGACTGGCCCGCATCCGGGTCGAGCGCGACGCGGTCGCTGGCTACTTCGAAGGACTGCGCGGGGTACTGTCGCAGGCAGAAACTCTCTCGACCCGCGACGAATAACGGCCGATCGAACGGCCCGGAGGACATTCGGTGAAGATTCAGAACGCGTTCCGGCTGGGCATTTTTGGTGGGCTCGGCGTACTCATTGCCCTGCTCATCGGCGGTGCTTTCGCGTCACTCGCGACGATCCTGACCTACATTGGCGCGGCGATCTTCATCGCACTGGGCCTCGACCCGCTGATCTCCTGGCTCGAGTCGCGCAAGTGGCCGCGTTGGGCGGCGATTCTGACCGTGCTCGTCGGCGTGCTGGGCATGTTCGCCGGGCTCGTGTTTGCGATCATTCCGGTCGTCATCGAGCAGTCGAACAAGCTCATCACGCAAGTGACCGAATACGTGACGAATCCGGATGCTCTCGACGAGTTGCTCGCGCAGATTCAAAGCGTCATCCCGGTCGAAGTACTCGACGTTCGCGCGGCTGCCGACGACCTGCTGACCTACCTCACCGACCCCGATAACCTCACGCAAATCGGTGGCGGAGTGCTTGCCGTGAGCGTGTCGATCGCGACGGGCATCTTCGGTGCTCTCATCATCCTCATCCTCACGCTCTACTTCACGGCATCGCTCGGCAGCATCAAGCGTTCGCTCTACCGCCTCGTGCCGCGGTCGCGTCGCGAAAAGTTCATTGGCATCGCCGAGCAGGTGTCGCACGCTGTCGGCCGCTACGTCGTGGGGCAAGTCTCGCTGGCGCTCATCAACGGTGTCGCGAGCTTCATCTTCCTCACCATCATCGGTGCCGCGTATCCGGCGCTGTTCGCCTTCATCGCGTTCTTGTTCTCGCTCGTGCCGCTGGTCGGAACCCTGTCGGGCTCGATCCTCATTGTGGCGACGCAACTGCTCGTGAACCCCGAGTCGACGATCACGGTGATCGCTGCGGGAATCTGGTACCTCGCGTACATGCAGATCGAGGCCTACGTGCTGAGCCCGAACATCATGAACCGCGCCGTCAAGGTGCCCGGCGTTGTCGTGGTCATTGCCGCGCTCATCGGCGGCACTCTGCTCGGCATCTTGGGCGCGCTGATCGCGATTCCGGTCGCCGCGTCGATCATCATCGTGATCAACCAAGTCGTGGTGCCGAAGCTCGAAGAGCGCTAACTACGGCCACTCGTCGGGCAAAGGCAAGACCGCCGGGTTGAGCCGCGCAACGATTTCGGTGAGCACGCGCACGGTCTGGTTTTCACCGACCCACAAGTGTTTTCCGCCGTCAACGGCCACGAACTCTCGCTCGGGCACACTCGCGAAGCGCTCGAGCGCCTCGGGCGGCCGCAAATAGTCGTCGAGCTCGGGAACCACGACCACCAAACGCTTACCGCTCCCCGACCAGGCGGCAACCTCGGCTGCCGAGGTGCGGTGCAGAGGCGGCGAGAGCAGAATCGCGCCGACCACATCGTGCTCGAGTCCGTGCTTCAGGGCTACCTCGGTGCCGAACGACCAGCCGAGCAACCAGGGGTCGGGCAGACCACGCTCAGTGACGAAAGCCATCGCCGCATCCAGATCGAAGCGTTCATCGTCACCGTGACCGAACGACCCGTCGCTCGTTCCTCGGGGCGAGCTCACGCCGCGAAAGTTGAATCGCAGCACGGCGATGTCGGCCAACGCCGGCAGCCGCGCAGCCGCCTTGCGAATGATGTGCGAGTCCATGTAGCCACCCGCTGTGGGCAGCGGGTGCAGGCACACGAGGGTGGCCACGGGGTCGTGACTTTCCGGAACCGAGAGCTCGCCGACGAGCGTCAGGCCGTCTGGTGTGTGTAGCTCGATATCGGTGCGCACGGCAGGCAACACCGTTGCGCTGCGAATCGGGTGGCTCATGGTTCCATCCTCCAGCAGTGAGAGTGCCAGTGGCGCCGATCGGCGAGGTCGGCCTGCTCGCCCATCAGGCCGTCGGCGCGCCAGGCCACGATGTGGGCTTGCCCCACCGGAACCTCGAGACGGCAGCCCGGGCACAGATAGATCTTCTGCGCGGCAACCGCCGAGACCTGCTGAACGTTCCAGGTTCCGCTGCGCTTCTCGACGGTGCGGCGCAGACCGGAGGTAATGCGGTCGAGGTCGAGCGGAGCATCCGTCTCGACCGGGCGCCGTTTGCCGCCGTGGCGGTCTGCGCGCGAACGATTACTGCGGGGCATGGATGCTCTCTCTAGTACCAGCCCACGCGCTGGCTATGCGCCCACGCGCCGCAGGGCGTCTCGTACCGACCGGCAATGTAGCCGAGGCCCCACGTGATCTGGGTGGCGGGGTTGGTCGCCCAGTCGGCACCCGCCGATGCCATCTTGTCGCCGGGCAGGGCCTGGGGAATTCCGTATGCGCCCGAGCTCGCATTGTGGGCGTAGACGTTCCAGCGTGACTCTTTGTTCCACAGCGCGACAAGGCAGTCATATTCAGCGGTGCCCCACCCACGGTCAGCCACCATCGTGAACGCAATCGCCATCGCCGTGCCCGGGTCGGGCACGCCAGCGGCCGGGGCCGTGCCATAGGTCACGACTCGCGAGGTCTGCCACGCGATGCGTTCGATGTCGCTGACATAGTCGTCGGTTGCCATGATCTGTTGCGTCGGTACGGCCTCGCCGGGCGCCATCGTTTCGAGCGCCATCGCGGGCGACTGGTCAGTAATGGCAGCAAGCACGAACGCGAGAGATACGGCCGATGCGAAGACCGGAAGCGACCACGGGGCCCGAACGTGACGCTCGAGCTCCGGTGCGATGGTGCGACGACCGGCGCCCCCTCCCCCGTCGTGGTCACCACGGTCACCGGGGGTGCGAAGGCGCGAAGTCATCGCGGCATGCCGTCCCACAGTTTCGAGAGCCTACCCGACCACTCTCGCGAGTCGCCCGGAGGCACCCCGCTCAGCGAACGGAGAGCATGAGCCCCACGACGGTATCGAGCAGCAGATCAACCTGCGTTTCGTTGTAGCCCCCGTAACGCGATCGGAACGCGATCGTGCGCACCGAGTCGACGGGCAACGCACGGCCGCTCTCGAAATACTGCGAAATGCGGGCGGCAAACGCGTCAACATCGGCGGGGTGATACCCACGGGCGAGAAAGCTCACGCGGCGAAACTTCTTGCCATTGGGCCGAGCAAGTCGGTCGAGAATCTCTTGAGCGGTCGCCCGAGCGCCCGCGTAGTACGCCTCAGAGCCCTGGCGCGCGATGGCCTGGTCACGCTCGCGCGTCGCGAACGCCTCTTCCAGGCGCTCCAGCGCCGCGTCGACGTGCCGAGCGGAATAGCCGTCTTTCCGCACGAGCCGGAAGGCCGTGTGTCGAATCTCGTCACTCGTCAGTTCTGCGTCGAGCTCGGCCGGGGTCGAGAACGCTTCGCGCGCGCGATCGAGAAACGCATCGACCTCGTCGACGTCGTAACCGGGCTTGCCCGAGCGGGCGAGAGGAAATGTCGAAGGCACGACTCTATTCTGCCGCAGTCCCCACACGGCGTGCGCCACCATGGGCGCCCCGCGCCGGCCGCCGCCGGTCCGCACCGAACGGATGCTCGCCCGCGGGAACGAACTCAGCCGAGGAAGGTGAAGATCACGTAAGCCGCGATGGTCGCGGGCAACATCGAGTCGAGGCGGTCAAGAAACCCTCCGTGGCCCGGCAGCCACGTCGAGATGTCCTTGATGCCCAGGTCACGCTTGATGAGCGACTCGGTGAGATCGCCCAGCGTCGCAACCCCAACGAGAGTCACCGCCATGACCAACCCGACCCACCACTGCGTGCCGATCATGAAGACTGCGAGCAAGATGCCGGCGATCGTTGCCGCGACGACCGAACCAGCGAAGCCTTCCCAGGTCTTTTTCGGGCTGATGCGCGGAGCCATCGGGTGCTTGCCAAACAGCACTCCCGAGGCATACGCGCCCGTGTCGATCGCAATGACGACGATGAGGTAGGCGAGAACCCACCACTCACCGCCGGGCTGCGCGGTCATGACGACCGCGAACCCCGCGAGCAGCGGCACATAGCTCAAGACGAAGATGCCCGCGGCAAGGTCGGTGCGCAGCGAGACGCCCGGCTGGCGCATGGCGGGCCGCGCCGTCTCGATGATGCGCCAGAGACTCACGAAGGCGACGCCCGCGAGGAATGCCCACCAGAGTCCGGGGGCACCGAGATAGAACGCCGGCGGGATCACGCCGATCGACGCGATGACGAGCGGAAGGCGCGGAATGTCGCGGCCCGCGAACCGCAGGGCGCTCGCGAGCTCGTAGACGGTAAACGCCACGAGTGCGGCCGCAAACACCATGAACAATTGCTTAATCACGATGAGGCTAAAGAGCAGCGCAAACCCCAACACGAGGCCAAAGAAGATGGCCTTGGTCAGACTGCGACCGGCGCGCGCCTCGATGCGGGCATCCATCTCGCGCGCCTTCGCCTCGAGATCGTGCACTTTGCTTTCGATGTCGTGGATGGCCGCCTCAACCTCATCGCGCGCCGAAGCACCTCGCCCCCAGCGGCGCGGCGAGCGGGCAGGCTTCTGCTCGGCCGCCTCAGCGGCCGATGCGGATTCGGGAGTCTCGGGCATCTAGACCTCGAGCAGCTCGGCTTCCTTCTTCTTCAACGCTTCGTCAGCAGCGTCGGTGGCGCGCTTCGTGATGACCTCAAGCTCTTTTTCGGCGCGGGCCACTTCGTCATCGCCCACCTCGCTCTTGAGCTTGTCGAGGTCTTCTTTCGCCTTACGGCGAATGTTGCGAATGGCGACCTTGCAGTCTTCGGCCTTCTGCTTGACGATCTTCACGTACTCTTTGCGCCGGTCTTCGGTGAGCTCGGGCATGGTCACGCGAATGATTTCGCCGTCGTTGCTGGGGCTCGCCCCGAGGTTCGGAAAGTTGACGATCGCCTTTTCGATCTCTTTCAGCGCGCTCTTGTCATAGGGCGTGATGAGAATCGTGCGCGCCTCGGGGTTCTGCAGGCTTGCGAGTTGCGCGAGGGGCGTGGGAGTGCCGTAGTACTCGACCAAGATCTTCTGAAACAACTGCGGGTTGGCCCGGCCCGTGCGCACGGTCGCGAAATCTTCTTTCGCGACCTCGACGGCCTTGGTCATCTTGTCGGTGGCTTCTGCCAGAACGTCGGCGATCACAGCGGCTCCTTCGGTGGGTCGACCCTGAGTCTAGTGGGCGCGGGCTCAGCCGAGCGCGAGCAGCGCGATGCCCGCGAGCACGACCACGCTGCCGAGAATGCGTCGTGCCGGGTGTGGCTCGCGCAGCAGCAGCCACCCCGCGAGGGCGATGAGCACGACGCTCACCTCTCGCGCGGGTGCCACGATCGAGACGGGTGCGAGCTGGTAGGCGGCGAGCACCGCGACGTAGGCGAGCGGAGACAGAATGCCGACGATCGCCACGGCGACGGGATGCTCACGCGCTGTGCGACCGAGCGCTCCGCGCTCGCGCGCCGCGAGGGGCAGCAGCACGGCCAGCTGCACGACCATGCTCGCCCAGTAGTAGCCCACAGGCTCGAGCTGGGCGCGCGTCACGGCGGCCGCATCCCACAGCGTGTAGGCCGCGATGATGACGCCCACGGCCGCCCCGTAGCGGATGCCCCGCCACCGCCGCGCAGAATCCCCCGCAGCACCCACGCTCGCGCGCGCGCCGGCCGTGCCGATGACGATCACGCCCGCGACGACGAGCCCCGCACCCGCGAGCGTCACGATGCCGGGTCGCTCGCCAAGCAGCAGCACCGCCCCCACGACGCTCAGCAAGGGGCCCGTGCCGCGAGCGAGCGGGTAGACGACGCCGACGTCGGCGAGACGATAGGCCCGCTGCAGCACCAAGAAGTAGGCCACTTGCAAGAGGGCACTGACGACGACGAGCACACCGACCTGGCTGAGATCGAGCGGCTGGGCGATGAGTGCGGGCACGCCGAACGGCGCGAACGCCGCGACGCCCACGGTCAGCGTGAGCGCGATGAACGCCGGCCCGCTGGCGCCCGCGCGCTTGAGCGCGAGGTTCCAGGTGGTGTGCGCGATCGCGGCGAGCGCGATGAGCAGGGCGGCGGTCACCCGCTCAGCCTAGGGTCGGCGAGCAGGCATACCGTCTCGCCGGCGCGTGCGCCGCGTGAGCGATCACTTCGAGTGCGGCAATCAGTCGCGCACGAACTCCAGGCGGAAGTCGCCAATGTACACGTGCTCGTCGCCCGCCATGTCTTTGAAGAACAAGCGCGCCTCGCGGCCCAGCCGCAAACACGTGCGCTTCGCCGCGAGGTCGTCGGGCGAATCGGTCGGCTGCAGCGAGGGGTACCAGAGCGTGTGCCCGGGGCGGTGCACAATGCGCACCGGGGTCGACCACTGCTGCGCGTTGTCACCCTCTCCCAGATCGCGGTTCGGGTTGATCGAGAGAAACAGGCTGTCACCCACCCAGAAACTGCCGTCGACGCGGCCGAGCAGCATGACCCAGCACTCGAGGTGCTCATTCCAGCTGACCGAGGGGCCCCAGTAGTAGAGCTCATCGCCCTGCGAGACCGCACCGCCGCCCTCTGAGGTGGGGATGCGCAAGCTCGCGATCGGCTTCCCCACGCCGTCCCACGGCGCATCGAAGGCGGTGCCGCTCCAGCGCCGCGCGGCGCCATTGGGGTGATCGAGCGCCGAGAGCGGCACGCGCGCCACGCTCACGCACTGCGCCGCCGCTTCGGTCTCTCGATCCCACGTCTCGGCGCTCCACGCGGTCGGGTAGGCGTATTCACCGTAGAACACATAGAGGTGGTCGCCGGAGGCGACGGCGCTCGGGTCGCCGACTCCGCCCGGAAAACAGTTGTTGCGGTTGACCGGGAGTCGGATCATCCGTTCATCGCGGTCTTCAAGCAGGATGCCGTGATTGGTCCAGCTCAGGCCCCCGTCGACCGACTTCATGATGCCGATGCGCGGCACGGCCTGCACCGACTCGGGCCCCGTGAGCCCGGGAGGCCAGTCGTCAGCGCGCAGGCCCTCTCCCGTCGTGGGGTCGAACGGCAGCGTATCGGGGTAGTTCTCGTTGTGGTATAGCGCGTAGAGGGTGCGACCCGTCTCGTCTGAGGGGTCTTGGTAGACCGTCTCGAACCACACGGCGCCATGTAGCCCGGGCTGGCCCGGCGGAGTATTGGGGGGCATCGCGGGCTCGACAAACTCGTCGGGCCGCCGCGAAAACGCCTCGGCCACGGTGGCGCCGTCGGCGTGCTTCAGTTCGTTGGCCTGACCCCAGACGGGGTCCTCGCCATACTTTCCCGGAAAAATGCGAAAGCGATCGCCCACCCACGCGGTTGCCATGTTGCAGTCGACGAAGCTGCCAAAGGTGAAGCGTTCGGTCGGCGTGAGGCGCACGCTGACGCCGGGCACCCCGGTCTCGATCGTGACGGCGTCGGTCATGGATGCTCTCCCGGCAGGTCGTCGGCGGGCGACGCGCTCGCGTCCCTTAGATCATACCTAACCGGTCGAGGGCTCGCTCAGTTCGAGACGCGCGTTCCAATGTGCTCGCCGCGGATTGCCCGCGCGATGTTTCCCCCGGGCTCCATGCCGAAGACGACCATCGGCATGCTGTTGTCCATGCACAGCGAGAACGCCGTGGAGTCGACGACCTTGAGGCCCTTCACGAGCGCCTCTTGGTAGGTGATGGTGTCGAGCTTGCGGGCGTCGGGGTTGCGCCGCGGGTCGTCGCTATAGACGCCGTCGACGCCGTTCTTGGCCACGAGCACTTCGAGCGCCCCGATTTCGAGGGCGCGTTGCGCGGCAACCGTGTCGGTCGAAAAGTACGGCAACCCGGCGCCCGCACCAAAGATGACGACGCGGCCCTTTTCGAGGTGGCGCTCGGCCCGCAGCGGAATGTAGGGCTCGGCCACCTGGGTCATCTGAATCGCCGATTGCACACGCACTTGAGCGCCGGCTTGCTCGAGAAAGTCTTGCAGCGCGAGCGCGTTCATG
>NZ_JANRKZ010000222.1:0-1921 GCF_033763155.1 Microcella sp.
GAATCAGACGGCTGAGACGCTGGAGTGGCTCGACCACTCTGAGTCCGTGCTGTGGTTTCGCCGCGACAACGGCTGGAACAGCCTCACGAACTTTGGGGTTCAGCCGGTCTCGCTTCCGCACGCAGAGCTGCTCTTGTCGAGCGCGCCGATCACGGCCGACGGTGTTGCCGGCGAATCGACGATCTGGTTCCGTTCATAGTCGATGGTGACCGCCGCGGCCGTGTCGGCCTTAGCGACCGTGCCGCGGTGGCGCCGTCGAACCACGCACGACAAGAGAGAAGTCGGCAGGCTCGAACTGTTCGGGCGCCGGCGCCCCTTCGACTTCGGCAACGACCTGGCGGGCCGCGATCGACCCTTGCTCTTGCACGTCTTGGTAACACGTTGTGAGGTCGTAGTCGGCGGAGTACTCGTGCCCATCGATTCCGATGATCGACACGTCGTGAGGAACGCGCAATCCGGCTTGTTGCACCGCAAACATCGCTCCGATGGCCATTTCGTCCGACGCGCACACGAGACCCGTCGGCCAGGTCGTGCCCTGATAGAGCTGCAGCACCACTTGCTTGGCGACGCCGCTTCGATAACCGCCCGAGAGCATCCATGTGGGTTCGACAACGGCCCCGGCAAGCGAGGCCGTTCGCGTGAATGCGTGCTCTCGTTCGGAGGCGCCGATCACGGTGAGGCTCTCGGGGTCGTACCCACCGACCAGGCCCAGCGAGCGGTGCCCCAGGTCGACCAGGTGTTTTGTGGCGGCCGTCATGACGGCGGCATCGTCAATGCCGATGTTGCGGATTCCACTCACGGGAGGCCCCACCGAGATCATGGGCATGTCGAGCAAGGCGAGCTCGGCGAGCTCTTCCGGAGTAAACACCGTCGCGACGACGATGACCGCGTCAACGCGTCGACGCAGCAGCGACCGGGCAAACAGCCGCGTTCCGACGGCTTGACTGCGATCGAGGTCGAACAGCACCACGTCGTACCCCAGCTCGGCGAGGGTGCGGTCGATGCCGCTGACGACCGAGCTATAGAACCACCGGTTGAGCGAGGGAACAATCACGCCGATGGCATGGTTGCGGCCTGTCGACAACCCGGCCGCCGCGACCGATGGCACATACTCAAGACGCGCCGCGGCCTCTTGCACGAGAGCGATGGTCTCTTGCGAGATGCTCGGAATTCCGCGAAGGGCTCTCGACACCGTCGACTTCGACAAGCCGAGTTCCGCGGCGATCTGACCGATAGTCGCCATCGTGAATTCTCCATCTCGTTCGCGGCACGGGCGGCCTCGAGCGTGTTCACTGAGACTATCGCCGACTACCCCATTCGAAAGGTGTCACATTGTGATTGACGACCCGCAGCGTTGGATCTGGGACTCGTGGTATGCCCACGATGGCGACGACTACCACGCCTTCTTTCTGGCCGCTCCGCGCTCGTTGGGCGACCCGGACATGCGTCACTGGAGTGCCGTCGCGGCCCACGCTGTCTCTCGGGATCTGCGCGAGTGGAGGCACCTCCCTGATGCCCTCACACCGGGCGAAACGGGTCGTTTCGACGACCAAGCCATCTGGACGGGGAGTGTCGTGAGAGACGGCGATGTCTGGCGGATGTTCTACACGGGCATCGACGCCACCACACGGGGCGCGCGCCAACGCGTCGGCCACGCGACCTCGCACGACCTCATCACGTGGACGCGCGTCTCGCCCGACCCCATCGCCATCGCCGACCCGCGGTGGTACTCCACCTTCGACCGCGAGGGCGTCGAGGCGTTTCGTGACCCGTGGGTGTTCCGGCACACCGATGGCCGCTGGCACATGCTGGTCACGGCTACCGATCTCTCTGGTCACGGCTGCATTGGGCACGCGACGTCCGATGACTTGCTCTCGTGGGTGGTTGACGAGCCGCTCGCGATCAAGACCGGATTCTTGCA
>NZ_JANRKZ010000223.1:0-5523 GCF_033763155.1 Microcella sp.
GTCTTGAGCGCCCCCGTTTATCTCATGGCCCGCGCGGTTCGCTTGGGCCGCATTTCGGGCACCGCTTTCGCTCCCGTGGGCGTCGCCCTGCTTCTCGGCGGACTCATGGGGGCATCGGTGCTCGCCGTGCCCGGCCTGGTCATCTCGGCATTCCCGGCCGTTTTTGCGAACGAGGCATCCAACAGCATCGAGCTCACCGCACGCAGCATCGGTGGAGCGATGATGGTCGACTGCCCGCCGACGCCACCCTTGTTCATCGGGCAGCAGTTGCGGTGCCCCGCGACCGACGCTAACGGCAACCCCGTGGTCATCACGGTGAGCCTGCAGCGCTCGAACGGCTGGATCGCCTGGCAGGTCGACGACTGGGGCGTCTTCAGTCTGACGCGCTAGTCACACCGGCCCCACCACGAACCACCGCCGCTCCAAGGAGAACGAGATGAGCAGAAACTCCGCCATCCACGTTCCCGCTGGGTGGTATGCCGACCCCGTGCAGGTGGCTGCCTCGGGCATCGCGACGCAGCGACGGTGGTGGGATGGCTCGCAGTGGACGCACCACGTCGCCGCTCTCGAAACGCCGGTCAGCCCGGCCGTGTCGTATGAGACTCTTGCCGCCGTCACCTCGGCGACGGCAGCCGCGAGCGGATCATCGAGTCGACCGTCGAGCGCCGCGATCGCATCATCAGCGACGGTCGGTCTCGCGCCCGCGACCGTGTCTCCCAGTGACTCGGCTCGAGCCGCCGAGTCGATGCCCCTTCACACGCTCGACCCCCAATCGGGCAAGCCTCTCCGTTCGTCTCGGCCCGGCACCTACCCCGCGTCGACCGCGCTCGCCCCCCACGGGTCGACGACCTACGAACCCTTCAGCATTCGCAACAGCCTCACGGCAGCCGCCCACCGCACGGCTCGGGCAACGCGAAACCCGCTGCATTTACGGGTCAACACCGTCTCGATCTGGTTGATGGCCACCATGCCACTGACGCAGGCGTTGCTCGTGTTCTTGGCTTTCTCTGCCCCCGTGAGTGACAGTTCAGCCATGACGCGGATTCTCGCCGTCACCCTGCCGTTCGTCTTGACGGCGGCGCTCGCCGGGCAAGACACGCGCCTGATGCGCGCTGCCGGGCACTCACGCACGGCCCCGTGGATCACGGGCCTCATCGCGCCCCCCGTATACCTTGCGGTGCGGGGCGTGAGAATCGCGCGCACGACCGGGGTTCCGCCGTGGCCCTTAGTCGTGTGGATCGTCGCGCAACTCGCCGTGTTCGCCGTGTGGATTGCGATTGACCCCACGGGCGTGGAATCCCTCATGGGCGGGCCGCGATAGCCGATGCCGCCCCACACTCAGGGCGGTGTGATCTCGCGGCCGTAGGCTCGCAGGGTGGACGAAACGCGCAATCGCCGAGGTGCCAGCCTCGAGGTGTTGCGGGCCGAGGCACACGATGAACTGCAGACGATCATCCACGCTCGCGCGCGCGGGGGTGAAGACCCGTGGGACTTCATCCCCGACCTGCCGACGGTCGATGAACTGGTCGTGTGGATGCTGCGCGCCGAGCGCATTCGCGATGACGACAGCCGCCTGCCGACCCCGACACGCGACTATCGACTGTTGCGTCAGATAGCGCTCGACCACCCCGACCTCACGACCACGGTATGGACGATGCTCGGTCGGCTCGCGCACTAACCGGCTCGTCACACACGGTCACCACCCCGAAAAAGCTGAGTTTTTGTGTCCCCCTAAGGGGGGCCGAACCTCCTCTGCCGCAAAAATCGGCCGAGTCCTACCATGGAACCGGCGGAGACGTGCCCCATTACCCGATGAGGCTTCTCATTCCCGCGCCGAAGTGCTGGTGAGGATTCCCGATGACGAACTCGCACGGTCCAGAAGCAGGGTGGTATGACGACCCTGATGTTGCGTTGCGCCTGCGCTGGTGGGATGGCACCGTCTGGAGCCATCACACACGCCCGAAACCGGTGATCGAGCATCCGGCCGAACAGGCAATTACCGGTCACGTGGCCACGATTGACGCGAGCGGCGGCGGGTCGACCGTCATCGCCGCCCCCGCTGCCGTCGAGCCCTACAACTATTCGGCGCCCTACTCGTGGTCGCCCGGGTCGGCAGCAGGGCCCGACGCAGCGATTCGAACGGCGCCGCAGGTGATCAGCTATGTGCCCGATCGCGCCAGCACGCCTGCGTCGTGGGCCCTGGCGGCAACCCCCCTCGTCACCGCCCTGGCACAAGGCGCCGCGGCCCTTCTCGCGGGGTTCGAGTCAACCCCGTTCTTGTGGATCGCGGGCGCCGCCATCATCCCCGTGCTGTGGCTCATCATGTGGGTGCGCCGCGACCGCATCACGCTCGACGAATGGGGCCACATGCGGCGCGCGCACTGGGCCTGGGCATTTCTGGGCGATATTGGCTATCTCACGGCACGCACGATCGTCGTGCGTCGCCAAACCGAAGGCCACGGCTGGGCTCCGTTGCTCACGAACCTCGGCATCACGGCGGTGCTCATCAACGTTGGGCTCTTCACCCCCGTGTACGACGTGTTGCGCGGCGCTCTGATCTAACGGCACGCACTACAGGCGGCGCAGGCCGAGCACACTCACGACCGCGAATCCGGCGTCGACGCTCGCCGCCAGATCGACGACCGCGTCGATGCCCCAGTCGTGGTCTCCGGCCGGGTCGTCGATGACCTGGCGCACGCGCCACGTGCCGGGAGCATCCGTCGGCGCCTCATCGATCTGAACGAGGGATGCACTACGCGCATTGCCCCCCGTGAGCACCTCATCGTGATCGGCGTAGTAGGCGTCGAGCGCATCGGGCCACCCGGCGTCGGGGTCGAGCGCCTCAAGGTCGTCGTCACGCTGTAGGGCCATGAGCTGCACGCGGCGAAAAAGTTCGTTGCGCACGAGCACAAGAAATGCCCGGCGGTTGGTCGTGACATCCGGCGGCCGGGGCGGCAACACGGCCTCGTCGCTCGGCGTGGCCGCGGGATTGCTCAGCTGCTCCCACTCGTCTTGCAGGCTCGAGTCGATCTGCCGCACGAGTTCGCGCAACCACTCGATGATGTCGCGCAGCTCGTCGGTTTTCGCTTCGTCGGGCACGGTTTGCCGAATCGCCCGGTCGGCGTCGCTGAGGTAGCGCAGCATCAATCCTTCACTGCGCGTGAGCTTGTAGTGGCTCACATACTCGGTGAACGTCATGGCCTTCTCATAGAGGTCGCGCACGACGCTCTTGGGGCGCAACTCGACATCGCGAATCCAGGGTTGAGTCGCCGCGAAGGTCTCGAACATCGCCGTGAGCAACTCGTCGAGAGGCTTGGGATACTCGACCTCGTCGAGCGCTTCCATGCGCTCGTCATAGTCGAGCCCTTCGGCCTTCATTGCGCCGATCGCTTCGCCCCGGGCGGCGAACTGCTGTTGCGCGAGCACGGGCCGGGGGTTGTCGAGTGTGGCTTCGATGACGCTGATGACCTCGAGCGGGTAGTTCGCGTCGGTGTGGTCGAGCACGCCAATGACGGCGAGGGCGAAGGGGCTCAGCGGCTGGTTCAGGGCGAAGTTCGGTTGCAAGTCGACCGTGAGGGTGATGGCGGCTGGTTCGACGCTTCGATCGATCATCACGACGTCGGCACGCACGAGGGTTTTCGCGATTCCGAGTGCGCGCTTCACCAGCTCGCGCTTCCGGTGCGGCGGCTCATGATTGTCGGTCAGCAGGGCGCGGGCGTTGGCGAACACGTCTCCCCCGCGTGCGATGAGGTTGATGAGCATGGCAGCGCTCACCTGCATGCGGCTGTCGAGCGGTTCGGGCGCGCCGCCCACGAGTCGCTCGAAGCTCGTCTCGCTCCACGTCACAAACCCCGCGGGCGCGGCTTTGCGCACGATCTTCTTTTTCTTCTTGGGGTCGTCACCGGCCTTGGTCGTGGCGAGGTGGTTCTCCACCTCGTGATCGGGAGCTTGCACGACGACAAGCCCCGCGGTGTCGTATCCGGCTCGACCGGCACGGCCCGCGATCTGGTGAAACTCGCGCGCACTGAGCTGCCGCATCTTCACGCCGTCATACTTGCTGAGCGCCGTCAACAGCACCGTGCGAATCGGAACGTTGATGCCGACGCCCAACGTGTCGGTGCCACAAATGACGCGCAGCAGGCCGCGCTGCGCGAGCACCTCGACGAGCCGGCGATACTTCGGCAGCATGCCAGCGTGGTGCACCCCGATGCCCGCGCGCACGAGGCGGCTGAGCGTCGTACCGAAGCCGGTCGAGAAACGAAAGTCGCCGATCACCTCAGCGATCTCGTCGCGCTGTTCACGACTCACAATGCGGATGCTCGAGAGCGCTTGCGCGCGCTCCATCGCCGCGGCCTGGCTGAAGTGCACGATGTAAATCGGTGCCTGGCCCTTCTCGAGCAAGGCCTCGACCGTCTCATGCACGGGAGTCTTCACATACTCAAAGGTCAGCGGAATCGGACGCTCAGTATGCGTCACCTCGCTCACCGGATGCCCGGTGCGGCGCTCGAGGTCGCGCGCGATGGGTGACACGTCGCCCAAGGTCGCGCTCATGAGCAAGAAGCGCGCGTTCGTGAGCGTCAACAGCGGCACTTGCCACGCCCACCCGCGGTCGACGTCGGCGTAGTAGTGAAACTCGTCCATGACGACAATGCCCGCGGCGAGGTCGGCGCCTTCGCGCAGGGCTTGATTGGCGAGAATCTCGGCCGTGCAACAAATGATGGGCGCGTCGCCGTTAACACTCGAGTCGCCCGTGACCATGCCGACGTTTTCAGCCCCGAAGATGTCGACGAGCTGGAAGAACTTTTCGCTCACGAGCGCCTTGATCGGCGCCGTGTAGTACGTGCGCTGGCCCTGCGCGAGAGCGATGGCGTGCGCGGCAACGGCGACGAGACTCTTGCCCGAGCCGGTCGGGGTGGCGAGCACGACGTGCGCGCCCGCGACGAGCTCGAAGATGGCTTCTTCTTGCGCGGGATACAGCGTGAGGCCGCGCCCGACGGCCCAATTCTCGATGGCGTCGAACGCGGCGCCGGCCTCGTAGGGGCGGGGCATCGACTCGAGAAGGCTCACGTCTCGAGTCTGCCAGGGTTAGCTGCCGGGGCTCGGCACCAAGAAGAACGGGAACACGCCGGGGTTGTGGGCGTGCACGATCGCGAGAAACACCACGAGGTCGAAGAGCAAGTGCACGATGATCACATAGGTGAGCGACTTCGTGCGGTGGAAGATCCATCCCTGCAGCAGCGCGAAGGGGATCGTCATGAGGGGGCCCCAGGCCTGGTAGCCAAGCTCCCACAAGAAGCTCACGAAGATGATGGCTTGCAAGATGTTCGCCGTGACGACGCGGAAATGCCGCAACAAGAGCACATAACACGTGCAGATGAAGAACAACTCGTCCCAAATGCCGACGGCGTTGACGCCGATAAAGAGCCGCAACACCTCGCTCCACTCGCTCACCGCGGGCCAGTTTTGGTAGGCACCCGAGGTGATGAAGTAGAACGGCAGAATCAGCCAGCCAAGAAACGGAAC
>NZ_JANRKZ010000224.1:0-3939 GCF_033763155.1 Microcella sp.
TCGTCGGGGGCTGGGTCGGCGAGGGGAAGGGCGCTGGGCACCTGCTCATTGTTTCAGTCAGTGCTGGCGGTTACCGTCTGGCAAGGTTGACCGGTGACCATCACGATTCTCTGGGACGTCGACGGAACCCTGCTGCTCAACGGCTACACCGGTGGCGGCGAGCTGTATCACACGGCCGTCGAGCGCACTGTGGGCCGCGAACTGCACCCACCGATGCCGCGCACGCATGGCAAGCCCGACGGGCTCATTCTCAGCGAGATTCTCGCCCACTTCGGCTACGACGACTCGTGGCACGAACGCGCCCGCGCCGTGCTCGACGAGCTCTCGATCGAACGCGCGCAGGCGGGCGATCGGCGCGAGACTGCTCCGGGGGTGGTGGATGCCCTCACCGCCGTCGCCGCCCGCGGCTGGCACAACGCCCTGTTGACGGGCAACTCGCTCGTGCGGGCTCGCGTCAAGCTCGAGGGCGCCGGGCTCGGGCCGGAGTGGTTCGACTGGGATCGCTCGTTCTTTGGCGCGACGGCCCGCGAGCGCAGTGAGATTACCCGCGCAGCCCGCGAAGCATTGCCCGGCGAAACCCTTGTGATCATCGGCGACACCCCGCGCGATGACGAAGCCGCGGCGGCCGCTGGCATGCCGTTCATCGGCGTCGCGACGGGCGTGTTCACGGTCGACGACCTGCGCGAGACGGGCGCGGCGCTCGTCGTTGCCGACCTTGCTCAGTCGCTCGACGCGGTGCTTGCCGCGATCGAGGGGCTTTAGCGTTCGGAGCTCGTCCAAGTCTCCAGTTCCGAGAGATCGCTCAACTCGACGCCTGATGGGACGAACCCGAATTCCTTGGCGACGCGTACGTAGTGTGTACGCCGCTCGTTGAACTCCCTCGTGAGAGTCTTCATCACTAGGGTGTGCGCTGCATCGAGCTGGAGGTCTCCCCCGTATTCGAAGCTCCAATCCTCCAACACGACTATCGCCAGGTGTCGAACGTCGTCGAGTCGATGACGAGCCTCGACGAGGCTCCACAAACGATCCTCCGCAATCGAATCATCTGCCCACTTCACTATGTCGTGAGGAATCAACCTGACTGAGTCGAAGTGACGAGGCGCCTCCGGCCGAAGCGGAAAGACGGGGATGATTGCCAGCCACGCGGCAAGCAACCCAGCGATGATTGCCCCGCCATAGACCGATCCGCGCCAGGCTTCTATTCCCTGGACCGTGTTCGAGAAGTAGGCGATTCCGCCGCCGACCAGTAACCACACAACGAGGAAAACGGTCACCCGAGCGATGAACTGCCATTCAGATCTCTGTGTGGGCTTCAACGACTGCAGCAGGGATTTGAGCGCCGGGTCAAAGCCCCCCTCCGCCTCCGGATCGACGATGTACCAGAGCGGCTTCTTGAAGACCTCGACGCGCACGATGCCGTCGCGCTCAACAGTCAGGGGCATGGAGGCACGCTATCGCGACGCGAGCATCCGTCACCAGCTTTGTCAGCTGACGAGGGCAACGCCCTGCACGAACCAGATCTGGTTCATGCGAAAGACCATGACGGCGACGGCGAGGCTCGCGACGCCCATGACGACCGTGGCCCAGCGTGTGCGGTCGACGAGCGCCCAGCCGATGGCCGCGACGGGCAGCACGAGGGCGACGACGAGGTAGATCCACCACTCGACGATGTCACCCGTCGGCTCGTTGCCGACGAACGGCGCGACGATACCGATGACGATCTGCACGAGGAGCACGAGGGCGACGGCCGCCGTGGGAAGCACGCTGTAGTCGTCAGGTCTGCGGCCGATACCGCCGAGCACGAGGGCCACGAGGCCCGCGATGACGCTCACGATGATGGCGATCGTGGTGAACCACTCGATCACTGTGCGGCCTCCTGGGCACTCTCGGGCGGGAACCCGACCAGCGTACGACCGCGACCCTGGCGCACGCTGATGAGGGCGACGAGGCGGTCGGGATGCTCGCCACCTGCTCCGCGCTCGATCGCGGCCACCGGCTCAGAGTCGGGGTGCGCCGGCAGGGTGAGCAGCTTGCCGTGCCCGAGGTCGCGGGCCTGAGCGGCGTCGACCTCGAGCACCGGGAACAGCCGTTCGGCAACCTCCGCCGGGCTCGCGAGCAGGCTTGAGCCGCCCTCGGCCAGCGCCTCGAGACTCACGGCGTCGGCCACCTCGAACGACCCCACGCGCGTGCGCCGCAAGGCCGTGAGGTGCCCGCCAATGCCCAGGGCCGCGCCGAGGTCGCGCGCGAGGGCGCGAATGTAGGTGCCTGAGCTGCAGTCGATGCGGGCATCCACGTCGATCGCCTCGCCGGTGCGCCGTACCGCGAGCACCTCGAACGCGCTGATCGTGACGCGGCGCGACGCGAGCTCGACCTCTTCGCCGGCGCGCACGCGGTCGTACGCGCGTTTGCCGTCGACTTTGATGGCGCTCACCGAGCTCGGCCGCTGGTCGATCTCTCCGGTCAGCGCACGGATGCCTGCCGCGAGTGCCTCGTCGGTCACCGCTGCGACCGCCGCCGGGTCGGCCGTGCTGACGATCTCACCCTCGGCATCGTCGGTCGTCGTCGCGGCGCCGAGTCGCATGGTCGTCTCGTAGGTCTTGTCGAGGCCCACGAGGTAAGTAAGCAGGCGCGTGGCGGACCCGGCTCCGAGCGTGAGCAGGCCCGTCGCCATCGGGTCGAGAGTGCCCGCGTGGCCCACCTTGCGAGTGCCGAGCGCGCGGCGCGCACGTGCGACGACATCGTGGCTCGTGAGACCCTGCGGCTTGTCGACGAGCAGCAATCCGGTAGGCACGACTCCACGCTAGCGCGAGCGGGCTGCTCGGCCGGTGCGGCTCTCGCGCTTAGGCTGGCGAGCATGCGCATCGCGGTCATCGGAGCGGGCGCGGTCGGCGGCCTCGTGGCCGCCCTGGCCGCGCGCGCGGGGCACGAGGTGCTCGTGACTGCGCGCGGCGAGCATGCTGAAGCGATTGCCCGCGCCGGGCTGCGCGTCGACGGCGGCTGGGGTGAGTGGGTGGCTCCGGTTGAACTCGTGCGCAGCATCCCGAACGACATCGTCGACCTCATCGTGTTGGCGACGAAAGCGCACGATTCTGCCGAGGCTCTCGCCCCGTGGACCACGCACGATGGCACGCCCGTGCTCGTGCTGCAGAACGGCCTGGGCGGTGAAGGCGCGGTGCGGGATGCCCTGCCGCGCTCCCCCGTCGCGATCGGCCTCGCGCTCTTCGCCGTGAGCCTCACAGGCCCGGGCCACATCACCGTCACGGGCCCGAACGGCCTCACGCTCGGCGGCGACCCCGCCGCGGTCGCCGTTGCCGAGCCCGTGCTGCGCGACGCGCTGCCCGCCGAACTCGTGCTCGCCGACAACATTCGCGGCGCCCAGTGGACCAAGTTGCTCATCAATCAGGTCAACGCCCTGCCCGCGATCACCGGCCTGAGCGTGCAGCAGACAATCGCCGACCCCCGGCTTCGTGCGGTACTCGCGCGCGGCATGGTCGAGACCGTCGCCGTCGGCGATGCCGCGGGCATCGCGTGGGGTCGCATCGGAGCCGTGGATGCCGAAGCCGTCGCCCGCGTGCGCGCGGGTGGTACCGCTGCGGCCGCCGAGCTGGCCCAGCACCTCGCCGCCGGCATGGGCGACGTGCCGAACCCCGCCTCGATGCTGCAGAGCATCCGTCGCGGGCGCACGACCGAGGTCGACGCGATCAACGGCGCGATCGTCGACTACGGCACCTCGCTGGGCGTCCCCACGCCAGTCAACGCAGCCCTCGTCGGCCTCGTTCGCGCGGCGCAATCGGGCGTACCGCACCTGACGGCCGCCGAAACACTCGCGCGCCTCCCCGCGGCCTAATCGTCTCGGCAGGCAACCGCACCCCAGCGGGCTAGAGCATGGACTTCGTGTGCCAGACCGTCTTCGTCTCGACGAACGCCGTGATGCGCTCG
>NZ_JANRKZ010000225.1:0-6378 GCF_033763155.1 Microcella sp.
CACCCGCCGCCGACTGTTCCTCCGTATCGGGCAGGCGATCATGGTGGCGGGCGGGATCATGGGGCTCGTGCATTGGCTTACCCACCTTGAGGCATTCGGCCCCGAGCAACCGCCGCTCCTGCTCGATCTTGCCATCGGGTATCCCATGGCCGCTCTCTTGCTCATCCTCGGAGGTGTCGTGGCGAGCCGGAAGCCGAAGGCCCCGGCGCGATAGCACAGCGAGGGCGGGGCTTCATCGCAAGACGTGGATGACCAGATTGAGGCTTGCGTACAAATACCCCCAGGGGGTACGTTCGCCGCATAAAAAGATCAGTCGACCCCGCGACCGCGCCCGTTCTCGACCCGCAGCGGTCGACCCCTATCGCCCTGCGGTGGTTATCTGTGATCGCAGGCTCGGCCGCGATCATCGCGACGTACTGGGACGGAGCATGGCACTCTGAGATCGGACGAGACAGCACGTTCGCTCCCCCCCACGTACTGCTGTACTCAAGCATCGCCTCTGTCGCGCTAATCATCGCGGCATGGGTTGTTGTGACTCTGGTCAGAGAACGTTCAGTGCGGTCGGTCCTTCGAGACCGGGCCCTGGTCTTGACGGGTGTGGCTCTTGCCATGGTGGCGCTGTCGGCCGCCCTCGATGTTTTGTGGCACGAGTACTTCGGTCGGGACTCGGTGCTCTGGTCCCCTCCTCACCTCCTCGGGATCATCGGCAGTGTGGTGGTAGTCGTCGGCGTGACCATGAGTGGCGACCGAGGCCGTCCACTGCGAAGCGCCGATGTGGCGCTCGGTGCCGTGCTCCTAGGCACGGCAATGCTCCCGGTGATGGAGTACGACTCGCGCGTTCCGCAGTTTTCTGAGGTGTTGTACCTTCCGGTTGCGCTTGCGGCAGCGCTCTTCGCCGCGTGGGTGATCACCGTTGCCTTGAGCGGGGCGCGCGTCATGACGGTGATTGTTGGTGGCGTTGTGGCGTTGCGGGCCGCGGTCTGGGGCGTTCTTACGTTGTGGGGGTGGCCGGCGGTCGACGTACCCGTTGCTCTTCTTGGGCTCGCCGTTCTCGACCTCCCGCGCGCGCGGAAAGTCGACCGGTTTGCGCTTGCCGCCATCGCAATGTCGTCCATACAGCTCGTGGCCTCCGCCGTAGGGCTGAGTAGCGTGCAGGCCGAGACAGTGCTCCCTGCCGCCATCATCGTGATCGCCATCGCGGGCGGTGTGATGCTGATCTCTCGTGGCCGGCAGGTTGTCGTCGCAACGTTGGCGACGTTGGCCTTGGCTGCGACGCTCGTGAGCGTCGATCCACTACCCGCGAGCGCCCACGATCCAGGGCAAGGCACCGAGCAAGGTGAAGTCGCAATGACGGTTGAGCGAGTCGGGTCAACAGTAAGCATCACTGTAGAGGTCGTGTCATCGAGCACGCCGCTTCGCTTTGAACGCATCGTCGCAAGGCGCGCTGGTCAGATTATTCAGGCCACACTGGAGCAGGGTGATACCAGCGGCCTTGTGGTCCGAGGAACTCTGGAACTCACCGAAGGAGACTTGTGGTTCATCTACGCCGAGTTCTCATCCTCGATGGGCGCGCTGGAGTCGTGGATTATCGTTGAACCGAATGACTCTCGTACCGAGGTGCGTCCGCTCTACGAGCCACCCGTATCCCCCGTTAACGACCTCGAATTCATTGGCGCGAGCGCTGCGCTGTACGGACTAGCTGCCTCGCTCATCTGGGTTGCCATCCTCACGGTGAGGGAGCCACGTCGGATGCGGTCGACGCGCTCATCAGCGGAGTGAGTCGGCAACCGGGCAGAACTTCACGCGCGTCTCAGCGAGTTCGGAATCGGGGTCGCTGTCGGCCACGATGCCCGCGCCGGCGTAGGCCGTGACCAGGCCGTCATCATCGATGCGCGCGCAGCGCAGCGCGATCAACCACTCGCCCTCGCCGTCCTAGTCGATCCATCCCACCGGCCCGGCGTAGCGGCCGCGGTGGAATGCAACGCGGCGACGATGTCGAGCGCGCTCGACGACGGCGCCAGTTGCATCTCGACGTCGGTCGCGAGGTGCCAGAGGTTCGGCAGCTTGATGGTGAACGGGAGATCGCTCGCCGAGACGGCGCGCGCGTGCGGCCGCAGCGTGTCGAGCACGCTCTGCACGGCGAAGGCGTGCTCGTCGAGGTCTTTGCCACTCGTCGCAAATTGAGCGGAGACCGCGGAGTCTTCCGCCGTGCTCGCCCCGCGCGTCCGGTTGTCGGCGAGTACCCGCGCGCTCGCCTCACCGCCGTGCACGCTCACGAGCGTCTAGAGCCTGACCCGGTTTCCCGGGCGCTTCTCTTGTGTTGATCATGCCGCGATTTCTGCGGCGGGGTGAAGGGCTTCACACTCGGCGGGGCTGAGGTTTCCGAGGCTGCTGTGTCTGCGCCGGGGGTTGTAGAACCCCTCAATCCACTCGAACATGGCCGACGCGAGCTGTGTTCTGGAGTCCCAGCTGGTGCGGTCCAGCAGCTCGCGTTGCATCGTTGACCAGAACGACTCGATGAGCGCATTGTCGACGCTGGAGGCGACTCTGCCCATCGAGCCGAGCAGCCCTGCTTGGCGGAGTCGGTGACCGGAGAGCCGGGAAGTGTATTGGGCTCCTCTCTCCGCGTGAACGACTGTTTCAGGCTCGGGTCGGAGCCGCCAGCGTGCCATCTCCAGCGCGTCGACGACGATCTCTGCGGTGATCCGAACGGAGATCGACCAGCCAACGATGCGGCGTGAGTAGGCGTCGATCACGGCAGCGCAATAGACCCAGCCGTCTTTCGCACGGTGTTGCGTGATGTCGCAGAACCAGAGCCGGTTCGGCCCGTCAGCGCGGAACTGCCGCTTTACGAGGACCTCGTGCGTGGCCGTGTCCGGCTTCCAGCCTCCCCGCTTGCGACGATGCGAGACGCCGACCAACCCGTCTTGCCGCATCAGCCTGGCGACACGTTTGCGGGCGACGTGAACGCTAAGCCCGAGCCGCAACTCGGCCAGCACTCGCGGCGCACCATACGCTGCTCGCGAGTCGGCTCAGCACCTGGACCAGCCGGAACCCTATTCCGGCAGCACGTTCTCCCGCGCAATGTAGGCCAACGCGCGCTTGTGGATTTCGCTCTCCATCTCCAGCACCCGCAACCGTCGCCTTATCTCGACCAGTTCGCGATGCTCGTCGGAGGTCGCGCCGGGTTTGCGGCCCGAGTCGACTGCATCGCGATGCATTTAGTTGCGAAGACAGGACTCGCTGATCCCGAGACCGCGGGCGGTCTGAGCGACCGGGTCTCCCTCCGCGACCAGATCCAGGGCTCGACGCCGGAACTCCGGCGGGTGGGCAGCAGGCATCTCACGGACTCCTTCCGAGACGATCATCGCCTCAACTCAGGTGTCCGCGAAACCGAGTCAGGCTCCGAGCGCGCGTGGGGCCGCTATTGGGGCTGGCACACCAGGGAGGTCTGGACCTTCATCATCTGGGTGCTCTTCGCCGGGTACATCCACGCTCGCGCGACGCGCGGCTGGCGCGGCGACCGCTCTGCGTGGCTGGCGATCATCGGCTTCTCGGCCGTGATCTTCAACTACACGATCGTCAACCTCTTCTTCAAGGGGCTGCATTCGTATTCGGGCCTGTAGGCCCGACTACAGATAGGCGCAGCTCGGGCTTTTCTCTGTCGTGACAGGTCGGGCCCCCGGCCCGACTCCGCGCTGACAGTCTCTAGCCCGCCGTGAGCTGCACCGGAACCCGACCGAAGCCGTTGTCGAAGCTGATGAGTGGGCCGTCGGGAGTGCAGGTGTAGTCGCCGCCGTTGATCGGCGAGCCGAGAAGTGCATCGCCGAAGATGACGGAGGCGTCTTGGCTGACCCCGCCGACGACGTAGTCGTAGGTGACATCGACGGTCTCGTTCGTGGTGGTCACCGTCGTCTCGTCGGCCGAGTAGGCCCCCGAGATCGTGCCGGCGAGGGTTGCGACGCCCTCGGTCGCGGGGGTCGAGATGGTCAGCACCAGGTCGGGCTCGTAGGCGAACACCGTGCCGTCGAAACTCAGGCCGGTGTCGCCCTCGACGACGAACGACACCGCACCGTCGGTGGCGTCGCGCACCGAGTTGTAGAAGACCTGCAGCTCCTCCTGCGTGATCGTCCAGTCGCCGATGAGGCAGGCCGGAGGTTCGAGGTTCAGAGTGTCGGGCGTCGGCGTCGCGGTGCGGTCGTTCGCGACGGGGGCGGTCGGTGCGGCCGGACCGCAGCCTGTCAGCGCGAGAACGGCTGCAGTGGTGACGGTGACTGCGAATGAGATGCGGTGCATGGTGGCTCCTCCGGCGTCGTCGGGTCGACGCCTCGAGGGTAGCGCCGCTGCGCCTCAGGCCGATAGGAGCGTGTGGCAGCGCGTGAGGCGCTCGCGCCACCAGGCCGTGCGGGCAGGGTCGGCGGCGAGGCGGCGGAGGGCATCCGGATCGGCGACGATCGGCCGCACCGCGATCGCGCCGTCGACGGGCAGCAGCGGGTCGGCGACCACATCGTCGGCGAGCAGCGCCGCGGTGCCGAGCCCGCAGTCGTAGTCGAGCTGCGGCAGCCGCGCGGCGAGCTCGGCCCCCATCGCGAGCCCGATGCTCGTGTCGAGGGCGCTCGAGACCACGGCGGGCAGCCCGGCCTCGGCGACGATCGCGAGGGCGCGGTCGATGCCCCCGAGCGGCGCCGCCTTGATCACGAGCAGGTCGGCGGCCCCGGCGCGGGCGACGGCGAGCGGGTCGACCGCCTTGCGCACGCTCTCGTCGGCGGCGATCGGAACGCCGAGCCGGTGGATGCGCCGCCGCAGCTCGGCCAGTTCGTCGATGCTCGCGCACGGCTGCTCGACGTACTCGAGGTCGAAGCGCTCGAGCTCGCGGATCGCGTGCTCGGCCTCGTCGAGGTTCCATCCGCCGTTCGCGTCGAGGCGGATGCGGCCCTCCGGCCCCACCAGCCGCCGCACCTCGGCGACGCGAGCGACGTCGTCGGCGAGGGTCTCGCCGCGCTCGGCCACCTTGATCTTCACGGTGCGGCACGCGCCGAACCGGGCGAGGGTCGCCGCCACCCGGTCGATTGGCACCGCCGGCAAGGTCGCATTGACCGGGATGCTCGCCCGCACGGCCGGCGCGTTCGACCGCTGCCACCCGAAGCGCAGGGCCGCGGCCAGCCACGTGCTCGCCTCGGCGTCGTCGTACTCGACGAAGGGCGCGAACTCGCTCCAGGCGACGGGGCCATCGAGCAGCACGGCCTCGCGGTGCTCGACGCCGCGGAACCGGGTGGCGAGCGGCACGCTCACGACGTGGGCGCGGGCCAGCACCTCGGCGAGCGGCGGGAGGGCATCCATACCGCCCAGTCTGACGTGTCGTGTTCGTAACTCAGGCAGAAGCGACCCAAGTGACTGGTTATCGCGGCACCCGGGGCCGCTCAGCCTGAGTTGCGAACGGGTGGCGCGCGTAGGCTGGCCGCATGGCCGAGCCCTTCGTCTCTGACACCTTCGACGCGACGCGCTGGCACGTCGTGCCGGGCTTCGAGAATCTCACCGACCTCACGTACCACCTCGACACGTCGGGGCGCATCGCGCGCATCGCGTTCGACCGGCCGGAGGTGCGCAACGCCTTCCGCCCGCACACGGTCGATGAGCTGTACCGGGCGCTCGATGATGCCCGCCAGAACCCGAAGGTGGGCGTCGTGCTGCTCACGGGCAACGGCCCCAGCGGGAAGGACGGTGGCTGGGCGTTCTGCTCGGGCGGCGACCAGCGCATCCGCGGGCGGGCGGGGTATCAGTACGCCGAGGGGGAGACGGCCGAGACCGTCGACCCGGCGAAAGCCAGCCGGCTGCATATCCTCGAGGTGCAGCGGCTCATCCGCTTCATGCCGAAGGTCGTCATCGCCGTCGTGCCCGGCTGGGCGGCCGGCGGCGGCCACTCGCTGCACGTCGTGTGCGACCTCACGATCGCGAGCCGCGAACACGCGCGCTTCAAGCAGACCGATGCCGATGTCGGCTCGTTCGACGCCGGCTACGGCAGTGCCTACCTCGCCAAGCAGGTCGGGCAGAAGATCGCTCGCGAGATCTTCTTCCTCGCCCGCGAGTACGACGCTGAGCGCGCCTACGAGATGGGCACGGTCAACGCCGTGGTGCCGCACGCCGAGCTCGAGTCGACGGCACTCGACTGGGCCGAGACGATTCTCACCAAGAGCCCGACGGCCATTCGCATGCTCAAGTACGCCATGAACCTCACCGATGACGGGATGGTCGGCCAACAGCTCTTCGCGGGCGAAGCCACGCGGCTCGCCTACGGAACCGACGAGGCGGTCGAAGGCCGCGACAGCTTTCTCGAAAAGCGCGCGCCTGACTGGTCGCCGTTCCCCTGGCAGTACTAGG
>NZ_JANRKZ010000226.1:0-9603 GCF_033763155.1 Microcella sp.
GCCATCACGATGACCCCCGATGGTGAGGTGCTCGCGGAGCATCAAATCGACCCGAACAAGGGCTATCAGGCCAAGACGTGAAAAACGGGCGAACCCTCCTGCTGGGGGTTCAGCTGTCCACGATGTCGTGAGACATCACACAGAGGGGATGACGGGAATCGAACCCGCGCTATCAGCTTGGGAAGCTGAAGTTCTGCCATTGAACTACATCCCCAGGTGCACTGCAGCAGTGCTTCGCCAGTGTAGCGAACCGGCCACCTCGCTAGGCTGACCGCATGCTTCTGAGTGACCGCGACATCCGTGCCGAACTTTCGTCGGGCCGCATCGGCCTTGACCCCCTCGATCTGACGATGGTGCAGCCGTCGAGTGTTGATGTGCGTCTCGATTCGCTTTTTCGGTTGTTCGACAATCACAAGTACCCGTTCATTGACCCGGCGGAAGAACAGCCCGAGCTCACCCGTCTGGTCGAGTCGAAGCATGATGAGCCGTTCATTCTGCACCCCGGCGAGTTCGTGCTGGGTTCGACCTATGAGCAGGTGAGCTTGCCCGACGACGTCGCGGCGCGGCTGGAAGGCAAGAGCTCACTGGGCCGACTCGGCTTGCTGACGCACTCGACCGCCGGATTCATTGACCCCGGGTTTACGGGCCACGTGACGCTCGAACTGAGCAACGTGGCAACATTGCCGATCAAGTTGTGGCCGGGAATGAAGATTGGGCAGCTGTGCTTTTTCCGTCTCAGCTCGCCGGCCGAGAACCCCTACGGCACCGGCCAATACTTGAATCGCTACCAGGGCCAACGGGGGCCGACTGCCTCGCGCTCGTGGCTCAATTTTCACCGCACCGAGATCGCACCGTCAGCGGACTAGAGCGCGCCGAGCCGCACTCAGGCCGGTGCGAGGGCGGCGACGCGCGCGATGAGATCGCGTGAACTAAACGGCTTGACGATGTAGTCGTCGACGCCCGCGGCATAGGCGCGATCAATGTCGTGCTGCTGCGACTTCGCGGTTAGCATGAGCACCTTCGTGTGGTGTTCAGTGTCAGTCGAGCGGATGCGCTCGCACACGGCAATGCCATCCAGTCGCGGCATCATCCAGTCGAGAATGATGACATCGGGGGCACGGGTGCCAAACGATTCGAGGGCTCGTTCGCCGTCGGTGACGCTGTCGACCTCGTGACCCGCGCCTCGCATGCGGTTCTCGAGCAAGAGCAGCACGTCGGGTTCGTCTTCGACGATGAGTACGTGCGCCATAACGTCCCTCCTCGGGATCCGGTGACAGTCTGGCACGTTGACTTCGCGCGTGGGAGCCCTGTGGAGAGCGAGCCGCGCTAGTGTCGGCACACGGCAACGCTCTGACTCGCCTTCACTGAAGGAGCTCGCATGGATGCTCGTGGTCTCGCAGCGCGAATTCATGACCTCGACGCTCTCCCGCGTCGGTCGATCATCGCGGTCATGATTGCCGCCATCTTTGGCGTTGCCATGTGGAGCTTAAACGCTCAGAGCCCGGACTTGCCGACCGCCTTGTGGTGGCCCGCCATGGGCATGACGGTCATCGTCGTGCTCATGAGTCGCGGTCGGCGGCTGGCGGTCTTGTTGCCCATCTTTGTGGTGTTGACGACGGCCAATTTCTTGGGAGGCCGCCCGCTTGAGCTCGCCATCGCCTACGGGTTCGCAAACATCACGGAGGCGTGGATTGTGGTGCGATTGCTTACCCGTGGTCGGCGTCATGTGCCGTTCACGACGCTGCCGCACATCGGCCGATTCCTGATTGTTGCGGTCGTTGGCCCCATCACCTTCGCCGTCATTGCGGCGACGGCTGCCACCATTGTGCTCGGCGTCGACCCCATCGCTCTGGGGTTGACCTTCATGACGTCTCACGCGAGTGCACTGTTCGTCATTGTGCCGCTCGCGCTCGTTCCGCTCACCGTTCCGCGTCGCGCACCCCGGTGGGAGCCAATAGTTCAAAGTCTCGCTCTGGCGCTCCTCATCGCCGTGGTGTTCGTGCTCGTGCCGTCATACGCACTGACGTTTCTGATCATCACGACCCTCATGTGGGGAGCTTTTCGACTGCCTCCCCTTGTTCCGGCCGTGCAGTCATTGGTGCTCGCGTTGTTTTCGGTGGCCATGACCGCTTCCTTCATTGGCCCGTTTGGTCTGCTCGTCATCGACGACCTGCGAGGGGGTGTGATCGCACTGCAGTTGTTCATGATGACGCACGCTGCGGCAGGGCTTTTTGTTTCGGGGCAGAGCGCTGAGTGGTTCGCCAGCGCCGAAGCGCTTGCCGCCCGTGAGCGCGACGCGAATCGTGTTGCCGACGAACTCCGCGAACTCAATGAACAAAAAGACCACTTCATCGCCTCGGTCAGTCACGAATTGCGTACTCCCGTGACGAGCATTCTGGGGTTCGCCGAAGAACTGACGGACAATGATGATCGCGATACCGAGACGGCTACCGCCGGGCGCATCATCTATCGAAACGCCCGCCGGCTTGCTGACGTCATCGAAGATGTTCTTGAGCTCAGTCGACTGACCACGCAGTCAAGCACGAGACCCCTTGCTGAGTTCGACGTGCGGCGACTGCTTCACGACTGCATCGAAGACGCTACGGGCCTTGTTTCTCCCGCGAGAAACGTGCACGTTCAGGTGGTCGTGCCCGAGCATCCGGTCATCATGATGGGGGTGGAACAAGACCTTGCGAGAGTGTGTGCAAATCTTCTGTCGAACGCGATCAAGTTCAGCCCCGCGGGCGCGACCGTCACGGTGACTCTTGACGATGACGACCCCGATGAGCTCGAGTTTCGCGTTGCCGACGAGGGCCCGGGTATTCCTCTCGCCGAACAAGAGGCGGTCTGGGACCGCTTCTATCGCGTGCAGTCGCCGCGCCATAGTGATGTGCCGGGCACGGGCCTGGGTCTGCCGATTGTGCGGGCCCTCGTGCAGCAACGCATGGGCGGTTCAATCGAGCTGCACTCTGACGGTGAGCACGGCACGACCGTGGTCGTTCGCGCGCCGCGCCGCCGAGTGACGCTTGAGGGAAGTGGCGTTGAGTCTCGTCAGGACGACAGCGAATAGTCTCCCGACCACGCGGCAAGCTGCCATCCCAGCCACGGGCTGAAGGCAAACGGTGCCGCGGCCACTGCGGCACTGAGTTCGGCCGGGTCGAGCCACGCCCACTCCGCCACCTCGTCGTCGGCCGGGTTGACGTCACCGGTCGCACGCGCTGTGTAGACGGGGCAGATCTCGTTCTCGACGATTCCCGATGCGTCGACGGCGCGATAGCGAAAGTCGGGAAGAGCGACACGCACGTCGGTGAGGCTGAGCCCCAGTTCGCGCTCGGCGCGACGGGTGATGGCCTGCACGGCGTCTTCGCCGGGCGCCGGATGCCCGCAGAACGAGTTCGTCCAGACGCCCGGCCACGTCTTCTTGCTGAGCGCGCGGCGCGTGACGAGAACGCGACCGGCCTCGTCAAACACGTGGCACGAAAAGGCCAGGTGCAAGGGGGTATCGGTCGTGTGAACCGTCGCTTTGGGCGCCGTGCCGATCGCGGTGCCGTCGTCGGCGAGGAGGACGACAGTCTCAGGGTTTTCGCTCATAGGGCGGGGTAGTCTGCTCAGGTGAAGAGGAACGACCTGGAGGCGATCGCAGAGTCGCGAGCGGCCATGGTCGACGCTGTGCTGGAGCGCTTCTTCAGCCTATCCAAGAAGCGTGCGGCTCCCCTGGGAGACCACTATTTGCACTTGTGGGGCTTGCTCGAGCGCAACACTCAGGGGGGCAAGCGTTTTCGCCCGCGCATGGTCATGGCAGCCTATGCCGGACTCGGGGGCACCGACATGGATGCCGCGGCCTACGTCGGCGCGTCGTTCGAGCTGCTGCACACCGCGCTCATCGTGCACGACGACGTCATCGATCGCGATTTTGTGCGGCGGGGCATCCCGAACATCTCGGGCGCGTATCGCGACCACGCGGTTGATCGCGGCGTGAGCGTCGAGATCGCCGAACACCGTGGTGTGTCAGCCGCGGTTATTGCAGGAGACCTCGCGCTCTTCAATGCCTACCGCTTGATCGACAAGAGTGGCGTGAGTTCTCCGTTGCGCGAGCGCCTGCTCGATGTGCTTGATGAGGCGATGTTCGCGAGCGCTGCGGGCGAGCTCATTGACGTTGACTTCTCGATCGACCCTGACATGCCCCTCGTCGACGACATTCTCACGATGGAGCGTCTCAAGACCGCGGTCTACTCGTTCGAGACGCCGCTGCAAGCGGGAGCAATTCTCGCCGGGGCGAGCGAGCAGACGGTCGCCACGCTGGGCGATTTCGGTCGAGACATTGGCATCGCCTATCAAATCGTGGATGACGTGCTCGGGGTCTTCGGCGAAGAAGAGTCGACCGGCAAGACCACAATCGGTGATCTGCGCGAGGGTAAACGCACTGTCATGATCGCCTTCGCATGCTCGACGCCCGCGTGGGCGCGACTGTGTGACTTGATCGGCAAGGCCGACCTCAGTGCTGACGAGGCGGCCGAGGCGCGTTCGCTGCTCATCGAATGCGGCGCCCGCGCTTTCGCCGACGATCTCGCTCGCGGGTATGCCAATCGTGCGCTCGCGCGTCTCGCCGAGCCGCACATTCCTTCGTCACTGCGCGACGAGTTGCACCCCGTCGCTGAGACCGTGTTGAAACGGGTGAAATGAACCGCTTGAGCTTGTATGACCAGGTTGCCGACGAGACGGCGGGCGTGGTCATCCGTCGCTACTCCACCTCGTTCGGGCTCGCTTCGCGCTTGCTCGACCCCGCGGTGCGGCAGCACGTCGAGAACATCTACGCCCTCGTGCGGGTCGCCGATGAAATCGTCGATGGTGGTGTTGCCGAGGCGGGGCTCGACGCCGTGCACGCCGCGCGCTACCTCAACGAGTTCGAGGCCGAGACGAACGCGGCGATGGCATCGGGCTACAGCACCAACCTTGTGGTTCATGCCTTTGCCCGCACGGCGCGCGAGGTTGGCTTCGGCGAAGAACTGACCGAGCCGTTCTTTCACTCGATGCGCATGGATCTCACCGACACCGAGCACGACCAAGAAAGCTTCGACCGCTATGTCTACGGCTCGGCCGAGGTCGTCGGACTCATGTGTTTGCGAGCGTTCGTTCAGGGGATGACCATCGACGACGAACAGAATGCTCGTCTCGTTGCCGGTGCGCGCGCGCTCGGAGCGGCGTTCCAAAAGGTCAACTTCTTGCGCGACCTGTCGGCCGACTTCGAGACGCTCGGTCGCAGCTATTTTCCCGGCGTGAGCGTTGGCTCGTTTACCGAGGAGGACAAGGTGCGGTTGCTCGACGACATCGATGCTGATTTGCGCACCTCGGCCGCGGTGATTCCCGAGCTGCCGAAGGGCAGCCGCCGCGCGGTCGCCCTCGCTCAAGGACTGTTCGCTGAGCTTTCGGTTCGCCTGCGCCGCACGCCCGCCTCGCAGCTCATTCGCGCTCGCGTGCGAGTGCCCGATCCCGTCAAGGCCCGAATTGCACTCGGCGCGCTCGCCGGCCGCACCCCTCGTTCTCACCCTGCCGCAGCATCCCCCTCGATCGGAGCATCGTCATGACTCGCGTCGTCGTTATTGGTGGAGGAATCGCGGGGCTCGCGAGTGCGGCCTTGCTCGCGCGCGACGGCTACACCGTCACGCTCGTCGAGAAGCAGCCCGAGGTCGGTGGCCGTGCCGGATCGTGGGAGAAAGACGGCTTTCGCTTTGACATGGGCCCCTCGTGGTACCTCATGCCCGAGGTGTTCGATCACTTCTTCAAGCTGTGCGGCACGAGTGCCGCCGAGCAATTGCAGCTCGTGCAGCTTGACCCCGGCTACCGCGTCATCACGCAAGGCTTCGACACCCCCACCGACATCGCGGCCTCGCGGGCCGAGAACGTCGCCCTCTTCGAGTCGATCGAACCCGGCGCTGGTGCCAAGCTCGAGAAGTACCTCGACTCGGCTCTCGACACCTACGAGATGGCCAAGAAGCGCTTTCTCTACACGAGCTTCCAATCGTTCGGCCCGCTGATCCGCGGCGATGTGCTCAAGCGCACCGCCAAGCTCGTGCGCATGCTGCTGCAGAACCTCGACGCCTACGTCGCGAAGCGATTCACCGACCTGCGGTTGCGCCAGATTCTCGGGTACCCCGCGGTGTTCCTCGGCTCATCGCCCTTCTTGACCCCGAGCATGTACCACCTCATGTCGCACCTCGACCTGACGGATGGCGTGCTCTACCCGATGGGCGGATTCACCCGCCTCATCGAGCGCATCGCTGCGGTGACCGAACAGCAGGGTGTGAGCATCCGCACGTCATCGCCCGTGGCGCGCATCATCGTTGACCCCGTGACGAAGAAGGCCACCGGAGTCGAGCTCGAGGGGGGCGAGGTTCTCGAGGCCGACCTCGTGGTCTCAGCCGCCGACCTGCACCACACCGAGACGCAGTTGCTGCCGGCCGAGCTGCAGACCTACCCCCAGGAGTACTGGGACAAGAAGACGGCCGGCCCGAGCGCCCTGCTGTTGTACTTGGGCGTCAAGGGTGAGCTGCCTGAGCTCGAGCACCACACGCTGCTCTTCACGGCCAACTGGCGCGAAAACTTTGAGGCGATCTTCGGCCCGCAGCCCACGCTGCCCGACCCGGCATCGCTCTACATCTGCAAGCCCAGCGGGGTCGACCCCTCGGTTGCCCCGGAGGGCCACGAAAACGTCTTTGTGCTCGTGCCGGCTCCCGCAGAGCTGTCGTTCGGCCGCGGCGATGTCGATGGTGACGGTGACACGCCTCTCGAGGTCTATGGCGACCGCATCATCGCGCAGATCGCTGACTGGGCCAAGATTCCCGATCTCGCCGATCGCATTGTTGTGCGACGCACCTACGGGCCGGGCAACTTCAACGCCGACCTCAACTCGTGGCGGGGCACGGCTCTCGGGCCGGCGCACATCCTCTCGCAGAGCGCGTTCTTCCGCGCAGGGAACGTCTCGAAGAAGGTGTCGGGGCTCTACTACGCAGGCGGATCGACCATTCCCGGCATCGGTCTGCCGATGTGCCTCATCAGCGCCGAAGTGCTCATCAAGCGTTTGCGCGGTGACACCTCGACGGGAGCGCTCGCCGAGCCGCTCGAACCGACCGTTCGTCCGACCGCTGTCTCGTCGACGGGCGCGGCGGCAGCCTAAGGCATCGACGCGTCTCACCCATGAGCCCGATCAACTTCGCCTATATCGCGGCGCTCGCCGTGGCCCTCACCGGCATGGTGTTGCTCGACCGGCGGTTCTCGCTGTTCTTCTGGCGTGACCCGCGACGGGCTTCGATCGTGTTACCCCTCGGGGTTGCCTTCTTCTTGCTGTGGGATCTCGGTGGCATCGTTCTCGGCATCTTCTTCCGTGGTCAAACCGAGTTCATGACGGGGCTGCTGATCGGGCCGGAACTGCCGATTGAAGAGGTCTTCTTCTTGACGCTGCTCTGCTACAACACGATGAACGCGTACACGGCGGCGGGGGACTGGCTCGACGGCCGGTGGTCGCGGCGAGCATCCACTGCCCCTTCGACGGCAGGGGTTGACGGATGACCTACACCCTTCTCAACATCGTCTTTCTGGGCATCGTCGCGATTGTCGCCATCGCGGCAGTGGTGGCGCGTCGGGCGCCGCGCTGGCGCGCGGTCGGTCTCGCGGCCGTGCTGTTGCTCACGCTCACGGCGATTTTCGACAACGTCATCATCGGCACGGGACTCGTGGCCTATGACAACAGCTTGATCAGCGGCGTCTTCATCGGACTCGCGCCCATCGAAGACTTTGCCTACACGGTGGCCGCCCTCGTGTTGCTGCCCGCGGTGTGGGAGCTGCTGCGGCGTGCACCGAGCCGCCAGGATGGGGAGTCGTGAAGACTCTCGGCCAACTGTTCGTCAGCTCGCGCCCGCTGAGCTGGATCAACACGGCGTTTCCGTTCGCGGCGGCCTATCTGCTCACGACCGGACGCATCGACGCGGCCTTCATTATTGGCACGATCTACTTTCTGATTCCGTACAACCTCGCGATGTACGGCATCAATGACGTCTTTGACTACGAGAGCGACTTGCGCAACCCGCGCAAGGGCGGCGTAGAGGGGGCACTGCTCGACCCGAGCATCCACCGCACGACGCTGTGGGCTGCGGTCATCACGAACGTGCCGTTTCTCGTGGCGCTCGTGGTTCTGGGCTCGCCGCTGTCGTGGCTGGTGCTCGCCGTGAGCGTCTTTGCCGTCAT
Source organism: Microcella sp. (assembly GCF_033763155.1). Classification (GTDB taxonomy): domain Bacteria; phylum Actinomycetota; class Actinomycetes; order Actinomycetales; family Microbacteriaceae; genus Microcella. Next base: position 8,242 of record NZ_JANRKZ010000226.1, read on the forward strand.
CGCCTACTCGGCCAAGGGCTTGCGGTTCAAAGAGAAGCCATTCCTCGACTCGGTCACCTCGTCGACCCACTTCGTGAGCCCGGCGGTCTATGGCCTCGTGCTCGCGGGGGCGACCTTTACCCCCGCGCTGTGGCTCATTCTCGTGTCGTTCTTCTTGTGGGGCATCGCCTCGCACGCGTTCGGCGCGGTGCAAGACGTCATCGCCGACCGAGAGGGCGGGCTCGCCTCGATCGCGACCGTCATCGGCACTCGGGCAACGACGCGACTGGCCGTGGGCGCCTACACGCTCGCGGGCCTCTTGTTGCTCGGCACCGACTGGCCGGGGCCCCTCGCGGCCCTCGCCGCCGTGCCCTACGTCGTCATCACCGCTCAGTTTTGGACGATCACCGACGAGACCGCCGAGTTGGCCAACCGCGGCTGGAAGCGCTTCTTGCTGCTCAACTTCATCGCGGGCGCCATCGTCACGATGCTCATGATCTACTGGGCCATCAACCGCTGATTCGGCCCGCGGCTAGATTCCGCCCGCGAGCCCGATCGCCACGAGCAACAGCACGGGAGCGAGTCCGAGCAGGATGCTCACGCCGAGAGCGAGCGTCGCAATAGCGCGGCCGCCCAGGCGTGGCGCCGCGCGCAGCGCGAGTGCGGCCGCGACGCCCGTGACGCCGGCCACGACTGCCGAGACGATAAGCGCCCCGATCGTTAGCGTGATGGACTCGACTCCGGCAACCACGACGAGCCCCGACGCGACGACCGTCTGCAGAACGAAGCTGGCGATGGTCGCGGCGATGCCCCACCGCGCGATGCCCGCGGCGCGATTGGGCCCCGGGCGCAGGCTGCGCGCCAGGTCGGCGCCGAACGCCGAGAACGGGTCGGGCTCGCGGTGCGGACGACCGAGCCAGGCCGAGCCATCCCACCACTGCTCAAATCCGGGGCGGTCGAGCAGGGGCTGCCAGCCCGCCGCCGAGCGGTCGAGGGATTCGTCGATGCTGTCGAGACTCACAACTCGTAACGGTAGCTGAGCTCAGCCGGGTAATCCCCCCGCGCGGTGAGCTGCGCGGCCGCGGTGGCGAGGTGCTGCAGCGTCAGACCCAGCACTTGAGGGCCGAACGAGATGCGGCCCACGCCGAGCTCGGCCAGACGCTCGAGCGAGTGATACGCCGGATGCGCGAAGACGGCGATCGGCGCACGCACAGCGGCGACAGCATCCGTCAGCTGCTGTTCGGTCACGAGGCCGAGCATGAAGATGCTCGTGGCGCCCGCGTCGACGTAGGCGTTGGCGCGATCGATGGCTTCACTCCAGTTGTCGGGTGACCCCGCGAGCGTGTCGGTGCGCGCGTTGATCGCGAGCGGAACGCCCGCGGC
>NZ_JANRKZ010000227.1:0-3886 GCF_033763155.1 Microcella sp.
ATGAGCTGCTGAACCTGCTTCTGGCTCTTTCCGCAAAAAGAACACTTGAGCAGGTCGGCGCTTTCTCCGATGCGAGCCATTGCCTCACCCCTCAATCGCGGGGCAGATCACGCTCGACCCACCCCTCACGCGAGCCTAACGCTGTCACACGACGTTCTGCGTGCACCTGCCCCCACCCGGGTGTCGGCGCGGCGTGCTGGGGCGCGCCGCGGGAAGCGCCGGCCGGGCATCCACCCAGAACCGCCGCCTATATTTGAGATCGACATGACCGCAACTTCTGCTCTCACCGCGCGCCGTCAGCGCCTCGCTGCGTCGTGGGTCGTCGCTGGCGTGTCAACCCTCGTGGCGGCCATGTTCCACACCGCCGCCGGCGGCGCAACTCCCTCGCTGGTCGCGATCACTGCCGCCCTCCTGCTCTCGGGCGGTTTCGGGATGCTCATCGTCGGTCGCCGCCTCAGCCGTCGCCGCACGGCCGCGGGTGTCGTGCTCGACCAGGTCATGTTCCACGGCATGTTCGCGTTCTTCGGGGCGAGTGCCCCGGCCTCCACGCCCGATCTCACGCACAGCACCACGGCTCACGCCCACGATCCCCTGCTCGGCTTTGCGGTTGACGCTAGCGTCGCCACGGTCGCCCCCGCCGCCGCGATGATTGCGGGTCACCTCGCGGCCGCGATCGTCGCATACGCGCTCCTTCGCACGGGCCTGACGGCTGTTGCCGCATGCCTTGCCGCGCTGGTCGCCGCTCTTGCTCGCGTCGTCGAGGGTTACCTCGCACCCGCGGTGCCGACCGTGGCACGGCTGGTCGCTCGCGGCCAGCATCCCGAAGCGCTGCGTGGCACCGACGCCCTGCGCATTCCTGATCGTCGAGGGCCTCCGGTGGTTGCCGTCGCCTAGTCGGCGACCGTCCGTACCTCACTTTTTCTGCCCGCACCGAGGCGGTGCGCTCTGCGCGCGCCTACCGGGCACCACAACGAACAGGAATCTGCAATGAACAAGTCCATGAGCATCACTCTCGCCGCGATCGCCGGCACCGCCCTCGCCCTTGCGGCACCGACTGCCGCGAGCGCAGACGTGGGCGCCGAGGCCAGCAGCACGGCCGCCGGGTCGTACACCGTCGTCACTTTCTCGGTGCCTCACGGCTGCGAAGAGTCGCCGACGCAGGTCGTCACCATCGACATTCCCGAGTCGATTGCAAGCGTGACCCCGACGGTCAACCCGTCGTGGACGGTCGAGAAGGTGTTTGACGAAGCGACAGAGCAGGTCACCCAGGTGGTCTACACCTCGACGACGGGCGGCCTGCCATCCGACCTGCGCGATACCTTCGCGCTGTCGCTGAAGCTGCCGGAGGGCGAGGCGGGCGACACGGTGGAGTTTCCGGTGACGCAAACGTGCACCGAAGGCTCGGTCGAGTGGGTTGGCGACGAAGTGCCCGTCGTGACCCTCACGGCGTCCACCGGCGATGAGCACGGTCACAGCGACGGCGCGAGCGACGACCACAGCATGGAAGACGCCCACTCGGCTGACTCCGACACGGCTGCGTCGCACGGCGACGTCGTCGCGCGGGTGCTTGGCATCGTCGGAGTGATCGTTGGAGTCATCGGTATCGTGCTCGCCGTAGTGGCACGCCGCTCGACGGCCAGCAAGGCCTGAGTCACCTCGTGATCCGGAAGTCGCGCCAGCACACGCTGACTGCGTTCTGCACCGTTGCGGTCGCCCTGGGCTTCGTACTCGGGGCGGCCGCTCCGGCGGCGGCGCACAACTACGTCGTCTCGTCAACGCCAGAAGAGGGCGAAACGCTCACGACCGTGCCCGAACTCTTCACCGTGACAGCAAACGACATTCTGCTCGACCTATCGGGCGAGGCGTCGGGCTTTGGCATGGTCATCAGCGATGCCGCCGGCGGGTTCTATGGCGATGGGTGCGTGACGGTGGATGGGCGGTCGATGTCCACCGTTGCCGCCCTGGGTGCGGCAGGCGACTACACGCTGACGTTCCAGCTCGTGTCAGCTGACGGCCACACACTCTCTGACACGATCGCCTTCCGGTATGAACCCACGGCAAAGCCATCAACGTCTCCGGCCTTGACCTCGGCGCCTGTCTGCGCGACCTCCCACAACGGTGCGGGTGACGGTGGCGGCACGGTCGTCACCGATCCCGCGACGACCGCCGACAGCGAATCGGCCGTTGTGCTGACGTTTGTCGCCTTTGTGCTCGCGGCGATCGCTGCCGTGAGCGCGATCGTGGCGAGCGCCGTCATCACGAGAAACCGCCGCACCGAACGAGCCGACGAGTCGATCGACGAGACGACGATCGACAGCTAGAACGCTCACCCACCAACGAGTCGAGCCCCGCATCCGGAAAAAGGATGCGGGGCTCGACTGTTGTTGTGTGGCTAGGCCGTCAACGCCGGGGTGACGGTCTTGCGGCTCGTAAGCACCTGGTCGATGAGGCCGTATTCGAGTGCCTCTTCGGCGATGAGGATCTTGTCGCGGTCAATGTCTTTGTTGACCTGCTCGACGGTGCGGTTCGAGTGCTTCGAGAGCGTGACCTCGAGCCACTCGCGCAAGCGAGCAATCTCTTTGGCCTGAATCTCAATGTCGCTCGCCTGCCCGCGGCCCGCATCGCCGGTCGCCGGCTGGTGGATGAGCACGCGCGCATTCGGCAGCGCGAGGCGCTTGCCTGGCGTGCCCGCAGCGAGCAGCACGGCCGCGGCCGACGCGGCCTGGCCGAGCACAACCGTCTGAATCTGCGGACGGATGTACTGCATCGTGTCGTAGATCGCCGTCATGGCCGTAAACGAGCCGCCGGGGCTGTTGATGTACATGACGATGTCGCGGTCGGGGTCTTGCGACTCGAGCACGAGCAGCTGGGCCATGACGTCGTCGGCCGACGCATCGTCAACCTGCACTCCGAGGAAGATGATGCGGTCTTCGAAGAGCTTGGCGTAGGGGTCTTGACGCTTGTAGCCGTATGCCGTGCGCTCTTCAAAGCTCGGCAAGATGTAGCGGCTGCTCGGCATGCCGGGGTTGGCGGCGCCGTAGGTGGGGAATTCCATGAGTGTCGTCCTTCGTCTCTCGCCGCGTTACTTCTCGCCCGTGCCGCCGCCGCCGACGATGTCGGTGGCCGATGCGCGAATGTGGTCGACGAAGCCATAGGCGAGCGCCTCTTCGGCCGTGAACCAGCGGTCGCGGTCACCGTCGGCATTGATCTGCTCGACGGTCTTGCCCGTCTGAGCCGCCGTAATCTCGGCGAGTCGGTGCTTCATGTCGGTGATGAGCTGGGCCTGCGTCTGAATGTCGCTCGCGGTTCCGCCGAAGCCGCCGTGCGGCTGGTGCAACAGCACGCGCGCGTTGGGCGTGATGTAGCGCTTGCCCTTGGTGCCCGCGGTGAGCAGAAGTTGGCCCATCGAGGCCGCCATGCCAATGCCGACTGTGACGATGTCATTGGGCACGAACTGCATGGTGTCGTAGATCGCCATGCCGGCCGTGATCGAGCCGCCGGGCGAGTTGATGTACAGGTAGATGTCTTTCTCGGGGTCTTCTGCCGCGAGCAGCAGCAACTTGGCCGCGATCTCGTTGGCGTTCTCGTCGCGCACCTCTGACCCGAGCCAGATAATGCGGTCTTTCAGCAGTCGGTCGAAAACACTGTTCGGCATTGCCGGTTCAGCCATGGAAAGAGCTCCTGTTCGTCTCGTTGTTCGAATCTACCCAAGCGAACGCGCGAGAACCGCCGTGTTCGCCGTGGGCAGAGCCGCCGTGCACACTTCACCGAACGAGAACGACGATGGGCCCGGCGCCGAAGCGCCGAGCCCATCGTGGTGTCGCGAGACCTAGTGGTTGTGACCCTCGTGGTCGTCGTGGTCGTGACCGGCGTGATCGTCGGCAGC
>NZ_JANRKZ010000228.1:0-3002 GCF_033763155.1 Microcella sp.
CCGATCCACTTGAGCACGACGAGCAGTCCGGGGAAGACGATCAGTAGCGCGCCGATGCCGAACATCGCCACCGCGATGACGATGAGAAACCCCAGCGCCCCACCGAGCACCGTGAACACGGTGCGGCGCGCGCCATAGAGCGCTCCGTGAGTGAGGGCCAACAGCCCGTTCGGGCCAGGCGTGAACGACAGGCCAATCGCGGCGACGAGAAAGACCAGCCAGGTGTCGAGGGTCACCCGACCATCCTGCCGCCCCGCTGGCGGGTTAGGGCACCATCCAGCCGAGCGCGCCGGGGATCGACTGCAGCACGATCAAGACGGTGATGAGCGCGAGCAAGCCCAGGCTCCACGTCAGCAGCTTGCGCAGCAGCGTGCCCTCCGAGCCCACCATGCCGACGGCCGCCGCGGCCACAGCGAGGTTCTGCACCGACAGCATCTTGCCGAGCACGCCGGCCGACGAGTTTGCGGCCGCCATGAGCACGGGCGGCAGGCCCACTTGCTCGGCCGCCGCGACCTGCACCGGGCCGAACAGCACGTTCGATGAGGTGTCAGATCCGGTCAAGGCCACGCCGATCCAGCCGATGATCGGCGAGAGCACGACGAAGAACCCACCGGCCGAGGCGAGGGCGACACCGAGTGACGTGGCTTGCCCCGAGAGGTTCATGACGAACGAGAGGCCGAGCACCGAGCTCACGGTCACGATCGTCCAGCGCAATTGGTGCAGGGTTGAGCCATAGGCCTTGAGGGCCGTGCGCGGCACGATGCGGTAGAGCAGAGCCGTCAGCACACCCGAGATCAGGAGCAAGGTACCGGTGGCCTTGAGGGTGTCAAAGTGCATCGTTTGCGCACCGGCGGGCTCGCCCGCGGCCGTCACGACATCGAGCCCCGGCCACGGGAAGGTGACCGTGCCAGACACCGCGAGCCACTGCTTGACGGCCGGAATCTGCGCGATCGAGAACACGATCATGATGATGAGATACGGCGCGATCGACATGAGCACCTCGCGCACGGGCGGGCGTTGCACAGCGGGAGCCCCCGCCTCGACGGCCCCGCTGATACCGACGAGCTCGGCCGGCTGCCACACCCGCAGCATGAGCAGCACCGCCGCGATGGTGGCGACGGCGGCCACGACGTCAGTCAACTCAACGGCGAAGAAGTTCGAGGTCACGAACTGGGCGAGACCGAAGACGATGCCGGCCACGAGCGCCACGGGCCAGGTCTGGCGCACGCCGCGCCGGCCATCCACCAAGAAGACAAGGATGAGCGGCACGAGCACCGCGATGAACGGCGTCTGCCGCCCGGCCATCGACGCGAGGTCGTGCAACGGCAGCCCCGTCACGCCCGCGAGCGCGATGACGGGGGCCGCGAGCGCTCCAAAGGCCACGGGCGCGGTGTTGGCCAGCAGCGAGACGAGCGCCGCCTTGAGCGGCGCCATGCCCGCCGCCAGGAGCATGGCTGCCGAGATGGCCACGGGAGCGCCAAAGCCCGCGAGCGACTCGAGCAAGGCACCGAAACAGAACGCGATGAGAATCGAGAGGATGCGCAGATCGTCACTCACCGAGCGGATCGTGCGGCCAAACACCTCGAACCACGGCGTCACGACCGTCAGTCGATAGACCCACAACGCGTTGATGAGAATCCAGAGAATCGGAAAGAAGCCATAGAACACACCCGCGCCCGCGGCGCTGAGCGCTTGAACGGGCGGCATGTTCCACCCAACGATCGCGAGCACGATCGAGAGCGCGAGGGCCGAGAGCGCCGCGAAGGGCGCGCGAACCTTGAACACCCCCAGCAGCACGAAGAGAAGAACGAGGGGCAGCGCGGCGGCAATGGCCGACAGCGCAAGAGACCCGAAGACCGGGTCGATGTCTTGTTCGAACACGGGTGGTGGCTCCGCTCACAGGGGTGGACGCGCCGTAGAGGCGCGTGCACAGTCTGAGCCTCCCCGCGCCCGAGCGCACCTGGTTTGAGCGGATTCGTGACTAAGGTCCCGTACGCGCGCGCCGCTCCCAGAGCCGACAGAAAAAGCGAAAGGCCCTGCGCTGGCGAGAGCAACAGGGCCGTTCGTACACCCCCCGGGACTTGAACCCGGAACCCACTGATTAAGAGTCAGTTGCTCTGCCAATTGAGCTAGAGGTGCGCAGTCGCTCGCGCGACCAGAGCCAGAGTCTACGCGGCTTGCGCGCGATTACTCAAACCGAGCCGCCGCCCGGCGAGCGAGCGCCCCATGACGATTGCGTCGCGGTAGTGGCCAACGAGCTCGTCGCCCAGGCGCGACCACGTGCGGTGCGCCACCGAGTCGCGCGCGACGGCCGCGAACGCTCGACGCTTGGCGTCGTCACCCACGAGGTCGAGCACGCGCGCCCGCAAGTCGTCGAGGTCGCCCGGGCGATACAGCCAACCGGTTCGGCTGCTCTGCACGAGGTCGAGCGGGCCGCCCTTGCCGGTCGCGACGACGGGCACGCCACTCGCGAGCGCTTCTTGCACGGTTTGGCAAAACGTCTCGTTCTCGCCGGGGTGCACGAAGAGGTCGAAACTCGCGATTGCCTGGGCAAGCGCCTCGCCGCCGAGAAATCCGAGAAAGACCGCGTTGGGCATGGCCTGCTCAAGCGCGGGGCGCTCGGGCCCGTCTCCGATGATCACGAGGCGTGTGCCCGGGATGCTCGCAATGGCCTCCAAGTCAGCCACCTGCTTCTCGGGCGCGAGCCGGCCGACGTAGCCGATGATGAGGTCTCCCCCGGGTGCTACCGCGCTGCGCCACGCGTCACTGCGTTTCTCGGGAGCGAAGCGCACAGCATCCACGCCCCGCGCCCAGAGCTTGAGGCGGGTCACGCCGAGGCTCGAGAGCTCGGCGATCGACGAACTCGACGGCGCGAGAGTGAGGGTTGCCCGGCGATGAATGCGCGAGACGTGCCGGGCGAAAGTGGCCGTGAGTGCGGGAATGCCGTAGCGCTCGGCGTAGCCCGGCACATCGGTCTGGTAGATCGCCACGGTCGGAATACC
>NZ_JANRKZ010000229.1:0-2449 GCF_033763155.1 Microcella sp.
CCGACGGCTCGGTCGTTGTGCCCGAGCCTCTGCGGCCCTACCTGCGCGGCCTCGAGATTCTGGAGCCCGTGGCGTGACCGCTGACCCGCGCTTGCTCATCGCCCTCGACATCGATGGCACGGTGCTGCACGAAGACGGCACTCTGCCTCCCGCAGCGCTCGAGCAGGTGCACCGCCTACGCGATGCGGGGCACGAGGTCATGCTCGCGACGGGCCGTTCGGTGGCGATGACCCTGCCGGTGCTCGATCGCCTCGACATCACTCCGGCCTATGTCGTCGCGTCGAATGGTGCGATTCTGCTCAAGCGTGACGCTGACGCGCCGATGGGGTACCGACGTCACCACGTCGAGACTTTCGATGCGAGTGACGTGCTCACGCGCATCCGCCCCCATTTGACCCAGGCCAACTACGCCGTCGAAGACGAGACCGGTGTGTATCGCTACACCGGCTGGTTTCCTGACGGAGCGCTCGGCGCGGTGAGCCACGAGGTGCCGTTCGAGCAGTTGTGCAGCGAGCCCGCAACGCGCGTCGTCGTGATCTCGCCCGGCCACGCGATGGAGGAGTTTCTCGCCGTTGTCGAACTCATGGGCTTGCACCAGGTGAGCTACAACGTGGGTTGGACGGCGTGGCTCGACATCGCTCCCGACGGAGTCAATAAGTCGACAGCCCTTGAACGAGTTCGGGATGCCCTCGGTATCGCGGGCGAGCACGTGGTGACGGTGGGCGACGGCCGAAACGACATTGAGATGCTGGGCTGGGCAGTGGCCCATGGTGGCCGCGGCATCGCGATGGGTCAGGCCCCGAGTGAAGTCATTGCGGCTGCCTCAGAGGTCACAGCGCGCGACACCGACGACGGCCTCGCGAAGGCCCTCGCAACCCTCTGACGGTCGTTCTTGGCGACTCGGAGCAGATGCATAGCCGCCCCGATCAGGGGTTCTGCGGACAGGTCGGTTAGCATGGAAGACTGATATCCAAGGAGGGCTGTCCGAGCGGCCGATGGAGCCAGTCTTGAAAACTGGTGGGCAGCAATGTCTCGTGGGTTCGAATCCCACGCCCTCCGCTCGTTCAGGTCTGCCGATGCCCAAGGGGGAGATCATGAGTGAACCGGTGCGCGATCGCGGAAGCCGGTCGTTGCCGACCGCCCAGGTGCGGCATGGCCGCCTGCGCCGTTCGCGAGCGTGGAAGACGATCTTCGCGTCCCTCGCGGCGTCCCTGGCTGTCGTGCTCGTCAGCACGGTGTCGGTCGGGGCGATCACTCTTGCGCAGATCAACTCGAACATCGACGTTGTCGAACTCGAGGTGCTTGAGGGTCAAGAAGAGCGCGTCATTCCCACGGTCGGTGAGTGGGAGGGCGGCTTTAACGTTCTCCTCGTCGGAATCGACAACGAGCCCGGCCAAGATGACAGCCGCCAGCGCGGTGGCGCCACCCTCAACGACGTCAACATTCTGATTCACGTCGCTGAAGACCAGCAGTCTGCTGTTGCCGTCAGCATTCCGCGTGACCTCGTCGTTCCGATTCCGTCGTGCCCCGACCCTGACGGCGAGGGTTCATCGTTCGCGATGTCTGCCCAGCCCATCAATGTGGCGTGGTCGTACGGTGGTCTCAACTGTGTGGTCCTGACCGTCGAGGCCCTTTCCGGTCTGTCGATTCCGTACGCGGGTGCCATCTCGTTCAACGGAGTTGCCCAGCTCTCGACAGCCGTGGGCGGCGTCGAAGTGTGTATCGATGGCCCGATCAAAGATCCCTACACGGGGCTTGATCTGCCGAGTGCTGGTACCTGGTCACTCGAAGGCGGCAGCGCTCTTGCTTTCTTGCGTACACGGTACGGCGTTGGCGACGGTAGTGACCTCGGTCGAATCAGCAATCAACAGGTCTATTTGTCGTCGCTCATGAGAAAGGTGCAGAACGAGGGCGTGCTCACCGACTTCACCAAGCTCTACGGCATTGCTCAAGTTGCCACGTCGTCGATGCAGCTCTCGAGCAGCGTCGCAAGCCTCGACACCATGGTTTCGATGGCGCAAGCCTTGCGAAAGGTGCCGACCGAGAACATCACTTTCGTTCAGTACCCGGGTCGAACCGGAGGTACGGGCGTCTACGCCGGCAAGGTGCAGCCGATCACGTCGGCGGCAACGGCACTGTTTGAGCGCATCCGCGCCGATGAGCGATTTACTCTCGAAGAGGGCAACACGGGCATCGGCTCGACTCTCGATCCGAACGCACCCACGACCGACCCCACTACCGCTCCGGAGCCAGAAGAGACCCAGCCGCCCAAAAACGGAAAGATCGTCCCCGAGGTCGAGCCGACTCTCGAACCGGTGGCTCCGAGCGAGCCGGCAGCGGTTCTTCCGGGCGTTCAGGGGCAGACGGCGGCAGACCGCACCTGTTCGGTCTCCAACTAGACCGTGCTTGGCGGCCCGTTGCGGCCGGTATAGTTGACCACGCTCTACTA
>NZ_JANRKZ010000230.1:0-6656 GCF_033763155.1 Microcella sp.
GCTGACCTGCAGCCGCCGAGGCGCGCCGCCGTGCTGCGCCGTGTGGGCGCCGAGCCCGCGGGCGCCCCACCAGCGCTGCCCGAGGGCGGGAGCGCTGACGACGCCGAGCACGGGCACAGCATCCACCGCCAAGGCAATGAGCGTGCCCCAGATCGGCACACCCCGCAGAAAGTTGGCCGTGCCGTCAATGGGGTCAATGATCCACTGGCGGTGCACTCCCTCGCCCGAGCCCGCGGCGGTGCCGAACTCTTCGCCCAAAATGCCGTCGTCGGGGCGTGCGGCAGCGAGACCATCTCGAATCACGCGCTCGACGGCTTGATCGGCATCGGTCACGGGGGTGCGGTCGGGTTTTGTCGTGACCCGCAAATCAACGGCGCGAAAACGGTCGAGCGAAATGGCGTCGGCGCGCGCGGCCAACTCGAGCGCGAGTTCGAGGTCAGCGCTGAGATTAGGGGCGACGGATGCGGGGCTCACGGTTTCAGCGTATCCGCGCCCGTGCGTCCACTGGGGCTCATGAGTGTCGTCAAGAGTCGTTGCAGTGAGTCGAGGCGTTCGGCCCCAAACTCGCCGAGTTCTCCGGCCGCAGCCCGCTCGACCAACTCGCAGTCGGGAGCGTCTGGCAGGTGAGTGCAGCCGCGGGGACAGTGCGCCCCAACCTCGGCGAGGTCGCCGAACGACCGCAGAATGTTGTCGGGGTCGACGTGCCCGAGGCCGAACGAGCGCACGCCCGGGGTGTCGATGATCCAGCCACCGCCGGGGAGCCGCAACGAGACGGTCGATGACGAGGTGTGGCGGCCTCGGCCCGTGACGGCGTTGACGACGCCGGTCGCGCGCCGGGCATCCGGAACCAGGGCGTTGACGAGGGTCGACTTGCCGACGCCCGAGTGGCCGACGGCCACGGTCGTGCGGTCGCGCAGCATCGTGAGTAGTTCGTCGACCGGGGGAGCGTCAGACCGGCTCGTGACAACACGCAAATCGAGCCCGCGAAACTGGGCGAGAAACGGCGCCGGGTCGGCGAGGTCAGTCTTGGTGATGACCAACAGGGGCTCGATGCCCGCGTCGAATGCGGCCACGAGATACCGGTCGACGAGGCGCGGACGCGGCTCGGGGTTGGCGGCGGCAACCACGATAAGCAATTGGTTGGCGTTGGCGACGATGATGCGCTCAACGGCATCGGTGTCGTCGGCGCTACGTCGCAACAGCGTGCGCCGATCGTGAATGCGCACGATGCGGGCGAGCGAGCCCTCGACGCCACTCGTGTCACCGACCAGGTCGACCTCGTCTCCCGTGACGATGGCGTTCTTGCGCAGCTCACGCGCGCGCGTCGAGATGACCTCGCGCTCGCTCGCGCCGCCTTCGTCGACGAGGCAGAGGTAGCGACCGCGGTCGACCGTGACCACGCGACCCACCACGGCATTGTCGTGGGCGGGGCGCTGCTTCGAGCGAGGGCGGTTGGCCTTCGGGTTCGGGCGAGACCGCACGAGCGACTCGTCGTCGTACTCGTCGTACGGGTCGTCGTCGGGCGGCAGCCAGCTCACGAGCGCTCTGACGTCACAGACGGTTGGTCAAGCATGCCGTTCCACAGCTCGACGAACTGCGGCAGGGTCTTGGCCGTTGAGCCGATATCGTCGACACGCACGCCGTCGACGGCGAGGCCGATGATGGCGCCGGCCGTTGCCATGCGGTGGTCTTCATAGGCGCGCCACGGGCCGCCGTGCAATGCGCGGGGCTCGATAGCGAGACCCTCGTCGAGCTCGGTCACGTGGCCGCCGAGCCCCGTGATCTCGGCTGCGAGCGCCGCGAGACGGTCGGTCTCATGGCCGCGCAAGTGGCCGATGCCTGTGATGGTGCTCGGGCCACTCGCGAGCGCGGCCAGGGCGACGATCGCGGGCGCGAGCTCACCGCCCGTCGACAGGTCGAGGTCGACACCGGGAAGAACCGCGCCGCCGAGCAATCCGCGGCCGCCGTCAACCACGAGCGACGCACCATCGCGCCGCACCGTCGCCCCGAAGAGCGGCAACAGGGTTTCGAGGTCGGCGCCGACCTGCGTGGTCGAGAGCGGCCATCCGTCAACCGCGACAGTGCCCCCCGCGATGAGTGCTGCCACGAGAAAGGGGGCGGCGTTCGAGAGGTCGGGCTCGATGTCGATCGTGCGGCCCGCGATGGGGTGTGCCGGCACGACCCACACGCCGGGCTCGGGGTTCTCGACGGTGACGCCGCGGTCAGCGAGCGCCGCAATCGTCATCTCGATGTGCGGCATCGACGGCAGGCGTTCGCCCGTGTGGCGCAAGACGAGGCCCTCAGTGAAGCGCGGTGCTGCCAGGAGCAAGCCCGACACGAACTGGCTCGATGCCGAGGCATCAATCGAGATTTCACCGCCGCGAACCGACCCGGTGCCCCACAGGCTAAACGGCAGAGCGCCGCGTCCGTCGTCGTTGACGTCAACGCCCAGTGCACGCAACGAGTCGACCGTCGTGCGCATGGGGCGTCGCCGGGCACTCTCGTCGCCGTCAAACGCGACGGGGCCAAGAGCAAGGGCCGCGACGGGCGGCAAGAACCGCATGACGGTGCCGGCGAGGCCGCAGTCGATCGCCGTGCTCCCCGAGAGTTCAGCGGGTGGTGTCACGCGAAGGTCGGGGCCGTAGGCGCCGTCACCGGGCACCTCCTCGATCTGCACGCCGAGCGACCGCAAGGCCTCGACCATGAGCATCGAATCGCGCGAGTGCAACGGACGGCGCAGTAGCGAGGGGCCGTCAGCCAGTGCCGAGAGCACGAGCTCGCGATTGGTCAGGCTTTTCGAGCCGGGAAGGCTGACTCGAGCGGCGAGCGGGCCCGTTGCACGCGGGGCGAGCCAATCGCCATTGCTGTCGAGGGCGTCGGAAGTGCTCGGGCGCTCGTCGTCGCCATAGGGCGAAAACCGTGCTCCGGAATATGTGAAGACCTGCATCGGTTACCAGGGTATCGGCACCGCGCCGACACCGGATGCTCAGGCGACGGTGAGAACGACGACGAAGGGATGCGCATGCCAACGCTCGTGCTCGACCGAGCCCCCGCGTCGCAGGGTGACGTGCCCTCGGTAGACTCCCGCGTGATGACCGACACGACGCCGAACCAGGCTTTGCCGACCGACCTCGATGAGCTCGGCGAACGTCGACGCCTGTTCCAAGAGCAAGCGTTGCCTTTTATGGACCAGCTCTATGGCGCCGCGATGCGCATGACGAAGAACCCGGCCGACGCGGCCGATCTCGTTCAAGAGACGTTTGTGAAGGCGTTCGCGGCGTTCGGCCAGTTCGAGCAGGGCACGAACCTCAAGGCGTGGCTCTACCGCATCCTGACCAACACGTTCATCAACGTGTATCGCAAGAAGCAGCGTGACCCCTATCAGGGAACGATCGACGATCTTGAGGATTGGCAGCTCGGCGGCGCCGAGTCGGCGACCTCGTCGACCACGCGCTCGGCCGAAGCGGAAGCCATCGACCGAATGCCCGCGAGCGCCGTGAAAGATGCGTTGCAAGCGATTCCCGAAGACTTTCGACTGGCGGTCTACTTCGCCGACGTTGAGGGCTTTGCCTACCAAGAGATCGCCGACATCATGAAGACCCCCGTCGGCACCGTCATGAGCCGCCTGCACCGCGGTCGACGGCTTCTGAGAGACCTGCTGGCCGACTATGCCCGTGAGCGCGGGATGACCGTCGCGGAACCCGCCAGCTCGACGAAAGAGAGCGCGCAATGACTGACTGCGGCTGTGACAAGGCCATGCAAGAGCTCGAAGAGTTTCTGCACAACGAGCTCAGCGCTGAGCAGTGTTCGGACATCCGCGAGCATCTCGCGAACTGCGACCACTGCTCGGCCGAGCACCTCGTTGGCATCACGCTGACCACGAAGGTCAAAGAGGCGTGCCAAGAAAAGGCTCCCGATGAACTTCGCGACGTGATCTTGGGGTCGATCGCTCAGCTCGACCGCACGTGAGGCACTGACACTTGCCACGGTGCTGACATGCGCTGATCTCTTAACCGACGACGAAGGCCCACCCCGATGTCGGGGCGGGCCTTCGTCGTTGCGGGGCGAACTTAGTCGGCCAGTGCCGCGTCCATGATGTCGGCGTGCTCTTGAGCGCTGCGCTTGCTCGAGCCCGTTGCCGGCGAGGCCGAGGCGTGGCGTGAGACGACGCGCATCGCGGGCATGCCGCGTTTTTGCGTCTCGAGCGCCAAGAACGGCCACGCCCCCTGGTTCTCGGGCTCGTCTTGCACCCAGACCACCTCAGCATTCGGGTAGCGGCTCAACGCGGCGCGCAACTCGGCTTCGGGCAGCGGGTGGAACTGCTCGAGGCGCACGAGGGCAACCCCGGTGGTTCCCCGCTTCTCGATTTCGGCCACGAGGTCGTAGTGGATCTTGCCGGCGTGCAGCAGCACCCGGCGCACGGCGCCGGCATCCGTCACGGTCGCATCGTCAATGACGGGCTGGAAGCGCCCACTCGTGAAGTCGGCCACCTCGCTCGTGGCCCCGCGCAAGCGCAACATGGCCTTCGGTGTGAAGACGATGAGCGGGCGACGCGGGCGAGCGTAGGCCTGGCGACGCAGCAAGTGGAAGTACGACGCGGGCGTAGACGGCCGCGCGATCGTCATGTTGTCTTCTGCCGCCAACTGCAAGAAGCGCTCGATGCGCGCCGAGGAGTGGTCGGGTCCTTGGCCCTCATAGCCGTGCGGCAACAGCAACACAACGCTCGAGCGTTGGTTCCACTTCTGCTCGGCCGACGAGATGAACTCGTCGATGATCGTCTGCGCGCCGTTGGCGAAGTCGCCGAACTGGGCCTCCCACAGCACGAGTGCGTCGGGGCGCTCGACCGAGTAGCCGTATTCGAAGCCCATGGCGGCGTACTCACTCAGCAGCGAGTCATAGATCCAGAACCGGGCCTGGTTCTCGCTGAGGTTCGCGAGAGGCAACCACTCTTGGCCGTTGACGCGGTCGTGCAGCACTGCGTGGCGCTGCACAAACGTGCCACGCCGCGAGTCTTGCCCGGCCATGCGCACGGGAGTGCCCTCCATGAGCAGTGAGCCGAGCGCGAGCAGCTCGCCGAAGCCCCAGTCGATCTGGCCCTGACGGCTCATCTCGACACGCTTCTTGAGCATCGCCTGCAGCTTGGTGTGCACCGTGAACCCGGCGGGCGGGTTATCGTGCGCGTCACCAATGTGCTGGATGACCGCGACGTCGACACCCGTCGACTCGGGTTCTCCGGCCAGATCGTCGTGCTGCGTCGCAGGCCCACCCGTGACGACGGGCAGCGAGCCCGTCTGCGCGGCGTGGGTTTCGGCGAACGCGACCTCGAGGCGGTCTTGGAAGTCGCGGTGCGCCGCCTCGAACTCTTCCTCAGTGATGTCGCCGCGACCGACGAGAGCCTCGGTGTAGAGCGTGCGCACCGAACGCTTGGCCTCGATGAGGTTGTACATGAGCGGCTGCGTCATCGAGGGGTCGTCGCCCTCGTTGTGACCACGACGGCGGTAGCAAACGAGGTCGATCACGACGTCACGCTTGAACTGCTGACGGTAGGCAAACGCGAGCTCAGCGACGCGCACGACCGCTTCAGGGTCATCGCCGTTGACGTGGAAGATCGGCGCCTGAATGGTCTTGGCGACGTCGGTCGAGTAGGTCGACGTGCGACCCTCGCCGGGAGGCGTCGTGAAGCCCACCTGGTTGTTGATGACCACGTGAACGGTGCCGCCCGTGCGGTAGCCGCGCAATTGGCTGAGCTGCAAGGTCTCGACGACGACTCCCTGGCCCGCCATCGCGGCGTCACCGTGTAACAGCACCGGCAGCACGGTGAAGCTGCCGATCGGCTTGCGATCTTGCTTGGCGCGCACGATGCCCTCAAGCACGCCGTTGACGGCCTCGAGGTGCGAGGGGTTCGCAGCGAGCGAGACGGCGACTTCTTGGCCCGACATGGCCGTGAAGGTGCCCTCGGTGCCGAGGTGGTACTTCACGTCGCCTGAGCCCTGCACCGACTTCGGGTCTTGCGTGCCCTCGAACTCACGGAAAATCTGGCCGTAGGTCTTGCCGGCACTGTTGGCCAGCACGTTGAGACGACCGCGGTGGGCCATGCCGATAGCGACCTCGTCGAGTCCCTGTTCGGCAGCGCCCTGCAAGATTTCATCGAGCAGCGGGATGACCGACTCGCCACCCTCGAGGCTGAAGCGCTTCTGGCCGACGTACTTGGTCTGCAAGAACGTCTCGAAGGCTTCTGCCTGGTTGAGCTTGCCGAGAATGCGCATCTGCTCGTCGTGCGTCGGCTTCTCGTAGGGCTTCTCCAAGCGCTCCTGGAACCAAGCGCGCTGTTCCGGGTCTTGAATGTGCATGTACTCGATGCCCACGGTGCGGCAGTAGGTGTCGCGCAATACGCCGAGAACTTCGCGCAGCAGCATCGTGCGGCGACCACCGAATCCGCCCGTGACGAACTCACGGTCGAGATCCCAGAACGTGAGCCCGTGGCTCGAGATGTCAAGGTCGGGGTGCGTACGTTGCCGGTATTCGAGCGGGTCAACGTCGGCCATGAGGTGGCCGCGCACGCGGTAGGCGTTAATGAGGTCTTGCACGCGCGCGGTCTTGTTGATCTGGTCGGCCAGGTCAACGTGAATGTCTTGCGCCCAGTGAATGGGGTCGTA
>NZ_JANRKZ010000231.1:0-3453 GCF_033763155.1 Microcella sp.
GTGGTCGGTCGCGAGCGCCACGGCCGTGGGCGTGAGCCCGCGCCCGGCAAACCCCGCACCCACCCAATAGCCGATCGTTGCCGAGGCGAGCGAGCCGTAGGTCATGCCGCTGACATTGAGCTGGCCGGCCAATCGGCCTTCCGTCTCGATGATGAACGGCAGGCCCGTGCCCGCCCTGGCGCCCGCGATGAGGTTGCGGATGCTGCCCTTGGTGTCCCAGTGCAAGGGCGCCGAGGGATGCGTGGCCTCCCACGGCCGCAACCAACTTCGGCTGTCGATGAGTTCGGCCTCGAGCGCGCGCGAATCACGCACGCGAATCGGCCGCAAGACGGTCGCGCCGTCACGCAGAGTGGGGATGATCGACACCGCGGCTTAGTCCATGCGGGCGGCGAAGTCGCGCAGCCACGGGCGCAGCTCGGGGCCGAGGTCAGCGCGCTCGACGGCGAGCTGCACAATGGCCTTGATGTAGTCGAGGCGGTCACCCGTGTCATACCGGCGGCCGCGGAACACCACACCGTAGACGCCGCCGGTGTCGGGCGCTTGGGCGAGCTCGAGCAGGGCATCCGTCAGCTGAATCTCGCCGCCCTTGCCGGGGGCCGTGTGCTCAAGGATGTCGAAAATCTCGGGCCGCAACACGTAGCGGCCGATCACGGCGTAGTTCGAGGGTGCGGTGCCCGGCGCGGGCTTCTCGACGAGATCGACGACGCGCACGACATCGGGGTCGTCCGTTAGTTCGACGGTGGCAACACCATAAAGATGCGCTTGCGCGGGGTCGACCTCGAGCAGGGCGATGACGCTCGCGTTGTGCTCTTCGTGCACCTCGATCATGCGCTCGAGCAGGGGGTCGCGCGGGTCGATGATGTCGTCACCGAGCAGCACGGCGAAGGGCTGGCGGCCCACGTGCATGTGGGCGCGCAACACCGCGTGACCGAGGCCGAGCGGGTCGCCCTGGCGCACGTAGTGCATGTCGGCGAGGTCGGTCGAGTACTCGACCTTGGCGAGTTTTTCGGTGTCGCCCTTCGCCTCGAGCGTGGCCTCGAGTTCGCCGACGCGGTCGAAGTGGTTCTCGAGCGCCGTCTTGTTGCGACCGGTGATCATGAGCACGTCAGTGAGCCCCGCACCGACCGCCTCTTCGACCACGTATTGAATGGCCGGCTTGTCGACGACGGGCAACATCTCTTTCGGCATGGCCTTTGTTGCGGGAAGGAACCGGGTACCGAGTCCCGCTGCGGGGATCACGGCCTTGCTGATTCGCGGGGTCATGCGCCCAGCGTAGACCCGGCGGTCGTTCACAGCCCAGGAGTACACGGGGCTTGTGTCAGCCCTAGCATGGCGGTATGGCCCCCGACCGCGAGAGCGAGCTGATCGCCGCCAAGCGCGCCCTGCGGGCCGAGCTGCGCGAGCGGCGGCGCATCCGTGCTCAGCATGACCGCGACCTCGCCACCGAAGGTCTGACGCGTCAACTCATCGCCCTCGCGTCGGCGCTCGGGCCGCGCTCACTGTCGTGTTACCTCGCCACGCGCGACGAGCCCGAGACCCGGCCGTTCATCGCGTGGGCGGCCGAGCAGGGCATTCGCGTGCTGCTCCCGGTCTCGCGCGACGACGGGTTGCTCGACTGGGCGCTCTACGACAGCGCCGACGAAGGACTCGACGTCATCGGCATGCCCGTGCCCACCACCGAAGTGCTCGGGCCCATCGCCATCAACGACGTGGGCCTCATCATCGTTCCCGCGGCGGCCGTCGACCGCTCGGGCATGCGCATGGGCTGGGGCCGCGGCTATTTCGACAAGACACTCGGCTCGATGGAGCGCCGCCCGCCCGTGTTCGCCGCCGTCTTCGACCACGAGGTCGTCGACGAACTGCCGCGCGAACGCCACGATCAGGGCGTCGACGGCGTCGTCACCCCCAGCGGCATCACGCGCTTCACCTCCTGAGCGCGGTTCGGGCGGATGCTCTGGCCGCCGTATCCTAAAAGGTGGAGGTCTTTTCCATGCCCACGTATTCGTACCGCTGCACCGAGTGTTCGACCGCGTTCGACATTCAGCAGGCCTTCACCGACGACTCGCTGACCGAGTGCCCGACGTGCCAGGGGAAGCTGCGCAAGGTGTTCTCGGCCGTCGGCGTCACCTTCAACGGTTCGGGCTTCTACCGCACCGACAGCCGCGCGGGCTCGAGCTCGTCGTCGAGCTCGTCAAGCCCGTCGAGCAGCTCGGCGAAGAGCGAGTCGAGCGGGTCATCCGCACCCGCGAGCACGCCCGCCGCAGCACCCGCTGCCGCAACTTAGGCGCGATCTGTTGCTCCCCGCTCAGTAGTGCGGGGGCTTCTCGGCCTTGAGCCGCTCGTCGTTGTCGTCGAGCCGGTGGCGCTCGGGCTCGCGCGGCGGAGTGGGATCCGAGCCCGGCGGAGGCGCCGTCGTGACCCGGCGCGCACCGCGGGCGCGGGTGGGCGGGGCCTGCCCCGCATCCGACTCGGTCATGACTTCAGGGTACGCGGCGCGACGAGGGCCGTCAGCGCTGGATCGCGAGCTCTTCGGTCTGCATGCCCGACGGTGCTGACGAGCTCGCGGGTGCCGAGGGGGCTCCGCCGACCAGTGCATAGATGCGATCAGCCACGGCCTCGGGGTCACTGAAGAGCTCGAACACGTGAACGCGCGCGTAGTGCCAGCCCAAGCGCCGCAGCAGGTCGGGGCGCAGGCGCAGTGACTCGCGCAGGCTGAGGTGCGCGAGCGCAGCATCCGTCTCGACGGCCACGCAGTAGCCCCCACGGCTTGCGACGAGCGGCAACTTGCCGCGGTGCCCGAGAGCCACCTTCATACCGCGTGCCTCGAGGCGGCGAGCAAGATCGATAAGCATCGGATCGCTGTCGTCGGGCACCTCGACCGCCGTGCGGCGCGCCTCGATGTCGTCGAACAGGTCAGCGAGCGCGCGAGCGCCGTGCGACAAGCGATCATCGTCGAGATCGCTCGGGCGAATGCAACTGACGATGCGCACGTAGCGACGCGCGCGCGTCATCGCGACGGCAAGCAAGCGGTCGCCGCCCGGGCGCCCGAGCGACCCGAACTCGGTGAGCACACGGCCGTGCGGCGTGCGGCCAAAGCCGATCGAGAAGATGACGCGGTCACGCGACTGCGCCACCGACTGCTCGATCGTGAGCACGGCAAAGGGCTCGGCGCGGTCACCGAGCAGCACGTCATGCAGATCGGGGCGGTGAGTGAGCGCCTCGAGCACCGCCGTGTGAACGCGCGCGGCGTGCTTGGCACTCGCCGTGACGACCATGAGCGACTCGGTCGGGCGCGCCGTCGCGTGCTCAATCACGAGATCGACCGTGCGCAGCACTTCGGCGTCGACGCTCTCGATCGCGCCCGAGTCGGGGTCGGGCATGCCGTGGCCGTCGTCGAGATAGTCGACCGCGATCGACGGATGCCCCAAGAACGACCCAGCCCACGGCAGCGAC
>NZ_JANRKZ010000232.1:0-2468 GCF_033763155.1 Microcella sp.
GTCGCCATCGTGAATTCTCCATCTCGTTCGCGGCACGGGCGGCCTCGAGCGTGTTCACTGAGACTATCGCCGACTACCCCATTCGAAAGGTGTCACATTGTGATTGACGACCCGCAGCGCTGGATTTGGGACTCGTGGTACGCCCAGGATGGCGACGATTACCACGCCTTTTTCCTGGCCGCTCCGCGCTCGTTGGGCGACCCCGACATGCGGCACTGGAGTGCCGTCGCGGCCCACGCTGTCTCTCGGGATCTGCGCGAGTGGCGGCACCTTCCCGATGCACTCGTACCGGGCGAAGCGGGTCGTTTCGACGACCAGGCCATCTGGACGGGCAGCGTCGTGAAAGATGGCGACGTCTGGCGGATGTTCTACACGGGTATTGACGCCACCACACGGGGCACGCGCCAACGCGTCGGCCAAGCGACCTCGCACGACCTCATCACGTGGACGCGCGTCTCGCCCGACCCCATCGCCGTCGCCGACCCGCGGTGGTACTCCACCTACGACCGCGAGGGCGTCGAGGCGTTTCGAGACCCGTGGGTGTTCCGACACACCGATGGCCGCTGGCACATGCTGGTCACGGCTACCGATCTCTACGGTCACGGTTGCATTGGGCACGCGACGTCAGATGACTTGCTCTCGTGGGTGGTTGACGAGCCGCTCGCGATCAAGACCGGATTCTTGCAACTCGAAGTGCTGCAGGTGCACACCTTTGGCGAAACGCCCGTGCTCTTCTTCTCGTGCCTCGAGACCGACATCAGCCTCGAGGGCGTTGAGCGCCGCACGGGGTACTACAGCGCTCCCGCCGAGTCGGCCCTGGGTCCGTTCGCTCTTGACCGAGCCGAGCCCATGAACGTTGACGGCATCTACGCGGGTCGCGTCGTTGAGACACCGTCTGGCCCCGTGATGATGGGCTTCCGCAACGTCACGGCGACGCGGCCATTCGAGGGAGTCATCGGCGCGCCGATCCCGCTCGAGTTGACGAGCCGGGGCACCGTCAACGTGCGGGTGCCTTAGCAGCGACGGGCGCGGGCCGGGGGCGCACCGACGGGAGCGAACGCGGGTGAGGGGTGCGGGTCGCTGCTCGCGGGCATCCCGCGTTGCCGCCTAGAAGAAGTCGGGGCTCGGTGCCGACGCGTAGCGGATCGACACATCGGCGTGGCGGTCGAATCGGTAGCCCGAGCCGCGCACCGTGCGCACGATGTCTTCATACCCGCCGAGCTTCGCGCGCAGGCGACGCACGTGCACGTCGATCGTGCGCTCGTTCGGCACGTCCTCATCGCCATCGGCACCGTCGGCCCACAGCGACGTGATGAGCTCGGCGCGCTCGATCGTGCGGCCCTCGCGAAGAACGAGGTATTGCAGCAGCTCAAACTCTTTGTAGGTGAGCGGCGCGGTGTCGCCGTCGAGCAACACGCGCTTGCGGGAGATGTCGATCACCACGCCCTCGACCTTGGGTTCGGCAGGAGCCGTGGTGTCGCGACGATAACGAGCGAGTGCCGAGGGGTCTTGCAGTGCGAGTCGCACGACATCGACGTCGCGGCCACCCGCGCCCGCGGGAGCGAGGGCGACAGCGGCGTGCGTCTCAGCACCCGGAGCGAGTTCGGTCGTGAGCTTCTTGAGCTCGACAACGAGCCGACCAAGGTCGATGCCGGCGGCGGCCGCCTTCGCTTCGTCGAGCCCAACGTAGAGCACAAAGCCACGGGCTTCGGTGCCGTCGGGAACCGCCCGAATGCGCGGGGTGGCCACGGGCGGCGCGGCGGGCGTAACGGTCGGGGTTGCGGGGGGTGCCGGGTGGGTCGTGCGGGGAGAGAGGGTGGCGAGAGACATGGACGAGACGCTTTCTGCGGAGTCGAACGGTTCACCACCCACAGTCGGGGTGCCCGAGGGGGCGGTGGCGATCGGAAGCTGTGTGTCGAGGGTGCGGGCATCGGGAGCCGGAGCATCCGGCCCCGATGCGGAGTGAGTGCGCTCGGTGCGATCAGACATCGTCAAACGATGGATCGGCCGGTCAGCACGACTCGGGCGAACGGGTGGCCATTTAGGCGCACATTCGACAGCACACGTCAGCGCTCGCCGGCATCATCATGCCAGCGGTCTCCACAGCCTCGGAGGCGGTCAGGAGGTTCGCGGTGACGGTCATAGGGGCAAGTATCCCCGAGGGCGACGCAGAGCGTCAAGTTAGGGGCGTTAGCCCACCGTGCCATAGAGGCGGTCACCCGCGTCGCCGAGGCCCGGCACGATGTAGCCCTTCTCGTTGAGCTTCTCGTCAAGCGCACCGAGCACGATCGTGACGTCGCGCCCTGCGGTGGCCTTCTCGATCATCTCGAGTCCTTCAGGGGCGCCCAAGATGCAGACGGCGGTGACGTCGTCGGCGCCGCGGGCGAAGAGGAACTCGATCGCAGCGAGCAATGAGCCTCCCGTGGCCAGCATGGGGTCGAGCACAAAGCACTGGCGGCCTTCGAGCT
>NZ_JANRKZ010000233.1:0-51450 GCF_033763155.1 Microcella sp.
CCGGCGCAACGCGCGCACTGATCTTCACGGTGATCGAGGGCGCCAGGGTGTTCGAGGCGTTCTGAACGCTCGGGGCGTCGATGCCCGTCACAGTGATCGACGGCTGTGCCCAGATGCGGTGAAGCAGGTCATCGCGGCCGATGGGAGTGACTCCGTCGAGCAGTCCTGTTTCGTCGCGGAGTCGCTGCTCAGTAATCACGGGGACCTCTTGATCGTGTGACCGCATACCCGCCACGGCGACCGAGCCCTCGGCGTCGTGCAGGGTAGCGAGAAGGGCGATCGTGGCGAGCATCGCATCCGGTACCGCTCCCCCAAACATTCCGGAGTGCGATGCGTGCTGCAGCGTCGACACGGTCAGGCTGAACGTCGCGTTGCCGCGAAGCCCGACCGTGAGTGACGGCGTATCGACGCTCCAGTTGTCGGAATCGGCGACCACAATCACATCGGCGGCCAGCAGCTCACGATGACGCTCGAGAAGCGCGCCGAACGATCGGGACCCAAATTCTTCTTCGCCCTCGATAAACACCACGAGGCCGAGATCAGGAACTCCCGTTGTCTCGGTCAATGCTCGGATGGCGGCAACGTGGGCCAAGACGCCGGCCTTGTCATCCGCGACGCCTCGGCCATAGAGCCGATCACCCCGCAGCGTGGGCTCAAATGGCGGTGACGACCACGCACTGTCGTGGCCGGGAGGCTGAACGTCGTGATGGGCGTAAAGCAAGACGGTCGGGAATCCAGGGGCAGCAGCGCGCCGAGCAAGCACCGCCGGTTGACCGAGAACACCGTCGTCGCCAGGAGCGCGGTCGATCGTGACGGTGTCGAAGACGTCGAGTTCACGCAGCAGTTCTGCCGTTCGCTCGGCTGATGCCTGAACGTGGGCCGGGTCGAATCCGTCCCACGACACAGACGGGATGCGCACGAGGTCACTCAGCTCGGCGATAGCGCGCGGCAGACCGCCCTGAACGCTGTCGGTGAGTGCCTCGAGAGTGTGCGCATCGAGAGGCAATGCGGCGGAGCGTTCGGGGGGTGTCATGCCGGTAATCTTAAGCCTCAGCATCAATGGAAGGATGTGCCGCCGTGGCCGCCCGCGACAACGCCAACACCACTCCCAGCGCCGCCGAGCAAGCGACGGCTGACGCCAACGCCACTGCCGAGGCCATTGCCGCAGGCAAGGGCCGCCCAACGCCCACGCGCAAAGAGCGCGAAGCTGCGCGCAAGCGCCCTCTCGTTCCGAACGATCGGAAGCAGGCTGCGAAAGAGCACCGCGAGAAGATGAACGCCGCGCGCGAGCGGGCGCGCATCGGTATGGCCAACGGTGAAGAGAAGTACCTTCCGCAGCGCGACCGCGGCCCGCAAAAGAAGTGGGTGCGCGACTATGTCGATGCGCGCATCAACATCGGCGAATTCTTGATTCCGGTCATGTTCGTCGTGATCATCTTGACCTTTGTGCCGT
Organism: Microcella sp.; assembly: GCF_033763155.1. GTDB lineage: Bacteria > Actinomycetota > Actinomycetes > Actinomycetales > Microbacteriaceae > Microcella. Next base: position 1,454 of record NZ_JANRKZ010000233.1, read on the forward strand.
CGGTCGAAGCCCAAACGATTTCCATTCTGGCGCTGTGGGCCTTCTTCCTCGTCGCGGTGCTCGACTCGACCCTGTTGGGCTTTATCGTTCGCCGCAAACTGGTGAAGAAGTTCGGCGCCGACAAGGTCGAGAAGGTGCGCTGGTACGCAGCAATGCGGTCGCTGCAGTTACGCGTGCTCCGTCTGCCCAAGCCTCAGGTGAAGCGCGGACAGTTCCCCGAGTAGAGGGGTTAGCGGCCGCGCGCGGCGAGACCGTGGGTGACCTGCCGGGCCCACAACGGGCCGCGATACAGAAACGCCGTATATCCCTGCACCAGGGTTGCTCCGGCGTCGAGTCGCTCGGCAGCGTCGTCGGCCGTGTCAACGCCGCCCACGGCGATCACGCAGAAGTCGTCGGGCACCGAGGCTCGAACGCGTCGTAACACCTCGAGTGAGCGAGCACGCAACGGAGCGCCGCTGAGCCCGCCCGCGCCTGCCGCCAAGACCGCGGCGTTGCCGGTCAAGAGGCCGTCACGACTGATCGTGGTGTTCGTCGCGATGATGCCCGCGAGCCCTAACTCGATCGCGAGTTGGCACACGGCGTCGATCGCGCTGTCATCGAGATCGGGCGCGATCTTCACGAGAACCGGCGTCTCGCCCGCTTCGTCGAGTACGGCCGAGAGCAGTGGTCGCAGCAATGCCTCGTCTTGTAGGCCACGCAACCCCGGGGTGTTGGGCGAGCTGACGTTGACGGCGAGGTAGTCGGCGACCGGGGCGAGTAGGCGGGCCGACTCGCGATAGTCGACCACAGCATCCTCGACCGCGACGACACGGCTTTTGCCGATGTTCGCGCCAATGATGGGCCGCTGAGCCCGGCGGCGTTCGCGGGCGACCCGCGAAGCGGCGGCTACTGCTCCCCCGTTATTGAACCCCATGCGATTGATGACGGCTCGATCGTCAACAAGGCGAAACAGACGCGGCTTGGGGTTGCCCTCTTGCGCGATCGCCGTGACGGTGCCGATTTCGACGTGACCGAAACCAAGCGCCCACAGGCCACGGATGCTCCGCGCGTCTTTGTCGAACCCGGCAGCCATACCGAACGGCGACTCAAAGTGCAGCCCGAGCGCGTCGACGGCGAGAGCCGGGTCAGGCCGTGTGAATCGACGCACCAGTCGCGTGAGCCCCAGCGCGGGGATTGCCCGAATGACGACGACCGCTAGATGATGTGCCCGCTCGGGGTCGATGCGGCGCAAGACCGTGCGAAAGAAGAACTCGTACACCGTGGTGGTTATTCGGCGTCGGAGGCAGCGGCGGGCTGAGCGCGCTCAACACGCAATTGGGTGATGGCCGACTCGAAGTCGTCGAGATTCTCGAACGCCTGATAGACGCTCGCGAACCGCAAATAGGCAACCTCATCGAGCTGGCGCAGTTCGGGCAAGATCGCGAGACCGATGTCGTTCGCGTCGAGCTGCGAAGCGCCCGTCGCGCGCAGATTCTCTTCGACCTTCTGAGCGAGTTGCGCGAGGTCGGCGTCGGTCACCGGGCGACCCTGGCACGCCTTGCGCACGCCGAGCACGATCTTCTCGCGCGAAAAAGGCTCCACGACGCCACTGCGTTTGATCACCATGAGGCTTGCCGTCTCGGTCGTGCTGAAGCGGCGCCCGCACTCGGGGCACTGCCGACGGCGTCGAATCGAGAGCCCGTCATCACTCGTGCGCGAGTCGATGACGCGGCTATCAGAGTGACGACAGAAAGGGCAGTGCATGGTTCAGCCAGCCTAGACGAACCGCGCACGCACGGCGTCGCCGTGAGCCGGCAGGTGCTCGGCGTCGCTGAGCGCGCCGACGTGATCGGCAACCTCGGCGAGAGCATCCCGGCTGTATTCGATGATTTGTTGCGGGCGCAAGAACGTGTAGGCGCCGAGACCAGAGGCGAATCGCGCCTGACCGCCCGTCGGCAAAACGTGATTCGAGCCGGCGATGTAGTCACCGAGACTCACGGGCGTGTGGTCGCCGACGAAAATCGCACCCGCGCTGTCGAGCAACGGAAGCAGAGCCTGTGCGTCGGCGACCTGCACTTCGAGGTGCTCGGGCCCGTAGGCGTTGCTGAACCGGGCAGCCTGGGTGAGGTCATCCACGAGCACAATCGCCGATTGCGGCCCCTCGAGAGCCGCCTCGACGCGGTGCCGATGCCGAGTCGCCGCAACCGCCGCCGGCAAGGCCTCGCGCACCGACTGAGCGAAGTCTGCGCTGTCGGTCACGAGCACGCTCCCGGCAAGTTCATCGTGCTCCGCCTGGCTAATCAGGTCGGCAACGACGTAGTCAGGGCGTGCGGTGGCATCGGCAATGATGAGAATTTCGGTGGGACCCGCTTCAGAGTCGATGCCGACAACACCCTTCACGGCGCGCTTCGCGGTCGCGACAAACAGGTTTCCTGGCCCGGTAATCACCTGAACGGGTTCGAGACCGAGATCGTCAACGCCATAGGCCAAAGCCGCAATGGCACCGGCGCCCCCCATCGCATAGACCTCGTCAACGCCGAGAAGACTTGCTGCGCCAAGAATCGTCGGATGCACCGACCCGCCGAACTCCGCTTGCGGCGGTGACGCGAGCGCAATCGAGCCGACGCCGGCGACCTGAGCCGCCACCACGTTCATGACGACGCTCGAGGGATACACCGCCTTGCCCCCTGGCACGTAGAGCCCCACCCGGGCAACGGGCTGCCAGCGCTGCACGATGCGCGCACCCGGAGCGACCTCGGTGACCTGTTCCGCCGGCACTTGCGCCGCCGAGGTGCGCCGCACGCGGTCTATCGCGTGCTCGAGGGCCGTGCGAACGGCGGGATCGAGCGCGGCCTCGGCGGCGCGCAACGACTCAGCGCTCATGCGGATCGCGGCGGGGCGCACGCGATCGAAGCGCTCGGCCTGATCACTCAAGGCAACGCTGCCGCGCTCGCGGACATCCCGAATCAATGCGTCGACGGCGTCGACAGCCGAGCCGACATCACTCGCCGCTCGGGGAACCAGGGCGAGAAGGTCGGCGGCCGACAGCGTGCGGCCGCGCAAGTCGAGAGTTCGCATCATGACGTGTTCAGCCTAATCGCGGCCAGCCTCGGGAATACCCGAGCACGAATGCGGTTGCATAGACCGTGATGACCACTGCTCCTGATGCCACCGGTTTCGACGCTTTCGCGCAAGCCTTTCGTCGCCACGCGGCGGGAGTCGCCGTGATCACCGCGCTCACGCCCGAGGGCCGCCCCGTGGGATTCACAGCAACGTCGCTCGCGTCGCTCGCGGCCGTTCCGCCGCTTGCGACGTTCAACATGGCGCGCACGGCGAGTTCGTGGCCGGCGATCGAACAAACCGACCGCGTCGCCATTCACATGATGGGTCAAGACGACTTCGCCGTCGCGAAGATCATGGCGGGTGACAACGCTCACCGCTTCGATGGCGACCATTGGGAACCGGGTCCGCATGGTCTTCCCATTCTCAAGAACGTCACGGCCTGGATGGTCGGCACGATCGTTGCGCGCACTCCTGTCGCGGGCAACGCGATGATCGCCGTTCAGATCGACGAAGGCGCCATCGGCGAACCCGACGAACCGCTGCTGTACCACGAGCGCGCGTATCGCGCCCTCGGCGCTGAGCTCTAGTCTTCGCGTGAACAGCCGCTGGGGCGGCCAAGCGCCGGCTAGTTCAGGGCTCGAGGGCCGAGGAGGCTCTTGACCTCACCAAAGAACCCTGCCGAGGGTTCGACTCGGTGGGGCAGCTCGAACACGCGCGCGGAGTCATCGCGAAGCAAGCGCAACCGCACTTCGGTCGAGCCCGCGTGCCGCAGCAGCACAGCATCGAGTTCGCTCACGACATCGACGGTCGCCCGATTCTCGCGCACGGTGAGCGTCAAGGGGCCGCTCTCGGTCGCCACGCCGAAGTCTGGTTGCGTGAGGCTCATGGCCTGGAGTGAGATTCCGTCGTCGCGATGGTTTACGCGGCCGCGCACAACCACGATGCTGTCGGCCGCCAACCGGGAACCGAACTCGAGATAGGTCTTGCCCAAGAACATGATGCTGATCTCGCCACCGAAGTCTTCGAGCGTGATCATGCCGTAGGGGTTGCCCGACTGGCGCGCGACGCGATGCTGCACGCTCGTGATGAGCCCGGCGACCGTGACCTGCTCGCCGTCGGCGGGAGGATTGTCGTTGAGCTCGGCGATTCCCGCGCCGGCGTGTTGTGCCAAGGCGCGTTCGAGACCCGCGAGGGGGTGATCTGACACGTAGAGGCCGAGCATCTCGCGCTCAAAGGCCAGCTTGTCTTTCTTGGCCCACTCGGGACGATCGGGCACATGACCGGCGGTGTGATCGGGCTCGTCAAAGAGGCTGTCGAAGTCGAACCCGACATCGCCATTCTCTTCAGCGCGCTTCTCCTTCACCGCGGCCTCGACTGCCGACTCATGAATCTCCATGAGCGCTCGGCGCGTTGCTCCGAGCGAATCAAACGCTCCCGCCTTGATGAGCGATTCAATGGCGCGTTTGTTGGCCACGGTGCTCGGCACTTTCTTCAAGAAATCGAAGAAGCCCGTGAACCGGCCCTTGCTCTCACGAGATGAACGGATGCCCTCCACGACGTTATGCCCCACATTGCGCACGGCCCCGAGACCGAAGCGAATGTCGTCGCCCACAGCGGCAAAGTACTCGATCGACTCGTTGACGTCGGGAGGCAAAACCGTAATGCCCATCCGGCGGCACTCGTTGAGGTACACGGCCATCTTGTCTTTGGAATCGCCCACGCTCGTTAACAAGGCCGCCATGTATTCGGCCGGGTAATGAGCCTTGAGGTACGCGGTCCAGTATGAGACGACGCCATACGCGGCCGAGTGCGCCTTGTTGAAGGCGTAGTCAGAGAAGGGCACCAGGATGTCCCAGAGCGTCTTCACCGCGGCAGCGGAGTAGCCGTTGGCGGTCATCCCCGCCTCGAAGTTTTCGTACTGCTTGTCGAGCTCTTCTTTCTTCTTCTTGCCCATCGCACGACGCAGCAGGTCGGCTTGCGCGAGCGTGTAGCCCGCGAGCTTCTGCGCGATCTCCATCACTTGCTCTTGGTAGACGATGAGTCCGTAGGTGCCGCCGAGCACCTCGGCGAGCGGTTCGGCAAGTTCAGGGTGAATCGGCGTGATCTCTTGGCGGCCGTTCTTGCGCAACGCGTAGTTGGTGTGCGAGTCGGCACCCATCGGGCCGGGCCGATACAAGGCCAGCACGGCCGAGATGTCTTCGAAATTGTCGGGCTTCATCATGCGCAAGAGCGAGCGCATCGGACCGCCATCGAGCTGGAACACTCCGAGGGTGTCTCCGCGAGCCAACAGCTCGTAGGCGGCCGGGTCGTCGAGCGTGAGGTCTTCGAGCACGAGCCGAGTGCCACGGTTCGCCTCGATGTTGTCGAGCGCGTCATCAATGATCGTCAGGTTGCGGAGGCCCAAGAAGTCCATCTTGACGAGACCGAGCGCTTCTGAGGCGGGGAAGTCGAATTGCGTGACGATCTGGCCGTCTTGCTCGCGCTTCATGATCGGAATGATGTCGATGAGCGGCTCGCTCGACATGATCACACCGGCGGCGTGCACACCCCACTGCCGCTTGAGGTTTTCGAGCCCCAAGGCGGTGTCGAAAACCGTTCGGGCCTCGGCGTCGACCTCGATGAGGGCACGGAAGTCAGCAGCCTCTTTGTACCGCTTGTCGGTGGGGTCGAGGATGCCCGAGAGAGGCATATCTTTGCCCATGATCGCGGGCGGCATGGCCTTGGTGAGCTTCTCGCCCATGCCGAACGGGAACCCCAGCACACGCGAGCTGTCCTTGAGGGCCTGCTTGGCCTTGATGGTGCCGTAGGTGACGATCTGGGCGACGCGCTCGTCGCCGTACTTCTCGGTGACGTACCGGATGACCTCGCCGCGGCGGCGGTCGTCGAAGTCGACGTCGAAGTCGGGCATCGAGACGCGGTCGGGGTTGAGGAAGCGCTCGAAGATCAACCCGTGTTCGAGCGGGTCGAGATCGGTGATGCGCATGGCGTAGGCGGCCATCGACCCGGCGCCCGAGCCACGGCCCGGGCCCACGCGGATTCCATTGCGCTTTGACCAGTTGATGAAGTCAGCAACGACCAAGAAGTAGCCCGCGAAGCCCATCTGGGTGATAACGCCGATCTCGTATTCGGCACGCGCGCGCACAGCATCCGGAACCCCGCCGGGGTAGCGAACGGCGAGACCGCGTTCGACTTCGTGCACGAACCAACTGTTCTCGGTTTCGCCCTCAGGAACGGGATACCGAGGCATGTAGTTGGCCGAGGTATTGAAGGCGACGTCGGCGCGCTCGGCGATGAGCAGCGTGTTGTCACACGCTTCGGGATAGTCGCGGAAGAGTTCGCGCATTTGCGCGGGGGTCTTGAGATAGAACTCGTCCGAGTCGAACTTGAACCGATTGGGGTCATCGAGCGTTGACCCCGATTGCACGCACAGCAGAGCCGCGTGCGAACCCGCATCGCCCGCGTGGGTGTAGTGCAAGTCGTTTGTCGCCACGAGCGGCAGCGCGAGGTCTTTCGCGAGGCGAATGAGCTCAGACATCGTGCGCCGCTCGATGCCGAGACCGTGGTCCATGATCTCGACGAAATAGTTTTCGGCACCGAAGATGTCTCGAAACTCCGCCGCCGCCTCGCGTGCCTTCTCATAGTCACCGAGTCGCAAGCGAGTCTGCACTTCACCACTCACGCACCCGGTGGTGGCGATCACTCCGTCGGCATAGCGGCTGAGCAATTCGCGGTCCATACGCGGCTTGAAGTAGTAGCCCTCGATCGAAGCCAGCGAGGCCATGCGAAACAGGTTGTGCATGCCTGCCGTCGTCGCCGCGAGCATGGTGAGGTGGGTATAGGCCCCCGCGCCCGATACGTCGTCTTCGCCGCCCGAACCCCACTTGACGCGCGTCTTATCCGTGCGGTGCGTGCCCGGCGTCAGATATGCCTCGATGCCAATGATGGGCTTGATGCCGGCATCTTTCGCGGTCTTCCAGAAGTCGAAGGCACCGAACATGTTGCCGTGGTCAGTCACGGCGATGGCGGGCATGCCTTGCGCAACGGCCTCGGCAATGAGCGGCTGCACGCGTGCGGCACCGTCGAGCATCGAGTATTCGCTGTGCACGTGAAGGTGCACGAACGAATCTGCACGACTAGACACAGCGCCTCCGACGGGGTGATCTGGACCCTCAGTCTAGGTCGTGGCGGCGACCCCTCAGAGCGGCGCGCGCGTCATGTCAGCTCGCTCGTAGCACGTCTAGTGCGTGCTGCAAGTCGTCGGGATAGTGCGAGCTGTGTTCGCTCCACTGACCGGTCGACGGATGCCGAAAGGCGAGCTTCATGGCGTGCAACCACTGCCGATCCAGACCCAGGCGTGCGCTCAGCGTAGGGTCGGCGCCATACATGGCGTCACCCACGCACGGATGACGTTGCGCGGCCATATGCACGCGAATCTGATGAGTGCGCCCCGTCTCGAGGTGGATCTCGAGCAGCGACGCGCTCGGAAACGCCTCGATCGTGTCGTAGTGCGTTACCGACGGTTTTCCGCCCGCGACGACAGCGAACTTCCAGGCGCTACCGGGATGCCGCCCGATCGGCGCATCGATGGTCCCGGAGAGCGGATCAGGATGACCCTGAACGGTCGCGTGGTAGATCTTCTCCACCTCGCGATCGTGAAACTGCCGCTTGAGTTCTCGATACGCTCCTTCAGACTTTGCGACGACCATGAGCCCGCTCGTGCCGGCGTCGAGCCGGTGCACGATGCCCGCTCGCTCGGCCGGGCCTGAGGTCGCAATGCGGTAGCCAGCAGCAGCGAGGGCACCGATGACGGTTGGCCCCTCCCAGCCGGCCGAGGGATGCGCGGCAACTCCGACCGGCTTGTCCACGACAACAAGATCATCGTCGTCGAAAACGATGCCGAGGTTGTCGACGGGGATCGGCTCGATGCGCACCTCGCGCCGGGGCTGCCACGTCACTTCCAGCCATGCATCAGCGACGACGCGATCCGACTTGCCGACAAGCCGGCCATCGAGTGTCACTCCCCCGGCGTCGGCGATCTCTGCCGCTTGCGTTCGTGAGAATCCGAGCAGCGTCGCGAGCGCAACATCCACTCGTTCACCGGAACGCCCGGGAGGGACAGGAAGGGAGCGCGACTCAGTCACTGTCGCGCTCCCTGTCGTCTCTGCCGACCGAGTGGTCGATGAGGATGCTGCGGCTCAGGAGCCGTAGCCCGGGAACTGCCCGGGGGGCGCCGCTTGCGGAGAAGGGTAACCCTGCGAAGGAGCCGCTGCGGGATAGGCCGGAGCCGAACCCGGGTACGCCTGCTCGGCACCGTAGCTTGGAGCGGCTCCATAACCCGCAGGGGCAGCAGCGGGCGCCGAGCCCACCGTCGCGGCGGCCGGGGCGGCCGCTGGCTGGGCAGTGCCCTCCAGCTCGGTCAACTGGCTCTGAATGTAGGTGCGCAACTGTTGGCGATACTCGCGCTCGAACGTGCGCAGTTCGTCGACCCGCTGTTGCAGCGCCATCCGCTCGCGCTCGAGAGTCTGCAGTTGACCCTGCTGGGCGCTCGTCGCCTCAGCGACAATGCGAGCTGCCTCGGCCTGCCCCTCGGCGATGATCTGCTCTTTCCTGGCTAGGCCCTCACGAACGTGCTCTTCGTGCAAACGACGTGCGAGCTGAAGCAAGTTGTTCGTGTCGACACCAGGCTCAGCGCCGCCCAGTGAGGGCGCATCGGCAACCGGGAACGGCGCCGGAGAGGGTGCGGCAACGGGCGCCGGAGCGGCCGCAGCCTCCATAGGCATCGAGGCGGCGCCACGCTGCAGCTCGGCGATGCGCGCGTCGGCAGCGACGAGGCGCTGACGCAACTCGTCGTTCTCTTGAGTGAGACGACGCAGCTCGACAACGATCTCATCGAGGAAGTCATCGACCTCGTCTTGGTCGTAGCCCTCGCGGAACTTGGTCGATTGGAAGCGCTTGTTGACGACATCTTCTGGCGTGAGTGCCATGCGCGTCACCTCGAAACTTTCTGGAGCGGTCGAATAACGATGGGGTAACGCTAGCAACAACTGGTCACATGCGTCACTTCCGTATCAGGAAGCGTACCCCGCACAACAGGAATCAGGCCAGGAATTGGGCCGGATTAGGGCCTCACGAGTGCCATCAGGATGAGCAAAACAATCAGCACAATTGTCCACGCGAGGTCGAGACTTACCGAACCAAGCCGGAGCGGAGGAATAACCCGTCGCACCCCCTTGAGAGGCGGATCGGTGATCGTGTAGCTCGTCTCGGCGACGATCAACACGATCCCCCGGGGGCGAAAGGCTGGGTTGAGAACCTGCAACCAGTCGAAAACGAATCGCACCCACATGGCGATGAAGACGATCAAGAGGGCCACGTAGATGACCGACAGAATGATCGAAAAGACGAGCGTCACGGCTCTAGTCTCGCAGGTTCTCCTGAGTGCTTGCGCACGCGCTGCGACGATCGCGACGCGAGGCGCGACTCGCGGCTAGTCGCGAATAACGAACGAGGCGTCGACGTCTGGTTCGATTTCAGCCGCATCACCACTCGTCGCCACGTGCGCCGGCGACAGCAAGAACACTTTGCTCGTCACCCGCTCGATGCGACCATAAAGCCCCTGCGATAGCCCACTGGCGAAGTCGACCAGTCGGCGGGCCTCGCTCTCGGGCATCTGCGACAGGTTGATGATCACCGGAATGCCCTCGCGAAAACTCTCGGCGATGACCTGTGCGTCTTTGTACGCACGAGGGTGGACTGTCAGAATCTCGTTCATCTCTGACGGCGCAGCCTGCCGCGCGGGAGCACTGCGACGCAGGGGCGTCACGGGGGCGCGCTGTGCCGCAACCGCGCTCGACGGCGCGGGCGCAGTCGTCGCCGAGGGGTGAGTGTCGTATTCAACCTCTTCGTCGGCGAGGCCGAGGTACACCATGGTCTTGCGCAGCGGATTGCTCATGTGATCGTCCTAACCGGTCGTGGCACTCGTCAGGTTAAGGGCGTTCGGGTCGTTTTCCCGTGATTGCCGAACCAATACGCAGGTGTGTCGCACCCTCAGCGATCGCCTCGGCAAAGTCGCCCGACATGCCTGCCGAGATATCGCGAGCCTCGGGAGCCACCGTGCGTACCCGCTCGGAGAGCTCCCGAACACGAGCGAACGCTGCACGCGGTTCACTGCCGACGGGCGCCACCGCCATGACACCGCGAAGAGTGAGCGACGGATGCTCAAGCACACGTTCCGCGAGCGCAACCAGGCCCTCGGGCTCAACCCCGCCACGCCCCGCGTCGTCGGTCAGATTCACCTCAAGAAAAACGTCGAGGGCACGCTCGGCGCGCGCAAGGGCCGTCACGAGTGACTCGCGGTCAACCGAATGGATGACCCGGGCATACTCGGCGACGGCGCGCGCTTTGTTCGACTGCAATTGCCCGACGAAGTGCCACGTGAGAGGAAGGTCACTGAGCATCGCTGCCTTGGGTGCAGCATCCTGATGCCTGTTTTCTCCGACATCGTGCACGCCGAGACCGACCAAGTCACGCACGAGCGAGGCGGGATGAAACTTGGTGACAACAATGAGCGTCACATCGTCGCGAGGGCGCGACGCGGCACGGCACGCGTCAGAGATGGCCGACTCGACACGGCTGTATCGTTCCGCGAGCTCGGTGCTCACGGTCAGCGCAAGAAGTCGGGAATGTCGAGGTCGTCGTCGTCACTCACCTCGAGCGGATCGATCGGCGCCGTCGCCGCGAGTCCTGCGTCGTCGCCCCACGAACGACCCGCCGTCGCGGGGTCTTCACGTGCCGGCGAGGGAGATGCCATCGATGCGGCAGGCTCGGCCGACTGGTAGTTCGTCCGGCGATCGCGATGCACCACCGTCGGCTCGCCCCCGTCGAATCCGGCCGCGATGACGGTGACGCGCACTTCGTCACCTAGCGTGTCGTCGATAACCGCACCGAAGATGATGTTCGCCTCGGGGTGCACTGCCTCTTGCACGAGCCGAGCGGCATCGTTGATTTCGAAGATTCCCAGGTTCGAGCCGCCCTGAATCGAGAGCAGCACACCGTGTGCGCCGTCGATGCTTGCCTCAAGCAAAGGACTTGCGACGGCGAGTTCAGCGGCCTTGATCGCTCGGTCGGCGCCCCGCGCCGAACCGATTCCCATGAGGGCAGAGCCAGCGCCCTGCATAACGCTCTTGACGTCAGCAAAGTCGAGATTGATGAGTCCCGGGGTCGTAATGAGATCGGTGATGCCCTGAACACCGGCGAGCAGCACCTGGTCGGCGGTCGCAAAAGCCTCGAGCATCGAGATTCCGCGATCGCTGATTTCGAGCAGGCGGTCGTTGGGCACAACGATGAGCGTGTCGACCTCGTTTTTGAGCTGCACGACGCCGAGATCGGCTTGCGCCTGACGACGCTTCCCTTCGAACGCGAACGGCTTGGTAACAACACCGATGGTGAGGGCACCAATCGACTTGGCGATGCGGGCAACAACGGGAGCGCCCCCGGTGCCGGTGCCACCGCCTTCGCCGGCGGTGACAAACACCATGTCGGCGCCGGCAAGAGCCTCTTCGATCTCTTCGGCATGGTCTTCGGCAGCGCGGCGACCCACTTCGGGATCAGCCCCTGCACCCAGGCCCCGCGTGAGCTCGCGACCCACATCAAGCTTGACGTCGGCGTCGCTCATGAGCAGCGCCTGCGCGTCAGTGTTGATAGCAATGAACTCGACGCCGCGCAGCCCCAGCTCGATCATGCGGTTGACGGCGTTGACGCCACCGCCGCCGATGCCGACGACCTTAATCACGGCGAGGTAGTTCTGGTTCGAGGTCACGTCGAGGCCTTCCGCTCAACCTTCACCTTCAGGTAGAAGGCTAAAGTTATGCTCAGTATGTACTGCTCCGATTGACGGTAGGGCCGGGAGGCACGTCGGCAGCCGAGGCGCGCCGCGTGTCGCAAATCCGTGCGCGTGTGACCCCGCGAAGAGCCTCATCCCCCGCCCTTCATAGCCGGCTGATGCCTACAGTCGACGCACCACGAGGCTTTCTGGTGCAGAGACATCAAACTCTGAGGGTGCACCTTGCCCCGCAGCGACGATCGCGGCCGCGAGCACGCGGGCCTTGAATGCCGAGCGCTCGGCACTCCCCCACACGACACGATGGCCAAGCCCCGTCATCGTGAACGTCACGTCATCGAGGGTCGATGCGCTGATGACATCAACCTGCGCTCGAAGGTCGGCGGGCAATGCAGTCAACACTTCGGCAACGCTCTCAAATGCCACGGTTCCCGCCTCGGCGCTGCTGGCCGCGATCAACGGGATGCCCACCGGGCGTTCGGCCAATGACTCGACCACCACACCCGCAGCATCGACTAAATCAACACTCGCACCCCGTTCGACCGCGCCGATCGGCGCACGTTCGATGATGCGCAGCACGAGAGTATGGGGCGGCACCACTTCGGTCGAAAACGACTGAATGAGAGGAAAGCTGGCCAGATCGTCGCGAATCGCGGCGTCGTCAAGAAGCGCCAGTGGAGTGCCGATGTGCTCGTCGAGAGCCGCGCTCACGGCCGCCGAATCGAGCCGACTAGCACCGACCACCCGTATGGTGTCGAGCGACATCAGTGGCGACAGCGTGATCACCGCCACGCCAGCGATCAGCGCGAGCAACGACCCCACTGACACCGTGAACGCAAGTCGCCGTTGTCGCGAGCGGCGTGTGAACCGACGCACCTCGGCGCGCTCGTCTCGACGTCGCTCTCGTTGTGCTGCTCGCGCCGCGTGAGCAGAGTTCGGTGTATGCGGCCTCGATGCCCCTTTCGACACTCCAGTGCGCGTCGCTGTTGACGCATCGGGCGACCGAGTTAAGGGCGGTAACGGCACAGACGCGGAAGGGGTGCGGGCAGAACGACGAGGAGACGACCCTCGCGTCGATGGTGAGGCAGCCGACGCCGGAGGTGCAGGCTTATCGCCTCCGAGACCTTCGGGGCGTTTCACTACCCGGCATCTCCGACTGACCGCAGCTCAAGTGCCGCGCGCACCTGCGGGATGATGCGATACACGTCGCCGCAACTGAGCGTCATCACGATGTCTCCCGCCCGAGCGATCTCCGCGACCCGGTCGGCAGCGGCCTGCCAATCGGGCCGGTAGTCGACGACCGACGCGTTGGCGAACCGTTCAACGACACGAGCTCCCGTCACACCCGGGATGGGGTCTTCTCGCGCACCGTACACATCGAGCACGATCGTGTGATCGGCGCCGCGTTCGTAGACATCAGCAAATTCAGCCGCCATCGCCTGCGTGCGACTAAACAGGTGCGGTTGGTGGATAGCAATCACGCGCCCGTCGCCCACGACGGAACGCGCCGTCTGCAGCGCTGCTGCAACTTCGGTGGGGTGGTGTGCATAGTCGTCATACAGGCGCACGCCATCGGCGAGGCCGTGTGATTCGAAGCGTCTCTGTGTACCAGCGAATCCGTCGAGCGACGGCACTGCCTCATCGGGGGTGAAGCCCAGCCCGACGAGCACAGCAATCACGCCCGCCGCGTTGAGGGCATTGTGTCGCCCGGGAATTGCCAAGTGGCCCGAGTATTCGTGACCGGCGATCGACACGCGATAGCCAACCGGGCCCGAATCACCGATCTCAACGAGACGCACGTCGGCGTCAGCCGACTCGCCGAACGTCAGGATGCGAGCCCCCACCGCGGACTCTCGAAGACTCACCGCGAGGCGGCGCGTGGCGGGGTCATCGGCAGACAGAACGACCAACTCGGTCGCCCGCACCGCGAACGTGGCGAACGCCTCTTCCAGTGCCTTCTCATCGCCATAGTGATCAAGGTGGTCGGTGTCGATGTTCGTGACGAGAGCGACCGCAACGTCGTAGAGCAAGAACGAACCATCAGACTCGTCGGCTTCGACAACGAAGAGGTCACCGGTGCCCCAGGCAGCGCTCGTGCCTGTGCCCTGAATCACGGCACCGTTGACAAACGACGGGTCACGGTCGAGGGCACGCAAGGCGGTCACGAGCATCCCGGTCGACGTCGACTTTCCGTGGGCCCCCGCGACAGCGACGAGTCGCTCCCCGCGAACGAGCCACGCGAGTGCCTGCGAGCGATGGAGCACCGGAAGGCCGCGTCGTAGCGCTTCTTGGTACTCCGGGTTGTCGAGCCACAGTGCCCCTGTGACGACGAGAGTGTCGGCATCACCCACATGAGCGGCGTCGTGGCCGATGGCAACGCGGATGCCGAGGTCGACCAGCGACTGGACGGTGTCGGAGTGCGATCGGTCACTACCCGTGACGGAGTAGCCCTTGGCGTGAAACATGCGAGCGATGCCGCTCATTCCGCTCCCGCCGATGCCGACAAAGTGCAGCCGGCCGAGCGACTCGGGAAGAACGAGGGTGAGGTCAGGCTTGATCATCGATGACCAGCCTAGGCGCGCGACCGGGAGCCCGACGAAGCGGCAAGCGCCTCACGCACAAGAGTCAACAGTGCAGCGTCGGCATCGCGTCGCCCCACCGTAGCGGCCGCCGCCGCCATTCGGGCGATCTCAGCGCGTCGAGATAACAAGGGGACGAGAGAGCCCGCAACCCACTCAGCAGTGAAATCCGCATCAGCGACGAGCACGGCTCCGCCCGCCGCCACCAACTCACGCGCGTTCAGTCGTTGTTCGCCGTTGCCAGCCGCATAGGGCACGAGCACAGACGGCAGTCCGAGTACGGCGAGCTCACTCACGGTCGCCGAACCGGCACGACACACGACGAGGTCGGCGGCGGCGAAAGCCAAGTGCATGCTGTCGCAGTAATCAAGGGTGACATACCCGGGCAAGTGAGGATCTTCTCCCCCGCGACCCGTACCCGTGATGTGTAGCACCTGCCAGCCTGTTCCGAGCACCCGTGCCGCTGATTCCGTCATTGTCAGGTTGAGCCGTTGCGCACCCGTCGAACCCCCTGTCACCAAAAGCACGGGTCGCCCGTGTTCCAGGCCGAGAGTTCGGTATGCCTCGTCACGGCGCGCCAAACGATCAAGCGTCGTGATTTCCGGCCGAAGAGGCATGCCGGTGAGTCGAGCACGACGCAACGGCGTGCCGGCGAAGGTGATCGCCGCGCGGCCGCCCAACATCACCGCGAGGCGATTGGCGATGCCGGGCCGCGCGTTCGCCTCATGCGCGACAAACGGAATTCCCTCGCGCCAGGCGGCAACATAGGCGGGCGCCGACGCATACCCTCCGAATCCGACGACCACATCGACCTGGCGATCACGAATGATCGCGCGCGTGAGCCTCACAGCATCCCGAAATCGACCAGGAAACTGAAGGGCAGATCGGCTCACGCGTCTCGGAAAGGGAACGCGGGGAATCGTGAGCAGCTCATAGCCACGATCAGGAACAAGCCGCGCTTCGAGACCCTCCGCCGTGCCCAACACGAGCATGGTCGCTGTTGGCTCGACGGCGCGCCAGTGATCGGCCAGGCCGAGGAGAGGGTTGACGTGTCCAGCGGTTCCGCCGCCGGCAAGTAGAGCTGTCGTCATGGCCGCCGTGGTTCTCTCGTGGGGGCAGTGAGGGGCACCGGTCGATGCGCCATTGGCAGGTCGCGTGCCAGCGACAGCACGACGCCGATGGCCAAGAGCGACGACACCAAGGCCGACCCACCCGCGGAAATGAACGGCAGCGGCAGGCCAAGAACGGGCAAGAGGCCCAAGACGACGGCGATGTTGACGAGAGCCTGGCCGATGATCCACACCATGATGGCGCCGGTCGCGATGCGGTGGAACGAGTTCTCGTGCCGACGAACAAGGCGCACGAGGGCGATCGCCAAGACGCCGAACAGCACCAACACGACCAAGGCCCCGATCAGTCCGAGCTCTTCACCAATGATCGCGAAGATGAAGTCACTCTCCGCGTGCGGCAGCCACCGCCACTTCGTCGCCGAATTGCCCAGCCCGACTCCGAAAATTCCGCCTGACCCCAATGCCCACAGAGCGTGCACCGACTGCCAGCACGTGAATTCGTAGTCTTCGGGCGCACAGCCATTGAGCCACACGTCGATGCGGCTTGACCGTGAACTCGAGGTCAAGGCAAACAACACGGCACCCAGGGCAATGACACCCACCATCGCGGCCAGGTGTCGCAGGGGCGCGCCCGCAAAAAACAGGGCCGCGAGCACGATTGCGATCATGATGGATGCGGTACCGAGGTCTTGACCTAGAAGCACGAGAGCCACCGCCACCACCGACACAGGAACCGCGGGAATCACCACACTGCGCCAGTCCGTAAAGGCGTTTGCGCGATCGGCCAATACCGTCGCCAGCCAGATCACGAGAGCGAGCTTGAGAAACTCCGACGGTTGCGCGGTGAATCCGGCGATGGAGATCCAGTTTTGGTTTCCGCCATAGTCGTAGCCCAAGCCCGTGAAGACGAGCAATTGCAGGGCAAGGCCCAGCATGACCGCGTGCCGTGCCCACCGTCGCCAGAAAATCGCGGGCAAGCGCGCAATCGTCAGCATGAGGGGAATGCCGATCAACGCAAACAGCCCCTGGCGCAAGAAAATCGCGAAGAAGTCGCCCTCGTTGTTCTGCGCAGATGTCACGGCCGACGATGACAACACCATGACGAGACCAAAGAGCACGAGAAAAATGACCGTGCCGACGACGAGCAACGCATCGGGATGCTCGACACCGAACAATCGGCGGACCGCGACGATGGCGCCCGGTGGCTGCCGACGTGCAGGCGGCTCAGGCGCCGGGCGACCCCGTGGAGGACGGACCGTCGTCATGGCCCTCCCCCTCTAGGTGGTGCCGCACCGCGGCGGCGAACCGGTTACCGCGGTCGGCATAGTCAACAAATTGGTCCATCGATGCTGCTGCCGGGGCAAGCAACACGGTGTCACCATCGATCGCGACCCCGGCCGCCAACCTCACGGCAGCAGGCATGACCCCTTCAGTCTCGCGCTCGTCGACTTCGAACAATGGCAGCGCGGGCGCGTGTCGTGCGAACGCCGTGCGCACCGCATCCCGGTCGACCCCGATGATGATCGCCGCGCGGAGTCGATCGCGATGCGTCTCGATGAGGGGTGAGATGTCAACGCCCTTCAGCAACCCGCCGACGATCCAGACGACCGAGCGATACGCGCTCAGGGCCGACGCAGCGGCGTGAGGGTTGGTGGCTTTGGAGTCGTCGACCCAGGCGATCTCGTCGACGAGAGCGATGAGTTCGGTGCGGTGCGCATCGACAGTGAATCGGCGCAACGCGTCGCGGACGGACAGCGGAGCAACCCCTACCGCGCGCGCGAGCGCAGCGGAGGCGAGCGTGTTGGCAAGTCCGTGAGGCGTGGCGAGCCCGGCGGATGCGACATCGGCCAGCTCAGCCAACTCAAGGGCGCTCGTGCGGCGTTCATCCAAAAACGCGCGGTCGACGACGACGTTGTCAACCACACCGATGTCACTCAAGCCCGGCACCGACGCGCCGAACCCAATGGCGCGACACCCCTCGCTCACCTCAGCGTCTTCAACCATGTGCATGGTCGCCGCATCGGCGAGGTTGTAGACACACGCGACGCGCGTGTTCGCATAGACCTTCGCTTTCGCCGCGGCATACGCCTCAGCGTTTCCGTGCCAGTCGTAGTGGTCTTCAGCGATGTTGAGGCACACGCTCGCGAGTGGCACGACCGCTCCCGGGCCGTCGGTGGGCATCCAGTGCAATTGAAAGCTCGAGAGTTCGACAACGAGAACATCGAATCCCGCAGGATCCCGCACGGCATCAAGCACAGGAATGCCGATGTTGCCGCACGGCGCGGCGCGGCGGCCGTCTTGCTGCAGCATGGTGGCCGTCAATTGAGTCGTGGTGGTCTTGCCGTTCGTGCCCGTGATGAGCACCCACTCCGCCGGCGGCGACACTTTGTCGCGCACGCGCCACGCCAATTCGATGTCTCCCCAGACAGGAATCGATCGATCGAGAGCCCACCGAACGTGGGGGTGGTCGGGGCGAAAGCCCGGTGACACGATGACGAGCTCAGGGTCGAGGTCGATCGCGGTCTGTGGCAGGTCATCGCCGCGGCCAACCACGGCGAGCTCAACGCCGATCACGGGCAGGATGCGCGCGCGGTCGTCATCGGCGCGATCAGCCACCACCAACACACGGCAGCCGAGCTCGGCCAATGTGTCGGCAACGGCGAACCCTGTGACCCCGAGGCCAAGAACGAGAACGCGCAGGCCCGACCAATCGTCGTGCCAGCTCTGCAGAGATTCGGGTCGCGCCACGGCTACTGACTGACCCACTCGAGATAGAACAAGCCAACGCCGACGGCAACGAAGAGGCCACCGATGAGCCAGAAGCGCACGACAACCGTCACTTCTGCCCAACCCTTCAATTCGAAGTGGTGGTGCAGCGGGCTCATCAAGAAGATGCGCTTGCCCTTCGTGAGCTTGAAGTACACGCGCTGCACAATGACCGAGCCCGTCACGATGAGGAACAGACCTCCGATGAGAACGAGTAGCAGCTCGGTGCGCGTCAGAATGGCGAGCGCCGCGAGCGCTCCGCCGATCGCGAGTGAACCGGTGTCGCCCATGAAGATGTGAGCGGGCGAGGTGTTCCACCACAAGAACCCGATGAGGCTCGCCGCGATTGCGGCGGCCACAATGGCGAGGTCGAGAGAGTCGCGTACTTCGTAGCAGCGATAGACATTGTCGGGGTCGAGAAGGTCGTTGAAGCAACTCTGATTGAACTGCCAGAACGCGATGAAGATGTAGGCGGCGATCGACAAGATTGACGCACCGGTGGCCAACCCGTCGAGTCCGTCGGCGACGTTAACGGCATTTGACGTACTGACGACGATGACGTTGACCCAGATCGCAAACGCAATCACGGCGCCGATCGAGCCGAAGACGGCAAAGTCAAGCCAGTGGATGTCTCGAACGCCCGAGATCGTCGTCGACGCGGGAGTGAGCCCATCCTCATCGGGAAACGAGAGTGCGAGAACCGCGAACACGGTCGCGACGACAGCTTGGCCGGCGATCTTCGCCCACCCGCCGAGTCCGAGACTGCGCTGTTTGCGGGTCTTTGTGAAGTCGTCGATGAATCCGATGAGGCCCAGGCCGACCATGAGACCCAGCACGAGCAACGCGCTCATCGTCACGGGTTCGCCACTCACGATGTGTCCGAAGAAGTAGCCGAGAACCGCGCCCAGAATGAAGACGATGCCGCCCATGGTGGGCGTACCGCGCTTGGTGTGGTGCGACTGTGGGCCATCGTCACGAATGAATTGGCCCCACTGCAGCCGGTTAAACAACCGAATGAACAGCGGCGTGAGCAGCAGCGTGAACGCCAGCGAGAAGGCCCCGGCGAACATGAGCGCGATCATCGGTCTGCCTCCAAAAGACGCTCAACGAGCGGAGCAAGGGGGGTTCGGGATGCTGCGCTCACGAGCACCACATCGCCCTCATCGACCTGCGCACGCACGACATCGTATGCCTGCTCGAGCGTATCGACGAGAATCGACTCTCCGTCCCACGAGCCCTCGAGCCCGGCCGCGTTGTGGATGTGCCGGGCACCGTGGCCCACAACGACCAGCTGGGCGACGTCGAGCCGCACGATGATGCGGCCGAGAGCATCGTGATCGTCGAACCACTCGTGCGGCTCACTGTCGAGCTCTCCGAGAACAGCGATTGACCGACCACCCTCTCGCGTGAGGTCGGCGAGAACGCGCAACGACGCGCGAACGTCGAGAGCGGTGCGCGCCGCCGTGTCGTCGAGCAGCAGGGCGCGGTTGGAGAGATACCGTCGGGCCGTTCTGCCCGCGATGTCGGCACTGGCGAGGGCGACTGCCTCGGCCGCGATGGGGAGAGTTGCTCCCTCGTCAAGAAGCAGGGCCAAGTGCGCGAGCGCGGCATCGACGGCCGCCATGCCGACAGCACGAAGGCCGATGTCAATCGTCTCTTCACCGACGCGCACCACAACGAGCGATCCATCCCGTCGGTGCACGACATCATCCACGACGAGATCGAAACCGGTCACCCGGTCACCACCCGGCTTCACGCAGCGCGGCACGCGCCAAGTCACGTGCCGAATACTCGGTGCGCACACCTCGAATGTCGCGGTAGTCCTGGTGGCCCGGGCCCGCCCACAAGATCGAATCACCCTCGCGGGCAAGCCCAACCGCGACGCGAATGGCCTCTTCCGGCGGACTCACCTCGTGAATCTCCGGCTTGTTGGCTGCGAGTGCGGCACCCTCGAGAAGGGTCGCGCGAATCGACGCGGGGTCTTCGAACCGCGGGTGGTGGTCAGTAATCACGAGAACGTCGCAGCCCTCGGCCGCGACCCGCGCCATCTCGTGACGCTTCGTCGCATCGCGGTCACCATCCGCTCCGAACACCATGATGGTGCGGCCGGTCGTAAAGCGACGCACCGCCGCGAGAGTGTGGTCAAAGGCATCAGCACTGTGACCGAAGTCAACATAAACACTCGGCCCGCGATCCCCCGACACCCGCTCGGTGCGGCCGGGCAAATAGGCCGTGATTCCCTCGTCACCCAGGGCGGCGGCGATGTCGTCGAGGGCGATTCCCGATTCGACAAGCATGACAATTGCCAGGCCAGCGTTGGCGGCCATGTGACCGCCAATCAGAGGAACCCGTGTTTCCATCGATTGCCCGTTCGGGCCCGTGAGACGAAAGCCCGTGTACGCGGGATGCTCGTCGGTGAGTGTCACGCGCCAGTCGGCCGCGACATCATCACGAGAGGTAATCGTGACGACCGGGATGCGGGCGGCGTCGACCACCTGCATACCGTAGGCCGAGTCGAGCGAAACCACCCCGCGCCGACCTCGATCGGGAAAGAACAATGGCAACTTGGCAGCGAAGTACTCGGCCATGTCGGCGTAGTCGTCGAGGTGGTCGTGGGTGAGGTTGGTGAACCCAACGACATCGAACAGCATGCCATCGACGCGGTGTCGACTGAGTGCCTGGGCGCTCACCTCGACGGCAATCGCCGTGACGCCCGCTTCGCGCATGCGCGCCAAGAGCGCGTGCATCTCGGTTGCCTCGGGCGTGGTCAGACGACTGACCACCGTGAGATCGCCAATGTGGCGTTCCGCCGTCGAGCTGAGGCCCGTCACATGGCCCAGCTGTTTCAAGATGCCCTCGAGCAGGTAGGCCGTTGAGGTCTTGCCGTTGGTGCCGGTGACCCCGACCATGAGCACCGGTTCGTCGCGGGTGCGATAGACCCACGCGGCAAGTTCACCGAGCGCTCCGCGCGGGTTCTCGACGATCAGCACGGGCACGCCGGCATTCTCAGCGAGCGTCGCGCCCGCAGCATCCGTCAGAATCGCGACCGCTCCCCCAGCGACGGCCTCGGCGGCGAACTCGGCCCCGTGACGGTTGACCCCCTTGATGCCGACAAACACGTCCCCCGCGCGAAGGTCACCCGTCGAGAGGGTGATGCCCGTGAGCTCGATGCCCTCAATTTCTCCGCGGACCTCGAGTGAGAATTCGGCGACGAGCCCCGAAAGCGGACGCGGCTCGGGGTGTTCAGGTCGCAGCACGGGGGGAATGCGGGACAACGCAACCTCAGCTCTTTCTGGGCCGACCCCTCACCAGGTCAGCGGGATGCTTGGGGCCGAGACCGTCGACGGGGCAACCCGGAAGGTCTTCAGCACCTGGGTCATGATCGACCGGAAGGTGGGCGCGGCGGCAGCCGACGTCTTCATCGTATCGGGCTTGCCGTAGGTCACCACCACGACAAACTGCGGGTCATCGGCGGGTGCCATTCCCGCGACCGAGACAATGCGTTCGTTGCCGTACTCGCCGTTCTCGGACACTTCGGCGGTTCCCGTCTTGGCGGCAACGCGGTATCCCGGGATGCTGAGCTGGCGTGACAGAAAACCTTGTGTCACGACGTTCTCCAGCGTGTTCACGACATCGCGTGCTGCTGACTCACTCACCACCCGCACACCCTCGGTGGAGGGAACGTCGGTCACTGTTCCGTCGCTGTGTTCACAGCCGGTCACGAGCGTGAGAGGCGCCCGCACACCATCGTTCGCGAGTGTTTGGTAGAGGCTGGCAATTTGAGCGCTCGTGGCGGTCATGCCCTGGCCAAACATTTGGGTCACGGCCGTGTGTCCGTCAACGGCGTCGGCCTCGCCGACAAAGCCCGGCTCTTCACCTAAGAAGTCGACCGCCGTCTCGGTGCCGAACCCGAAGGCGGTCAGGTAGTCGTGGCGCTGGGCGAGCGACAACCGTTCGCTCAAGACGGCCGTTCCGGTGTTCGACGAATTCATGAGCACGCCTGCGGCGGTATAGCGAAGGTCGCCGTGGTCCCACGCGTCTCCGATTTGGAAACCCGCAATGGTGTCGTAACGTCTCGGGGCAATGATCTGATCGGCAACCGTTGCCGCGCCGGAGTCAAAGAGCGCTGCAAACGTTGCCGACTTAATCGTCGACCCCGGCTCATAGGGCCAGGTAAACACGCGCGACCCCAGGTTTTCGACCGCGGTTCCGTCGACATTGTTCGGGTCGACCGTTGGCCAGTCTGCGGCAGCAATGATGTGACCGTTATCAACACGAACGACAACCGCGGTTGCCCACTCGGCGCCGATAGCCGTCGCTTGCTCAGCAATCGCCTGCTGGGCGAACCACTGCACATCCGAATCGATGGTCAGACGCAGGGTGCCGCCATCGATGGCATCACGCGCGACGACGGTCGTGCCGGGTAGCCGCACGCCATCGGCACCGCGCTCGTAGGTCGCCTCGCCATTCGTCGCCTCGAGGCACTCGTTGAGCCGATACTCCAAACCCGTCTGTGGGCCATCCGTGCCCAAGAAGCCCACGAGATTGCCGGCGATCTGACCGTTCGGGTAGGTGCGCGCCGGGATGCGCTCCCAATAGACCCACGGAATCTCGAGATCACGAACCTGCTCGAACTGTTCGGGCGTCACCCCGCGCGCGAGATACGCGTGGTCGTCATCGGGATCGGCCGCGAGCTGCGCGGTGATGTCGGCGAGCATGGCTGCCGAGTCGCCCTCGACGATCGCCGCAATGGCGGCGAGGTGATCGGCAACCGTCGTCGTCGCCTCGCCGACCGCCTCACCCTCGAGAGCTTTCGCGACGAATCGCGGCGAGACCGTGATGTCATAGCGAAACACCGAGTCAGCAAGCACAACGCCCCGAGAGTCGACGATGTCGCCACGCGCTCCATAGATCGTGATGGGAATCGATCGGCGAGCTTCGGACTCTTGCGCCAGTTGTTCAGCACGCACCACTTGAATGTCGACGAGACGGACAACGAACGACGACAAGATGATCGCGAGCACCAGCATCCACGCCGCGAGACGGCGCCGGGTACGGCGATCAGCGGTCACCATGCGGAGGCCTCGTCTCGGTTGATCAGCGCGTCACGGGCGAGGGCAGAGCCCCCGTCGAGGGCACCACGCTCGAGCCCGACGGTAGCGACCCCGACGGCGCGACCGCGGCAGGCACGCCCAAAGTCGTGGCAACCGCTCCCCCCGTCGCCGCCGGGGTCACCAGGGGCACGTCGGTCAGCAGCACATTGCCGACGAGATCGCCCCTGCCGTCGAGCACGCCCGCGCCGGCCCCAGCCGGTGCTGGCGAGCCCTGAACGGAGCCATCAGAGAGCAGCAAAAACGCCGGACTGACCGTGCTCACGACCATTCCGAGAGATTCGGCATTCGCGGCGACGTTCTGCGCGGAGTCGAAGACGTTCAGATCTTCGGTCAACATTTGCGCCGTGCGATCGAGCTCAATGCGTTGAGCCTCGAGTTCGGTGATGCGATAGGCGCCGTCAGACAGCACGATGCTCAGCAACAACTGTGTCAACAAGATCGCGAAGACACCCGCGACCGTCGCCACGGCGTAGGCGGCACGGGGACGAGCACGCCGTTGGCGGCGAGTCGCAACCACCTCGAGTGCGGGGCGCTGGGGTGCGCGGTGCGCGTTCGGCGCGGCAGACAATGCAACGGCGCTCATGCCACGTCTCGCAGTCGTTCAGCGGCGCGCAGTCGCACGGGGATTGCGCGCGGGTTCGCCGCTCGCTCAATGTCATCCGCCAGTTCGGCACCCCGCACGAGCAACGAGAATTCGGGGCGGTGCTGCGGCAACTCAACGGGAAGCCCGGCCGGCGCGGTGGACTGCGAGCGTCGAGCAAACTCCCGCTTGACGATGCGGTCTTCGAGCGACTGATACGCCAGCACGACAATGCGCCCGCCGACCGCGAGCGCGTCGAGGGCGGCAGGCAACGCCGCTTCGAGGGCGGCAAGTTCGGCGTTGACCTCAATTCGCAGGGCCTGGAAAACACGCTTAGCGGGGTGACCCGCTCGCTGCACGGCGCGCGGCGTGGCGTCGACAATGAGTTGAACCAGCTGCGACGAGCGTTCGAGGGGATGCTCAGCGCGCGCCTTGACGATGCTGCGGGCATAGCGCGGCGCGAGCTTCTCCTCGCCATAGGCGTAGAAGATGCGACGCAATTCGTCTTCGGGGTACTCGGCAAGGATCGTTGCCGCCGTGATGCCCGTGGTGCGGTCCATGCGCATGTCGAGCGGAGCATCCTGCGCATAGGCGAAGCCACGCTCGGCCTCGTCGAGTTGCATCGACGAGACGCCCAGGTCGAACAACACCGCGGTCACGCGGTCGATGCCGACACTGTCGAGCGCGTGACGCACGCCGCTGTACACCGTGTGCACGAGCCGGGCGCGGTCGCCAAAACGAGAGAGTCGCTCTGCCGATGCGGCAAGCGCGTCGGTGTCGCGGTCGAGCCCGACGACGGTGAGACCGGGGTGCCGCTCGAGCGCCGCCTCCGTGTGCCCCCCGAGCCCCAGAGTCGCATCAACCATCACCGCTCCCTCGACCGCGAGCGCAGGTTCGAGCAACGCGAGCGAGCGCTCGAGCATGACGGGGGTGTGGCGGGGGCTGTCGGTCATCATCGTGGTCCGGTGGGCCGCGGGGCCCTGATCCCCATCCGTGCGACCTGGCACCGGGGAAGGTGCGCCAGGGCGACTCACGGCTGGGAGTCAGGGTCACGCGATCAAAAGAGTCCGGGAATCACCTCCTCTTCGGTGTTGGCGAAGGCTTCTTCGCGTTCGGCGTAGTAGCTGTTCCATGCTTCGGTCGACCAAATTTCGGCGCGATCGCCCGCGCCAATCACGGTGAGTTCGCGGTCGAGGCCGGCGTACTCGCGCAGCACCGTCGGAATAGTCAGTCGGTGTTGCGAGTCGGGTTCTTGTTCGCTTGCGCCCGAGAGAAAGAGGCGCTGGAACTCACGGCCCTGCTTGCTCGTGAGAGGAGCCGTGCGCAACTTGTCGAGCTGTTCCTGAAACATCGCGGCGCTGAAGACGTAGATGCAGTGCTCTTGCCCGCGGGTCAAGACCACTCCCCCAGCGAGCTCACTGCGGAACTTCGCCGGAAGGATGATGCGCCCTTTGTCGTCGAGCTTGGGGGTGTGCGTGCCGAGAAGCATTCGCCTGGCCCCCCTCTCATCTCCGGCCCGAGATCAGGTGATGACCTCCACTTTACTCCACTTTCCTCCACAAAGTAAAGGATCGACAGCACTCTAGCGCCATACGCCCTCCATCAAGAACGCGGAATCCGCAGAAAACGTGCTTTCTCGCAGCACTACGGCGGTGGAGTACCGGTGGAGGGCCGGCGGCCAAAGAGGCCACGCAGGGCTTCAAAGGGGGCCGCCCATGGACGCCGTTCATCCCCACGAATCCGCTCACGGACACGAAAAAAGGGCCGACCTTTCGGTCGGCCCTGCTACGTGGAGGAAAAGGGAGTCAGCTACTCGCCGCGCTCATCTTGGCGGCGTTCCCACCGCTCGCTCATCGTCGACATCCATGACGATCGCGGCGCTCGTGCCGCTCGGCTCGTCGAGCTCGCGGTGGAGGCCGTCGAATCGGCGGAACGACCCGGAGTAATCACCATGAGAACGCCCGCGAGCATGAGCGCGAAACCAACGACCCCAACGATGGGCTGGCGCACGATAACACCGGCGATGAGAGCTGCTACGCCCGCGACGGCGAGAAGCGCGCCAATGACGACCAGGCGATAGTTGGGTTTGCCGCGACGGCCCGACACGGTCGCGACGAAGTCGGCATCGTTCTGGTAGAGGTTGCGCTCCATCTCTTCCAGGAGGCGCTGCTCGTGCTCAGACAGCGGCATGATGAACCCTTCGACGACGCGCAGAGCCGAACAGGCCTGCGCCCTCATTCTAGGCTCGCACTCCTGGATAGGCTAGGCGAGTGCCTGAGAGATTGCGGTTAGTCGACCTAGTCAACGCTCGACTCGAACAGTTTCTCGACGAGCGTGCCGCGCAGGTGACTCACATCGCAGACGAGCTGTCGGTGTTCACCGACGCCAGCCGCGATCTCTTGAGTGGGGGCAAACGGTTTCGCGCGTTGTTCTGCTATTGGGGATGGCATGCGGTCGCCGGCACGCTGCGCCCTGATGACCTTCTTGCCGAACTCGATGACCATCCCGATCTCAGCAGTGTGATTGAAGCCGCTGCCGCTCTCGAGATCTTTCACGCGGCGGCCTTGGTTCATGACGACATCATGGACAACTCCGACACGCGCCGCGGCATGCCTGCAGCCCACCGCCGTTTCGAAGCGGACCACGCTCGCCGCGAATGGGTCGGCAGCGCCTCCACGTACGGCACCTCTGCGGCACTCTTGCTGGGAGATCTTCTCCTCGGTTGGAGCGACGAACTGCTCGACTCAGGTCTGGCTCGACTTGCCGACCGCCCCAGCGCTCGCGCCGCCCGCGCCGAATTCCAGACGATGCGCACCGAGGTAACGGTCGGGCAGTATCTCGACATTCTCGAAGAAGTCGCGTGGCGCGACGCCGACGAAGCCGACCTCTTGGCGCGTGCGCATCGGGTTGTGACGTTTAAGTCGGCGAAGTATTCGATCGAGGCCCCGCTCGCACTGGGGGCCCTCATGGCCGGCGGCAGCCTCGACCAGGTCTCCGCGCTTCGGTCATTCGGCCTTCCCTTGGGCGTCGCGTTCCAGTTGCGCGATGACCTCTTGGGTGTCTTCGGCGATCCCGCCATCACCGGAAAGCCGGCGGGCGACGATCTGCGTGAGGGTAAGCGCACCGTCATCATCGCCCTTGCACGAGCGGCTCTGCCCGCTGGCGCCGTGCGGTTGATCGACGAATTGCTCGGTGACCCGCACCTCACCGACCACCAGATCGCCACACTGCAAGCAACGATTCGCGAGAGCGGCGCGGTCGACAAGACCGAGCGGATCATCGAGCGATCTGTCACCGAGGCCCTCGCCGCCCTCGAGGATGCTCCCCTCAGCCGCTCGGCGCGTGCCGAGCTCATCGGGCTCAGCGACCTCGTGACTCGGCGCGCTCACTAGCGAGCATCGTCCCTGTCGTGAATCTCCGGCAGTAGTTGCTGCGCCCTAGAACGCGAGAGCCTGCGCGACGCGTCGAACTTCGGCCTTGCGGCCCGCGCGCAACGCGGCGATCGGCGAGACGCCGAGCATGTCGTTGACCTCGAGCATCCACTGCATCGCTTCATCGTCGGTGAACCCGTCGTCGGCAAGCAGCATGAGCGTGCCGCGAAGGTCTTTGAGCGGCTCACCGTCGTGCACGAACTCTTCGGGAACAACGAGCACTTTGTCTCGACGCACTGCCAGGAGATGCCGGTCTTCGATGAGACGGTGCACTTTGCCCGGGCTGAGGTCGAGAACGTCGACGAGATCAGGAACGGTCAACCATCGAGTGGATTCTGCAGGCACGCCTCAAGGGTGCCATGACTTAGGCGGCGTGTGGTCCTCGGACAAATGTTACGAACATGTAAACTGGTGCAACATCTACCCCATTGGTTGACGTGCGTTATAGCCTGTATCAGGGAAGCGGCATCGTTCTCCCCCAGCGAGACGCGAAACCAGGCACGACGAAGGGCCGCAGTTGATGAGCGAAACGGAGCACGTCGTCGACACGGCGCCGAGCGCGATTCACCGGTCGACGGGCGACGAGCGAGCGCGCGCCGTTTTTGCCGGCCTAAGTGCAAACAGCTCCCACTCTCCCGTCACTCACGGCCGTCGATCGGCAGCAGAGGTTCAGAGCGACATCGCGCGTCGCGCCCGATCGTCGGCCTTCACAGCGGTTCCCGTGGTCTTGACTGGCGCGATTGCCCTCGGGCTCGGGCTGACGGGGCCCGTCGACCCCGCGTATGCGCGCAAGCCGGTTCCCCCGAAGCCTGAGCAAGCGCCCCCACCGCTGGGGCTTCGTACGGCTCTTTCTCAACTCGGCACGGCACTTCTGCCGGGCGGACTCGCAACGCAGGCAGTCTCGACCCACGCCGCACCGGCCGTCTACACCGTTGCCGCTGGCGACACCGTGAGCAGCATCGCACAACGTTTCGGGCTCTCGACTGCGTCTGTGCTTGCCCTCAACGGCCTGTCGTGGAAGTCGACGATCTTCGCGGGGCAGGTGCTCGCCCTCACGAACGAGCCCGTCAAAAAGACGGGAACGCCAATGCCCACGTCGACGGCCGGCAGATACGTCATCGAAAAGGGCGACACGATCTCGGGCCTCGCCGCCGCTTTTGGCGTGAGCGCCCAAGCTCTGCTCGACGAGAACGGCCTCTCGCACGCGAGCATCATTTATCCGGGACAAACGATCGTTATTCCCGGCCGCGTCGCAGAGCTTCAGCCCGCTCCGCCACCCGTCGTGGGCCGCAATGCCGACGTCCCCGTGCTCCCCCGCGGTGCGACGCAGACCACCGTCACCGAGACCGACACCCAGAACACTCCGTCGCTCGCGGTCGCCGTCAGCGCCCTACCCATCATGGAGCGGCCGGTTCTCCCCTCGTCGACACACAGTCCTCGTCACTCGTCGGGGGGCACGAGCACAAGCTCTCCGACACGCCCGCCGAGCGGCGGGACGGTGACTCCGTTGACGGCCGAAATGCGCGCGAATGCGAGCATCATCGTCGCGGTGGGCCAGGATCTCGGCGTTCCGGAATACGGAATCGTCATCGCTCTGGCTACCGCGATGCAAGAGTCGTCGCTCCGCAACCTCTCGTGGGGCGATCGTGACTCCGTCGGCCTCTTTCAGCAAAGGCCGTCGTCAGGCTGGGGCACCGCGGCGAACCTGCAGATACCGAGCCATGCTGCTGAGCTCTTCTACGTCGGGCGATCGGGCTATACGCGCGGCTTGCTCGACATTCCGGGCTGGCAGAACATGACGCTGACCCGTGCGGCTCAAGCGGTGCAGATCTCGGCATATCCCGACGCGTATGCCAAGTGGGAGGCGAGCGCGTGGGCGTGGTACTTCGACCTGACCTAAACGGTGTCAACACCACGCGCGTGGCACCAGGCTCGCCCCAAAACCGCAACCTAGACTGACCCAGTGAGCTCTTCGACGACCGATCCCCTCATCGGCCGCCTGATCGACGGCCGGTATCAGGTTCGCTCACGCATCGCCCGAGGTGGCATGGCGACGGTCTACCTCGCGACCGATCAACGCCTTGATCGACTCGTCGCCGTCAAGATCATGCACGGCCACTTGGCCGACGACAGTCAATTCAAAGAGCGCTTTATTCAAGAGGCTCGCTCGGCGGCGCGATTGGCGCACCCCAACGTCGTCAACGTGTTCGATCAGGGTCAGGATGCCGAATCGGCCTACCTCGTCATGGAGTATCTGCCGGGCATCACGCTTCGCGAACTGCTCCAGGAGTACGGTGCGCTGACTCCCGAGCAAACGATGGACATCACCGAAGCGGTGCTCGGCGGCCTCGCTGCCGCTCACAAAGCTGGCATCGTGCATCGCGACCTCAAACCAGAAAACGTGCTGTTGGCCGATGACGGGCGTATCAAGATCGGTGACTTTGGGCTTGCACGCGCAGCCAGCGCCAACACCGCGACTGGTCAGGCACTCCTGGGCACGATCGCCTATCTGTCTCCCGAACTCGTGACGCGCGGCATCGCCGACACCCGCAGTGACATATACGCCGTCGGCATCATGATGTTCGAGATGCTCACGGGCGAGCAGCCATTCAAGGGCGAACAGCCGATGCAAATCGCCTACCAGCATGCGAACGACTCGGTGCCTGCCCCGAGCGAATTCAACCCTCGCGTTACGGCCGAGTGGGATGAACTCGTTCTGTGGGCAACCGCGAGAGACCCCCATGACCGGCCCGCCGATGCCCGAGCGCTGCTCGACCAGGTCACAGAGACTGGCCGCGCATTGCAAACCGCGTTGCCGGCCACGGCAACACAGCGCACAGCGCTGTTGACCGCTCCGATCCCCACCGCTCCCCCAACCGACGAGACCCAGGTGCTCGGCACTCGAGGCAGCGCGGATGCCAGCGATCGCCCCTCGGCGACCGCCGAGCTCACGAGTCGCGGACCCACCAGTCGGCGGCGGGGATGGATTCTCTTTGCCGCGGTTCTCGCGCTTGCGGGCCTCGCGGCAGGAATTGGCTGGTACTTCAGCGTCGGACCAGGCGGGCGGGTGATGATCGCCGACGTGCGGGGAGACACCGTGGACGCCGCGCGGCTCATTCTCGACGACCAAGGGGTGGTCGTTGCCGACGCAGTCGCCGAGGCCTACGACCTCGAGGTCGAAGCGGGCCTCGTCGCGGGCACCGACCCGCCAGCGGGCGAATTCATCGATCGTGACACCGTGGTGACCATCATTGTGTCTCTCGGGCCAGAGCCGACGACCGTGCCCACCGTTGTTGGCCTGCCAGAAGCCGACGCTCGACTTGCCCTTACCGACGCCGGATTCGAGGTCGGAAAAGCCATCGCCCAATTTGATCCCGATGTGGCCGAAGGTTCGGTCATTGCGGTGATCGGCGCTGACGATCAGGCTCTTGCCGCAGGTGCCGCGTCGTTTAAGGGCACACCCGTACAACTGTTGGTCTCGGTGGGGCCGATTCCCGCTGTTCGGGGCTTGACAGTCGAAGCGGCCCAGGCGGCGCTGAGTGCGCGTGACCTCACGGGAATCGTGGGGGGCGAATCTGAGTTTGACAACGACGTGCCGCTCGGCAACGTCTTGCGGGTCGAGCGCACGAGCGACTCTCCTGTGCGGCCCGGTAGCACTCTCACGATCATCGTCTCGCGTGGCCCCGACCTCGTCGAGGTGCCCAATGTCGTCGGTAAGTCGATCAACGAGGCCGTTGAGATTCTCGAAGCCGCCGGTTTCAGCGTGACCCTCGACACGAACGTGCCGCCAGGACTTCGTGACTCTCCGCTGGCAGCCGTTCAGGCCACGGACCCTGCCGCCGGAGAGAAGATCCTCCGCAACAGTGACGTGACCGTCATCGCCAACTACTAGCTACGCCCGAGCTCCTCGGCTACGAGGAAGGCCAGCTCGAGTGACTGCATGTGGTTGAGGCGGGGGTCACACAGCGATTCGTAGCGAGTCGCGAGAGTCTCTTCATCAATGTGTTCAGAACCACCGAGGCACTCCGTCACATCATCGCCCGTGAGCTCGACGTGGATGCCTCCCGGGTGGGTTCCGACGGCACGGTGCGACTCGAAGAATCCCTTGACCTCGTCGACGACATCGTCGAAGCGACGCGTCTTGTAGCCGTTGGGAGTCGTCAAGCCGTTGCCGTGCATCGGGTCGCACACCCACAAAGGCGTGGCGTCAACGCGCGTGATGGCGTCGAGAAGGGGCGGAAGAGCATCCCGAATCGTTCCGGCGCCCATGCGCGTGATGAAGGTCAAGCGACCGGGCTCGCGCTCGGGGTCGAGCACGTCGATCAGGCGCTCCATGGTCTCGGGGGTCGTCGACGGGCCAAGCTTCACGCCGATGGGGTTGCGAATGCGCTTGAAGAAGTCGACGTGCGCACCATCGAGGTCGCGCGTGCGCTCACCGATCCACAGGAAGTGCGCGCTCGTCGTGTAGGGCGTGCCGGTGCGCGAGTCGATTCGCGTCATGGGGCGCTCATAGTCCATGAGCAAGCCCTCGTGACTCGAGTAGAACTCGACGCGCTTGAGCTCGTCGAAGTCGGCGCCCGCGGCCTCCATGAACTTCACGGCGCGGTCGATCTCTTTGGCGAGGCCTTCATAGCGCTGGTTGGCAGGGTTCGCGGCGAAGCCCTTGTTCCAGCTGTGCACCATGCGCAGGTCGGCGAAACCACCCTGCGTGAAGGCTCGGATGAGGTTCAGGGTGGAGGCGCTGGTGTGGTACCCCTTCACGAGTCGTGAGGGGTCGGCCTGGCGCGACTCGGGCGTGAAGTCGTAGCCATTGACGATGTCGCCGCGGTACGCCGGCAGGGTGACGTCGCCGCGCGTCTCGGTGTCGCTCGAGCGAGGCTTGGCGAACTGGCCAGCCATCCGGCCCATCTTGATGACCGGCATCGACGCGCCGTAGGTGAGCACAACGGCCATCTGCAAGATGGTCTTCACACGGTTGCGAATTTGGTCGGCCGTCGCCCCAGCAAAGGTTTCGGCACAGTCGCCACCCTGCAACAAGAAGGCTTCACCGCGTGCTGCGCGCGCCAAACGATCGCGCAACATGTCGACCTCGCCCGCAAAGACGAGCGGGGGCATCGACGCGAGTTCAGCCGATGCGGCCGCTACTGCCGCCGTGTCGGGCCATTGTGGCTGCTGCTTGATCGGCAGCGTCCGCCAGTTGTCAAGACCAGCAACAACAGCAGGGTCAGCGTGCACGATGGTTTCGAACGGGTCGACCACGAGAGAAACGTCCTTAGAGAGCGAGCAGGTCACGGATGCTCGGCGCATCGGCGCCGCGACGTTTCAGCCTATCGGGCGTTGGCCGGACGTTTGTCTTTCACCGTTGTCGCGTAGACGTCGAGGTACTCCTGACCACTCAATTGCCCGAGCTCGTACATGATTTCGTCGGTGATCGACCTCAAGACAAATCGATCACTCTCGAGACCCTGAAATCGACTGAAGTCGAGGGGTTCACCGAAGATCACTCCAGGGCGAACGACCTTCGGCAGCTTCGAACCGATCGGCATGACCTTCTCGGTGTCGATCATGGCGACCGGAACAACAGGTGCCCCCGACTCGAGAATCATGCGAGCCACCCCGGTTCGGCCGCGGTACATGATTCCGTCAGGGCTGCGGGTGCCCTCGGGGTAAATGCCCAGAGCGAATCCTTCCGCCAACACCTTGAGACCCGTATTGAGTGAAGCCTCACTCGCCTTGCCGCCCGAACGATCGATAGGAAGCTGGCCGCTGGCCTCGAAGAACATCTTGATGAGCCAGCCCTTGATGCCCCGCCCCGTGAAGTAATCGCTCTTGGCAAGAAACACGACGCGACGGTCTAGCACGAGGGGAAGAAAGACGGAGTCGGTGAACGACAGGTGATTACTCGCCAAGATCACCGGGCCAGTGCGCGGCACATTCTCAACTCCGCGGACATACGGGCGAAAGGCCGTGAGCAGAATCGGCCCAATCACCAGGTTCTTCATGAGCCAGTAGAACACCGGGGGTTCCCTTCGTCAGCAGCGCGGTTCAGCCTAACCCGTGGGCAGAGCATCCGCCCAGGTGCATCGTCAGGAGGAGAGTGAGGTTGCGTGGATGCGCGCGAGGTCGGCCGCACCCACGACTCCCGCGTCATTGACGAGTTCGGCGACGACAAATTGCGGCTCAGGGTGGTACCCGCGGGCCGGCAGATGTGCGAGATACGACTCACGAATGGGGTCGAGCAAGCGGTCACCCGCAACAGACACTCCCCCACCAAAGACAAACATTTCGGGGTCGAGTACGGCGCTCAAGCTGGCGCAGGCCTGCCCAAGCCAGGTGCCGAGCTGCCGCAAGGCATGCAGCGCGCCGGCATCTTCATCGACGAGCAAACGGGCAAGGATGTCGCCCGTGAGCCCGCCCGCTCGCTCGCGCTCCACTGACAGCTGGAGGCCGATTCCCCCGGCATCCGCGATTTCGTTCGCCATGCGAAGCAGAGCGCGGCCCGAACCGTACTGCTCAATGCACCCGCGCGCTCCGCACCCACAGGGCAGGCCGTCGGGAACGACGCGCAAGTGACCGAGTTCACCAGCGGCACCATAGCCTCCCCGCACGAGACGGTCACCCGTGACGATAGCGCCGCCCACCCCCGTGCCGATCGTCAACATGGTCATGTCGTGCACGTCGCGCGCTGCCCCGAATCGGAATTCTGCCCACCCTGCGGCGTTCGCGTCGTTATCGATCGTGACGTCGAGATCAAGCCGCTCCCGCAGACGATCCCTGAAAGGCTCGTTTCGCCAGTTGATGTTCGGGGCGTAGTAAACGGTCGACTGCGCGGCATCGATGAACCCCGCAGCGGCGACGCCAGCAGCGATCACCTGCTGGCCGTCACTCAACTGCTCGATCATGCGCACCACGAGATCGATAATCGCGGCAGGATCACCCGCTGGCGTCGGCTCGCGAAGCTCCGCAAGAATCGCCCCATCGTCGCTCACGAGGGCCCCGGCGATCTTTGTTCCGCCAATATCAATTCCGATCGAGTGCACGAGGGTCGAGTCTAGTGACGCCTGACACTCACCGCCCGTTGTCAGTCGCCGCGCGACTAGAGTGGGTGCACCATCTGCCCGCCCGGTACCAAAGGA
Source organism: Microcella sp. (assembly GCF_033763155.1). Lineage (GTDB taxonomy): Bacteria > Actinomycetota > Actinomycetes > Actinomycetales > Microbacteriaceae > Microcella. The sequence continues at coordinate 36,011 of NZ_JANRKZ010000233.1, forward strand.
GTTGCCGTGAAAGAGTTTTTCGTCCCGGCGGTCGTCACGCCCGACCCCACTGCCAACGCGAGTGACTTGCTCGTCGACCGTGTTCGACAGACACCGAACGGGGCGCTGTTCGCTCTTCCGACTGCGGATGGGGGTTGGTCTGATGTGACCGCCGCTGAGTTCCACCGCCAAGTCACCGCGCTCGCGAAAGGCCTGATCGCTGCGGGGGTGAAGCCCGGCGAAAAGATCGGGTTCATGTGCAAGACCCGCTACGAGTGGACCTTGGTTGACTTCGCCACGTGGTTTGCCGGCGCCGTGCTCGTGCCAATCTACGAAACCAGCTCGCCCAGCCAGGTGCAGTACATCCTCGATGACTCTGAAGCGAACCACATGATCGTCGAGACGGCTGATCACTTCGCACGCTTTGACGAGGTCGCCGGCGACCTGCCCAAGATCGAGCACGTCTGGCAAATGCACTTGGGCGACCTCGAGAAGCTCGCTTCGACAGGTGACGGCGTGACGGACGACGAACTCGAAGCCCGCCGCACGATCGCGAAAGGAAGCGACCTCGCGACTCTGATTTACACCTCCGGGTCAACCGGCGTGCCGAAGGGCTGCATCCTGACCCACTCGAACTTTGTTGAGCTCTGCCGCAATGCCGCCGTCTCGATGAGCCAGGTGGTCAACCCGCAGTCATCGACCCTCCTCTTCATCACGACAGCGCACGTTTTCGCTCGATTCATCTCGGTGTTGGGCGTGCACGGCGGTGTGAAGATCGGTCACCAGGCCGACACGAAGCAACTGCTCCCCTCGCTGGGATCGTTCAAGCCCACCTTCCTGCTCGCGGTTCCCCGCGTGTTTGAGAAGGTCTACAACTCCGCGGAACAGAAGGCTGAGGCTGGCGGCAAAGGAAAGATCTTCCGCAAGGCCGCGGATGTTGCGATCGCGCACTCCAAGGCACTCGATGCGGGCAGCGTTCCCCTAGGCCTGAAGCTGCAGTTCGCGCTCTTTGACCGACTCGTGTACAGCAAACTGCGCGCGGCGATGGGCGGCCGTGTCGTGTACGCGGTCTCGGGCTCTGCTCCCTTGGGATTGCGCTTGGCTCACTTCTTCCGCAGTCTCAACATTCGCATTCTCGAGGGCTATGGACTCACGGAGACCACTGCGCCCGCGACCATCAACCTCGTCGACAAGTTCAAGATCGGCACCACGGGCCCGGCGCTGCCGGGCGTCGGCCTCAAGATTGCCGAAGACGGCGAGATTCTCATCAAGGGAATCAACGTGTTCGGCGGGTACTGGAAGAAGCCGGAAGCGACCGCCGAGGTGATGGAAGGCGAATGGTTCCGCTCCGGTGACATCGGAACTCTCGATGACGATGGATTCTTGACGATCACAGGACGCAAGAAAGAGATCATCGTGACCGCAGGCGGCAAGAACGTCGCGCCTGCCGGACTCGAAGACCCGATTCGCGCCAACCCGATCATCGGTCAAGTGGTCGTCGTGGGTGACCAGAAGCCCTTCGTTTCTGCCCTGGTCACGCTCGACTCAGAGATGCTTCCTGTCTGGCTCAACAACAACGAACTCGACGGCGCCATGTCGCTCACCGAAGCGGCGCAGCACCCGAAGGTTTTGGCCGAGGTGCAACGAGCAATCGATGCGGCCAACAGTCGCGTCTCGCGCGCTGAGTCGATTCGAAAGTTCACGGTTCTCGCCACGGAGTTCACCGAAGCGAGCGGCCACCTCACGCCCAAGATGAGCATCAAGCGACACGTCATCACCAAGGACTTCGCCGATGTCATCGAAGGCATGTACAGCGGAGCCCCCGAGACGCAAGGCATCTCGCTGCAGTAAACCGCGCCGTCGAGACGGGGGTTGTCCGGCCACACGTGGCCCGAGAGCCCCCGTTTCGCGTTAAGGCCGCGCGAACCACTCAGCCTGTCGGATTGCCCGCATCGCGTCGCGCTTAGTGTCAGGATCGAGGCCCTCGATGTAAAGGCGCCCGTCAAGATGATCACACTCGTGCTGCAGCGCCTGCGCGAGGAGTCCATCACCAGATAACTCAATGGGGTCACCGTTGAGGTCGATACCCGCGACTCGTGCCCAGGGGTAGCGACGGCGCCCGAATCCGAATCCGGGAACGCTCAAGCAGCCCTCGTCGACAAGGTCTGCCTCTCCTCGCACCTCAACGAGCTCAGGGTTAAGCACATAGCCCACAACCCCGTCGACGTTATAGCTGAACGCCCGCAGCGAGACACCGATTTGTGGCGCTGCAACTCCCGCACGTCCGGGTACGGCCACAGTATCGAGCAGGTCAGCAACCAGTGCATGCACAGCCGCGTCAATACGGCGAATCGGGTCGGCGGCACTCCGGAGCACCGGATCGCCAAAAAGACGAATGGGTCGTACGGTCATGGACCCGTCAGACTCCGCGTCGAACGGGCATGCCTTGCGCGATGAGTGCCGCGAGCTCGCGGGCAGCGTGACGCGTCAGGGGCCGCAATTCTTTCCACGAGATCACCGAACCGGCAGCAAGAAGGTCGTCATAGGGAATGCGCACGATCTCACGCACCCGCGAGGCGAAGTGGGCTTCGATCTCTTCGAGCTTGACGAGATTGGTGCCTTGCGTCGCAGTGTTGATGGCAACAATGGACTCACGCACGAGGTCGCCGTACCCATTGGCTTCGAGCCACGTGAGCGTCTCTGAGGCGAGCCGAGCTTCGTCGACGCTGCCGCCCGACACGATGACCAGAGCATCCGCTCGCTGAAGTGTCGCCCGCATGACGGAGTGCACAATGCCCGTGCCACAGTCGGTCAACACCACCGAGTAGTAGCGTGCAGCGAGGTCAGCCACGACGTTGTAGTCGTTCTCGTCAAAGGCCTCAGAGAGCATCGGATCGGTGTCAGACGCGAGAATGTCGAGCCGCGTTTCATCACGGGAGACGAGCGTCGAGAAGTCGGTAAAGCCTTGGATGCTCGGGGCACGATTAACGACATCACGCACCGTCGCGCGCGTCTGGCGCGCGACGCGTTCGGATAGCGTTCCACGGTCGGGGTTCGCATCGATCGCAATCACTCGGTCATCGCGAACCGACGCGAGAGCCATTCCCAAGAGCGTGGTGATCGTCGTCTTGCCGACTCCACCTTTACGAGTCAAGACGGGGACGAATCGAGCACCCCCCTCGAACTTGGTGGCGATGCGAGCATCAAGCTCTTTTCGCGCCCGAACGCGAGGCGAGTCTCCCAGGTTGACGAGATGGAAGGTGACGGCATACACGAACGCCGGCCACCACCCTTCGGGAGCGGTGCGAGACCGACGCCGGGGCTCGATCAATCGATCAGCCGTGAGCATGGCCGCCGACTCGGGCCCCTGGTTCACTCCGTCGAGCATGTCACGGCGGGTGTAGATGCCCTCTGCGACCGGAAGTGGCGGAACCTCGGGCTCAGCCTCGACGTCGGGAGTGGTGACGACCGCGTGCAGCTCATCGTCAGCCAACGAAATGACCGTCGTTGCCGACTCGTTGACCGAGACAACGGCCGGATCGACGCCGAACTCGACGAGGGCGACGGCCTGCTCGTCTTCGGGTCGCTCGTGGACCGGTGCGGGCAGTTCGACATTGACGGTCAAGCTCTCGGGAACCGCGGCAGCCATGTCAGCGTCTGACGTGGGTTCGATGCCGTCGGCAACGGTCGCTGCCGCGGTCGACGCGGGTGCGACCTTGGTTCGGACACGCTTTTCAGCCACAGGAGCAACTCTCTTCGGATCGACAGAATGACCATTCTAGCCGTGCCCTCTGTCAGCAAAACTGAAAGGCGCCGACGGCCCGTGAACGCTAGGCGATCACGACGAGAAGATCACCAGCCTCGCATTGCTGCGTTGCGGGAATCGCCCGACGCTGCACGACGCCGGCCACGGGTGTGGTGATGGCGGCTTCCATCTTCATGGCCTCAATCGTGGCAACCGACTGACCCGCCTCAACCCGATCGCCTTCTGCGACGTGAAGTGTCACAACTCCCATGAAGGGCGCGGCGATGTGACCGGGTTGAGAGTGGTCAGCTTTCTCGGCACTCGCCGCATCAACGGCAATGCTCCGGTCGCGCACCGTGATCGGACGCAGTTGCCCGTTGAGAGTAGCCATGACGTTACGCATGCCCTTCTCGTCGGGCTCTCCGATTGCTTCGAGACTCACGAGCAGGCTGACGCCCTGTTCGATTTCGATGGAGTGCTCAACGCCGGGACGCAGGCCGTACAAGTAGTCGGGTGTCGCGAGAACCGACAGATCGCCATACTGCTCGCGCACTTGCAAGAACTGCTGCGTCGGCTGCGGAAAGAGCAACTGGTTGAGAACCAGTCGTCGCTCATCGGTGCTTCCGCCGAGTTTCGCGCGCTGATCATCAGTGAGCGGGGTCGTGCCGATCTTGACGGTGCGGCCCTCGAGCACTTTGCTGCGGAACGGCTCTGGCCATCCACCAGGAAGATCGCCCAGTTCACCGGCCATGAAGCCAATGACCGAGTCAGGGATGTCGTAGTTCTGGGGGTTGGCCTCGAAATCGGCGGGGTCTGCGCCCGCAGCGGCCATCTGCAGTGCCAGGTCTCCGACGACTTTCGACGATGGCGTCACCTTCGTCGGGCGACCGAGAATGCGGTTGGCTGCGGCGTACCAGTCTTCGATGACCTCGAAACGGTCACCGAGGCCCAGCGCGATGGCTTGCTGACGGAGATTCGAGAGCTGACCGCCCGGGATCTCGTGGGTGTACACGCGGCCTGTGGGGCCAGGGATGCCCGACTCAAAGGGCGCGTACGCCCGACGAACGGCCTCCCAGTACGGCTCGAGGTCAGCCACCGGCCCGAGACCCAACCCAGTGTCGCGTTCGGTGTGTTCGAGAGCCGCGACAAGAGCCGACAGCGACGGTTGAGAGGTCGTGCCCGCCATCGGAGCGCTCGCGGCGTCAACGGCGTCGGCGCCTGCCCTCGACGCCGCCAAGAGCGTGGCCAGCTGGCCTCCTGCCGTGTCGTGCGTATGCACGTGCACGGGAAGGTCAAAACGCTCGCGCAGGGCGGTCACGAGCTTCTCGGCCGCACCGGCACGCAACAGACCCGCCATGTCTTTCAGGGCGAGAATGTGTGCTCCTGATTCGACGATCTGCTCAGCGAGTCGCAGGTAGTAGTCGAGTGTGTACAGGTCTTCTGCCGGGTCAAGCAGGTTGCCCGAGTAGCACATGCCCACTTCGGCGATCGTGGTTCCCGTTGCGAGAACCGCGTCAATCGCGGGGCGCATTTGGTCAACGTCGTTGAGGGCATCGAAGATGCGGAAGATGTCGATGCCTGTTGCGGCGGCTTCTGCCACGAAGGCGTCGGTGACCTCTGTCGGGTACGGGGTGTAGCCCACGGTGTTGCGCCCGCGGAGCAACATCTGGATCGCGACGTTCGGGAGCGCTTCGCGCATGGCCGCGAGTCGCTGCCACGGGTCTTCACCGAGGAAGCGGAGGGCGACGTCGTAGGTTGCGCCTCCCCAGGCTTCGACGCTCAACAGCCCGGGGGTGAGTCGAGCGACATGAGGCAGAACGGCGACGAGGTCAGTCGTGCGCACACGCGTGGCCAGCAGCGACTGGTGTGCATCACGGAACGTCGTATCGGTCACGGCAAGGGCCGTCTGCTGACGAAGTGCAGTGGCAAACCCCTCGGGCCCGAGCGCAAGCAGGCGCTGGCGCGAGCCCTCGGGCGCGGCAACCGACAGGTCAACAGCCGGCAGCTTAAGGGCGGGGTCGATAACCCCGTCTCCGGCGCCATTCGGCTGGTTGACCGTGACATCGGCGAGCCACGCCAGCACTTTGGTGCCGCGGTCTTTTGACGGACTCGTGCGCACGAGGTGGGGTCGCTCATCGATAAACGACGTGCTCAAGTCGCCCGCTTGGAAAGCGGGGTCATCGAGCACGGCCTGCAAGAACGGAATGTTCGTTGTCACGCCACGAATGCGGAACTCGGCGAGCCCGCGGCGAGCTCGTGACACCGCAGAGGCAAAGTCGCGACCGCGGCACGTCATCTTCGCGAGCATCGAGTCGAAGTGCGGAGAGATCTGGGCGCCGGACGCGATGGTGCCGCCGTCGAGGCGCACACCGGCTCCACCCGGCGAGCGGTAGGTCGTGATCTTGCCGGTGTCGGGGCGGAAACCGCTCGCCGGATCTTCCGTCGTGATGCGGCATTGCAGCGCGGCCCCACGAAGGTGAATCTGTTCTTGCGTGAGGCCCAACTCGGCGAGCGTTTGCCCGTAGGCGATGCGCATTTGCGACTGAACCAGATCGACATCGGTGACCTCTTCGGTCACGGTGTGTTCGACCTGGATGCGCGGGTTCATTTCAATGAAGACGTGCTGGCCCGCTCGCTCACCAGCGGTGTCGAGCAAGAATTCGACGGTTCCGGCATTCACATAGCCGATCGACTTCGCGAACGCCACGGCATCGCGATACATCTGCTGGCGTGTCTCTTCATCGAGATTCGGAGCGGGAGCAATCTCAATGACCTTTTGGTGCCGTCGCTGAACCGAGCAGTCGCGTTCAAACAAGTGAACGGTCTCACCGGTCGCATCCGCAAGAATCTGCACTTCGATGTGACGCGGGCGAACCACTGCTTGTTCAACAAACATCGTGGGGTCGCCAAAAGCGCTGTCGGCTTCGCGCATGGCTGCCTCGAGGGCCGCCTTGAGATCGTCGCGTTTGTCAACACGACGCATCCCGCGCCCACCGCCCCCGGCGACGGCCTTGGCAAAGATCGGGAATCCAATCTCATCGGCGGCATCGAGCAAGACCTGCATGTCGGTCGTTGCGGGGCTGGACTTCAACACCGGCACGCCCGCAGCGATCGCTCGCTCTTTTGCCGTGACCTTGTTGCCCGCCATTTCCAGCACCGAACGGGGCGGCCCGATAAAGGCGATACCGGCATCGGCGGCGGCTTGCGCCAAGTCGGGATTCTCACTCAGGAATCCGTAACCGGGGTAGATCGCGTCGGCACCCGAGAGCTTCGCCACGCGAATAATCTCGGCGACGTCAAGGTAAGCACGCACCGGGTGGCCCGGCTCGCCGATCTGGTATGCCTCGTCGGCCTTGAGTCGGTGCATGGAGTTGCGGTCTTCATAGGGGAAAACGGCAACGGTCTTCGCGCCCAGTTCGTACGCAGCACGAAAAGCGCGGATCGCGATCTCTCCGCGGTTGGCAACAAGGATCTTCCGAAACATCGTGTCCTCTCGGAATCGGCCCGGGTTGGGGGTCGACATGGCTCCGGTGGTGGCGGGCAGAGGTCGGTGCGCATGCGCGCTTCTCCACACTAGTGAAGGTAGGGTCGTTACTCGTGCACGTACTGAGCATCAGCTCTCTCAAGGGGGGCGTGGGCAAAACAACGGTGACGCTAGGTCTGGCGTCAGCGGCCTTCTCTCGCGGTCTGCGCACGCTCGTTGTCGATCTTGATCCTCAATCTGACGCATCGACGGGTATGGACATCCAGGTGGCTGGCCACCTCACGGTCGCTGATGTTCTGGCTGCCCCGAAAGAACGCACCGTGCGCCAGGCAATCGCGCCGAGCGGGTGGACGCGCGGGCGGCCTGGCACGGTCGACGTCATGATCGGTAGCCCAAGTGCCATCAATTTCGATGGCCCGCACCCGAGCATCCGTGAAATTTGGAAACTCGAAGAAGCGCTCGCTCACGTCGAGGCCGACTACGACCTCGTGCTCGTCGACTGCGCTCCGTCTCTCAACGCATTGACGCGCACCGCGTGGGCCGCGAGCGATCGCGTCGTCGTCGTCACCGAGCCCGGCCTGTTCTCGGTCGCTGCGGCTGACCGCGCCTTGCGCGCCATCGAAGAGATTCGCCGAGGACTCTCACCGCGACTGCAACCGCTCGGCATCATCGTCAACCGCGCGCGTATTCAGTCGCTTGAACACCAGTTCCGCATCAAAGAACTGCGAGACATGTTTGGGCCGCTCGTGCTTGCCCCGCAGCTTCCGGAACGCACCGCACTGCAGCAGGCACAGGGTGCCGCGAAGCCGGTGCATGTCTGGCCGGGCGACAGCGCGCAAGAAATGGCGCGAAACTTCGACCAGTTGCTCGAGCGGATCATGCGCGCCGCCAAGATGGGCGAGTTTTCCAACCTCTAAAGCGTGCGCGCTCGACGGCGTCGACTCGCGAGACGGTCGCTTATGCGCCCGTCATCAGTCGGGATCGGCCCGCTGCGACGAGAATCTATGACGCGCGCGTCGCGCGACGTGCCGCGAGCTCGTCACTCGGGTCCACCGCAGGCGTCGAGTCGAGAGCGACAAGCGAGCTCTCAACTTCGCGCAAGACCTTGCCGACCGCGATTCCGAACACTCCCTGACCGCGACTGACGAGGTCGATCACTTCGTCATCGCTCGTGCACAGGTAAACACTCGCGCCATCGCTCATGAGCGTCGTCTGGGCGAGGTCATTGACTCCCGCTTCACGCAATTGATTGACGGCCGTTCGAATTTGCTGCAGCGAAATACCGGTGTCGAGAAGTCGCTTCACCAGCTTGAGTACGAGGATGTCGCGAAAGCCATAGAGCCGCTGCGTTCCCGATCCGGCGGCGCCTCGCACCGTAGGTTCAACGAGTTCAGTGCGCGCCCAGTAATCCAGTTGGCGGTAGGAGATACCGGCGGCCCGGGCCGCGACAGCGCCACGGTAACCGGCCTGGTCGTCGAGCTCGGGCATTCCGTCGGTGAAGAGCAACCCGAGGTCGTAACGGTCGTCAGCGTCGGTCATGACCCCTACCTAACCTTCATCATTAACGTGACAGTTGGTGCCACGTCGTTCAGAGTAGCGAGCCGCCTCACGTCGATCGGAGACATTCGCTCGAACACCTCGGCGTGTCGGGCCCGACTACGACTGTAGCTTGCCGAGTGCCGATCGGATGAGACTCGAGCGAACGACTTCAAGCTGCCCCGCAATCTCACGGGCAAGTTCAGCGGCCTTGGCGCGACTCGACGGGTCGTTGCGTCGCGAAACCGGTATGAGTGCGCTCTCGATGAGACCAAGTTCTCGCTCAGCGGCCGCGCGGAAGCCTCGCAAGTGGCGCGGTTCGATGCCGGAACGCTGCAATTCGGCAAGCGCCCTCAGCACCTGCAACGCATCATCGCCATAGGTGTCGGCCGCGCTCAGCAACGACGCGGAAATCGCATCGGTCAACAACGACGGCGTAGCACCAGCCTCGCGAACGAGCTCGGCCCGTGAGTATCGGCGTTCGGTCACCAGGATCGAACTGGGCACGACACCACTCGCCATAAACGCGGGAGTGCGACCCGCCTCGATCTCATCGAGATAACCGCGGATCACCTTGAGACGCAGAAAGTGGTCACGCTGCATCGTCAAGATGAACCGCAGCCGATCGACGTCGGCGGGAGAGAACTTGCGGTACCCCGACTCTGTTCGCACGGGCGAGACAAGCTGCTGCTCTTCAAGAAACCGCAGCTTCGACGGTGTCAGGTCAGGAAACTCGGGTGTGAGCTTGGCGAGCACCTGCCCAATGCTCAAGAGCCCACCCGCAGACGACGGTCGCGACGAGGCGGCAGCAGACCGCGCCACCATCAGGCGACCGACGGAAGGTCGATGCGCGATGCGTAGAACGTGAGGTGGAACTTGCCGACCTGCACCTCACACCCGTCTGTCAAAGACACGGTGTCACCGATGCGCTCCCCCGCCATGAACGTGCCGTTGAGCGAGCCCAAGTCGCGAACGGAGAAGCTCGTGCCGCTGCGAAGAAAAGCTGCGTGCTTGCGCGACACCGTTACGTCGTCAAGAAAAATGTCGGCGTCGGGATGCCGGCCGGCAACGGTCACGTCGGCATCGAGCAAGAACCGGGCACCGGCGTTGGGCCCGGTTCGAACGATGAGAAGGGCAGAACCCGAGGGCAACGCCCCAATGACGTCGTGCTCTTCGGGAGTGACTCCGGCTTCGAGCGCTGCCAATTGCGCGGCGAACTCAGGCCCGTAGTGCACCGTGGTTTCGTGCGGGCGGTAGGCGCCCGGCTCGGCGCCGTGGTGCTCGTCGGGCGTGGTCTCAACCATCCGTCGTCCTCCTTTGAACGCCCAGCGTATCTGATGCACCAGAGGCCGTTTGCGACGAATGATGCGTCAGAGCGTAGGTCTGGCGGAGGTACAGGATGCCTGCCCACCAATACAGGAAGGCACCCCACAGAGTGAAGGCCCACCCCAGCGGATCACTGACCGACTGGATTGCCGGAAACGCTTGCCCAAACACCAGCAGCGGAAGCGCATAGAACAGCGCAAAGGTGGCAACTTTGCCAAGGTGGTGAACCGGGAGCGGGCCATAGCCGTGGCGCGCGAGCACGATTCCGAGAATCGCGAGAAAGACATCGCGGCCCACGATCACCACGACGACCCACCAGGGCACAACATTGCGCACGGCCAACGCGATCACCGCGGCAAAGATAAACAGCCGGTCAGCTGCGGGGTCGAGCAGCTGGCCGAGCTTGGTCACTTGTGAGAATCGACGGGCGATGATCCCGTCGAGAAAGTCGCTCAGGCTCGACACCACGATCACGATGAGCGCCGCGAGGTCAAGACCAGCGAGCACCAACACCAGAAAGACCGGTACCAAAAGGATGCGCAGGGCACTTAGCGCGTTCGGCACCGTCAACACGCGGTCGCTGATGACCGCTGGAGCGTGATCGGGAGTGCTCTGCGGCTGCGACACGAGTGCGAGTCTAGTGAGGCATGGACGCGCGTGCGGAGGGCATCCGGCACTAGCCTGTAGCCCATGGACACCGTCGTCATTGTTCTCGGCATCGCTGCCGGCGTCAGCCTGTTTACCTGGGTCGCGTCACTGCTCACCGGTGACCACTCGTGGGTTGACCGAATCTGGTCGATTGTTCCGATCGTTTACGTCGCCGTGTTCTGGGCAGGAACGGGATTCACCGACCCGCGGCTCACGATCATGACGGTGCTGGTGACCCTCTGGGGCGCCCGATTGACGTTCAACTTCGCGCGTAAGGGCGGCTACAGCGGTGTCGAAGACTACCGCTGGCCCATTCTGCGTGAGCGGATGACGGCCGGGCAGTTCCAGGTGTTCAACCTGCTGTTCATCGTCCTCTTCCAAAACGGGCTGTTGCTGCTGATCGCGCTTCCCGCTCTCGTCGCGTACGAGAACCAGAGCGTTCCTGTCGGCCCTCTCGACTTGGCACTCGCGGCGCTCTTCCTCGCCTTCTTGATCGGCGAGTTTGTCGCTGACCAGCAACAGTGGAACTTCCACCAGGGAAAGAAGGCCGCGATAGCGGCTGGCCACACTCCCGACCAGCAGTTTGTGACGACGGGACTGTGGCGCTTCAGCCGTCACCCGAACTTCTTCTTCGAGCAGGCGCAGTGGTGGGTTCTCTACGCGATGGGCGCCGCAGCCCTCGGGTCCGCCCTGCACTGGACGATCATCGGCCCGGTGTTGCTCACGGCACTCTTCATTGGTTCGACGCGATTCACCGAAGAGATCACCCTGAGCAAATACCCGGAGTATGCGGACTACCAACGCCGCACTTCGATGTTGATTCCGTGGATTCCCCGAGAGGGCCGCGCCGCTGCGGCAGATGCTCCCGCTGCCTGATTAGCATCGCTCGCATGTCGTGCATTCGCTTCAACACGCCTGCTCAGCGTCGCCAGTTGGCCGACTCGGCACCCGCAATGGTGACGTCAGACGATCCGGTCGCACAGTTCTTGTCGCCGGCCATTACCGCGTCGAAGGTCTCGCGCATCCGTCGACTGGCGAGTGACCCCAACCCGAAGATTCGCGAGAGTGCAGCTCTGTCGTACCACGCTCCCCTCGAGGTGTATGAAGCACTCTCACACGACGCTGACCCCGGCGTGCGGGCATGCCTGGCCAAAAACGAGCACGTGCCGTGCGACATCTTGCGGCGTCTCGCGAGCGACCCCGACGAGCGCGTGCGCGGGTTCGTGGCGCTCAACTACTTCGTGCCGGCCGACGCCATGCAGGCTCTTGCCGACGACCCCAGCGCCGTCGTGCGGGGCCTCGTTGACTGGAAGGCCTCGCTGGCGGCAGAAAACGAGCGAGCCGACGCTGACCTCGTCAGCGCCGTCGTCTAGTCGCGCGAGCGGAACTGGCCAGCCGTTCCCACGCGATCGGGAAGCACGCGCGCGAGGCCCGCGATGACGCGATAGCGAAGAGTCGGAATCACGACCGAGCGCCCGCGATCGATCCCCCGCAGCGCAAGCCGAACGAGGTTCGGTGCGCGCAACCACAAAAACTCGGGAATGCCCTCGGTGCTGACCTTCATGCGGTCATGAAACTCGGTGCGCACAAAACCGGGGCACACGGCGGTGACGCATACACCTCGTCGGCGATACACAAGGTTCGCCCCGCGGGCGAACATGACAGCCCAGGCCTTGGCCGCCGAATACGTGCCGCGCGGCGTGAACGCGGCAACACTGGCGATGAGCACGATGCGTCCGTGCCCGCGGGCAACCATGCCCCGCAGTGCCGTTTGCGTGAGTTGCAATGGCACGGTGACGTGAATGTCGAGGTGTCGCTTTTCGACGTCGAACGAGTTCTCATCGAGTTCGCCACGGATGCCGTACCCCGCAGTGTTGACCAGCAGGTCAATCGGCCGTTCGTCGGCGGCGAGGCGTCGGTCGACGGCGGCAAGCCCCTCGGCCGTGAGCAGGTCGGCCGGGATCGCCTCGACGTGCACGCCGAACTCGTCGTGCAGCGCGAGCGCCGTAGCCGCAAGCCGGTCGGCGTCGCGCGCAACGATCACGAGATCGGTTGCGCGAGCGGCGAGTTGGCGAGCGAACTCGGCACCGATTCCGGCTGTTGCGCCCGTGATGAGAGCAGTAGGCATGACGACACGCTACCCGGCGGGCCTGACGGGAACCCCGAGGCAGGCGATGACTCGTACGCTGATGCCATGAGCCCAGCATCCGCGCCCGCCGGAGTGCGGGTCGATGCCTACGCGTGGGCAATTCGGCTGTATGCGACACGCTCTGCCGCGACCGCCGCGTGCAAAGCCGGCCACATCAAGGTCAACGACGTATCGGCAAAGCCCGCCCAGGTGGTGCGCATCGGCGACCGTGTGCGCGCCCTGACCCCCGGTGGTGAGCGCATTGTCGTCGTCACCGGACTCATCACGAAACGCACGAGTGCCCCCCTCGCGGCCCTCAACTTCGATGACCAGACTCCCCCACCACCGCCGAAAGAAGAGCGCCCGGCGACCGTGGTCCGCGAACGCGGGGCTGGCCGACCGACCAAGCGTGACCGTCGGCAGATCGAACGCCTGCGCGGGCGAGAACCGCGCGCTGACGACCTCGCCTGACGAGCGCCGTGCGGGCCGCGGTGCGGGCTCGCACGGCGAGCATCCCTAGGCCAAATTGAGCGCCGCGAGCGACTGGCGAATGGTCTCAGCGGAGGCGTGCAACAGTCGCTCTTCATCGGCCGAGAAGGGCACATCGATGACACGTGACACACCCTCGGCCCCGATGATGCTCGGCACCGACAGGGCCACGCCGCTGACTCCGCGATAGTCATCGAGCACCGAACTGACGGGCAGCACGGCGCCTTCGTCATTGAGCACCGCCTCGACGATGCGGGCTCCGGAGAGGCCGATGGCGTAGTTGGTTGCTCCCTTTCCGGCGATGACCTTATAGGCCGCCGTCTTGACCTCGTACGCGATCTGGTCAAGCTCTTCAACCGTGATGAGTTCGCCGCGGTCATCGACCCACTCGCGCACGGGAATCGGCCCGATGCGGCACTGCGACCAGAGGGCAAACTCGCTGTCTCCGTGTTCGCCCACGATCATGGCGTGCACGCTCGAGGCGGTAACGCCCACCCGTTCGGCGAGGCGCCACTTGAGACGTGAGCTGTCGAGCACGGTGCCACTCGAGAAGACGCGGCCCGCCGGAAGTCCACTGAAGCGCTGAGCGGCCACCGCGAGAACGTCGCAGGGATTCGTCACGAGCACGTACACCGCATCGGGCGCTCGCTCGATGAGTTCGGGCATGAGCGTTTCGAGAATGCCGACATTGACTCCGGCGAGGTCGAGTCGACTCTGGCCAGGGTGCTGCTTCGCCCCTGCCGTCACCACCACGATGTTCGCACCGGCAACAACGTCGAGGTCGGCACTGCCGCGAATGGTGCTCGACCCCGTGAATGGCGTGCCATGCGCCAGATCGAGCACTTCTGCCTCAACGCGCGCGGCATCGATGTCGTAGAGCACAACCTCACGCGCAGAGCCTCGAATGAGCGATGCGTAGGCAAGCGACGAGCCGACGGCTCCTGCTCCGATGATGGCCAGGCGGGAATTCTCGTGAACGGTCATGTGCTCAGACTGTCGGAGTCATGCTCACGGCACCAGGGCCGTTCGTCCCGCGAACGACGAAGGTCGACCGTTCAGCGCGCAGACGGCCTCGTGACCTAGCATCGGGAACATGAGCGACGACGCAGCACCGAGCACAATTCCCGTCGGTGGAATGCCCACCCGTTCGGGATCTGTCGCTCGGGTGTTGCTGTTGAGCGCCCTCGTGTCGCTCGCGATCATGGGCCTCGCGTTTCAGCTCGGCGTCGGCGACACCGTTTTCGCACGGCCCGGCGAATTGATGCTGCTCTACATCGATGTGGCCCCGGTGCTGTGGTTCGCAGCGGCCGCGGTTTTGCTCTCGGTGCTGCGCTGGCAATCCATCGACCAACGCTTTCGCTGGGTGTTTCTCGTGGCGATCGTCGCGGTGATCGTTTCGCTCGTCGTGCGACTCACCGTGCTTCAACAGTCGGTCATCGTCGCTCTGCTCGAACCATTCACGGTCGGCTTTCTCGCCGTTGTCGGGGCGGCGATCCTCTTCACGCGCACGCGCGTGCGTCGGCTCGCGCGCGGCACCGAGGCCGGCATCACGATCACGGGCATTGGCCTCGGCTTCGCGGTCGTCGGGCTCGGCATCGCCATCGGTGCATTGCGCGTCGCACTAGCTGGCCCACCCGGTCCGCCCGGCGCGGTGACGCGGTACATCGAGACCTCGCCGACAACCGGGTTGCTCGTCGCCGCCACGATGCTCATGATCGCCGGGCTCTTTTGGCTCACTGACCGAACGCGGAACCGATGAACACTGCACGCCCCGTCATTCTCGACGTCGACACGGGAGTCGACGATGCTCTCGCGATTCTGCTCGCCGTGCGTCATCCGGTTGTCGACGTGCGGGCGATCACGTGCACGGGCGGCAATGCGCCGCTCGCTCAGGTCGTGACCAACACGCTTCGGGTGCTGGATGCGGCCGGGGCCGGCAGCATCCCGGTTGCCGCCGGGGCGCACCGCCCTCTGCTCGAAGAGCCGCAGCACGCCGCCTCGATTCATGGAGCCGACGGCCTGGCCGACCTCGGACTCCCCGACTCGGCCCGCACGCCCGAACCCGTGCACGCGGTCGAGCTCCTGCGACGCACACTTGCCGCGTC